>NZ_CP114904.1:2734444-3036666 GCF_027497215.1 Micromonospora sp. WMMD812 | reverse complement strand
GTGACCGGGCCGGGTGGCCCCGCGGGTGCCGTCGTCGAGGCGGCGCCGGTGGACGCGGGCCCGGAGGCCGCCGACTGGGCGGCTGCCGAGGCGGCGCTCCGCGAGCTTCCGGCCGACGGCCGGGTGCTGCTGATCTGCCACGTCAACCCGGACGGGGACGCGCTGGGCAGCATGCTCGGCTTCGGGCTGGGCCTGCGTCGGCTCGGCGTACGCCGGATGCAGGCGACCTTCCCGGGGCCACCCGAGGTGCCCGAGCCGTTCCGCGGGTTGCCGGGGCTCGACCTGCTGGTGCCGGCGGTCGACGCGTACCCGGACCCGGACCTGGTGATCTGCTTCGACGCGGCGAGCGAGTCGCGCCTCGGTGAGCTGGTCGACCGCCTGGACACGGCCGGTGTGGCGTTGGTCCTCGACCACCACGCCTCGAACACCCGCTTCGGCGGGATCAACCTGGTCGATCCGCACGCCGCGGCCACCTCGGTGGTCGCCGAGCAGTTGCTGGCCCGGCTCGACGTGCCGCTCGACGCGGAGATCGCCGAGTGTCTCTACGTCGCGCTGACCACCGACACCGGCTCGTTCCGTTTCGAGGCGACCACCCCGGCGGTGCACCACATGGCCGCCCGGCTGCTCGCCACCGGCATCCGCCCGGGGGACATCTCCCGCCGAGTGTTCGACACCCGGCCGTTCGGGGCGGTCCGGCTCTTCGGCGAGGTGCTCGGCCGGGCTCGGCTGGAGCCGGCGGCGGCCGGCGGTCGGGGACTGGTCTGGACCTGGGCCACCCTGGACGACCTGGCCCGCCACGAGCAGCGGCCGTACGTGCTGGAGGCCCTCATCGACTCGGTGCGCTGCACGGCCGAGGCCGACGTGAGCTGCGTCCTCAAGCAGACCGCGCCCGACCAGTGGGCCGTCTCGATGCGCAGCAAGGGCGAGGTGGACGTCAGCCGGGTCGCGGTCGCGTTGGGCGGCGGTGGGCACCGGTTCGCCGCCGGGTTCACCGGGCGGGGCAGTGCCGAGGGGGTCGTCGACCAGATCCGGCGGCAACTCGACACGGCGCTGATCGCCGCCACCTGACCCCCGGCCCGGGATCAGGGTCAGCTCGGGGCGTCACCGGGCTTCCCGCGCGCGCTGAGTGCAGGGAGAATCACGGAATGGAGCAGCCCCGCGACCTCACCCTCGAGGCGCCCCGCGCCTGGGACCGTCCCGCCTTCTCCGTGCCCGTGCTGGTCTGCCTCTCGTTGGTGGGCGGCCGGTTCGTCTCGTTCTCCACGGAGGCCAATCTCTACACGCTCGGCACCGGCGGGGTGCTGATCTGGCTCGGTCTGAGCAACCGGGTGCCGCGTCGACCGGCCCCGGCTCGGCTGGGCGCCGGAGCCGCCTGGTGGGCGCTGCCCGTGGTGGTCTTCGGCGTCTTCGAGGGAGCCACCTTCGTGCTCTCGGTGGGCGACGAGTTCCCCACCTTCTCCCGGCTCGCCGACCCGTTGCTGGAGGACCAGTTGCTCCGGTCCACGGCCTGGTTCGCCTGGCTGGCCGCGTTCTGGGGGTTGGTGCGGCGATGATGCGAGTGCTCGCTATCGGTGGCTTCCTCACCGCGCTGGCGCTCTTCGCCGGCATCGAGTGGCTGGCCCGCCGGGAGGGGTCCCGGATCCCGACGCTCGGCGAGGTCTGTGCGTACGTCATGCGCTACGAGGTAGGCCCGGTGCCGGTGGGCCGGATCGGTCTCTTCGGCTTCTGGTGGTGGCTGGGCTGGCACTTCCTGGCCCGCTGACGTCGAGGGCCCGACTGTCCAGATCCCGGGAACGGCGCGCAGTGCGGCTGACTGAACGCTAACTTGGGAAAGGTCCGCGCCGCGCTGATCGGCGCAGGTCAAGGGGGTGGCGCCACACCCGGTGCCGCCTCCCTCCAGGGTCGACCGACCCGGGCTCACGCTGCCCAGCCGGCCGCTCCGGCAACCCCGGACCGCCGTAGGGGCGCCCAGCAGGACCGCCCGTGAGGGCCGCCGTCCGACGGTGGCTCGCACCCTGGAAGGGAGCACCGACGATGCCGAGCAAGCCCAAGCCCGAGTCCACTGACGACGCCCGCGAGCAGGCCCGCCGCGCGCTGCAGACGTCGATGGACACCCGGCAGTGACGCAGACCGCCCGGCGGTGACGCCGCCGACGCGCCGCGCCGACAGCGTCACCGCCCGTCCGGCGTCGACAGCCTGACCCGACTCCGCTTCCCGCCGGCCCCGACCGGGCAGTACGGTCGCCTGGTGCGCCGGATCCTGGTGGTCGGCAGCGCCGGTGCCGGCAAGACCACCCTCGCCCGCGAGATCGCCCGCCGGCTCGATCTCCCGCTGATCCACCTCGACCGGCACTTCTGGCAGCCCGGCTGGACCGCGCCCGACGAGGCGCGCTGGCGGGAGACCGTCACCCGGCTGGCGGCCCGACCGGCCTGGGTGATGGACGGCAACTACGGCGGCAGCCTCGACCTCCGCCTGCCCCGGGCCGACCTGCTCGTCTTCTGCGACCTGCCCCGACTGCTCTGCCTCGGTCGGGTGCTGCGCCGCCGCTGGGCCCACCGCGCGACGGCGCGCGACGACCTGCCCGCCGGCTGCGCGGAACAGATCGACCTCCAGTTCCTCTGGTACGTCTGGCGCTACCCGCGCCGTTCCCGGCCGCGCCTGCTCGCGTCGGTCGCGTCCGCCCCGGAAGTGCCCGTGGTGCGGCTGCGCAGTCGCGCCGCGGTGCGTCGCTGGCTCGACTCACTCCCCACCGCCCCACGCTGAGCCGGCGAGCGGTGTCGTGCCGCAGAAGATCGACACCGAGGTGGGCGACCTGGCGTTGCGCCACGCCCCAGGACACCGCGATATCGGCGATCTGGAGTGGATCAACGTCGGTCCCCGCCTTCGCCCGCCTCCTGTTCCTCGACCCGGCCGCCGCCACCCGCGGTCGACACCTTCCCCTGTCACGCCGGACGGTCGATGCGTAAGTCATCACCCGTCTTGCGCCCCTTACTGAGGTCGTGCCAGGATCGGCGGCGATGAGCCAGCCAACCGCCACCGACACCGCCACCACCGCCCGCGCCGCCGCCACGCCGCGACGCATCGCCGCGCTCGCCCTGCCGGCGCTCGTCGTGCTCGCCGCCGAGCCGCTCTACGTGCTGGTCGACACCGCCGTGGTCGGCCACCTCGGCCGGGTGCCGCTGGCCGCGCTCGCCGTCGGCGGCACGGTCATGACGCTCACCGCCTGGCTCGGCACCGTGGTGGCGTACGGCACCACCGGGCGCTCGGCCCGCCGGTTCGGCGCGGGGGACCGGGCGGCCGCCGTCGCCGAGGGCGTGCAGGCGTCCTGGCTGGCGTTCGGCGTCGGGCTGCTGGTCGCGCTCGCCATGCAGGTCGGCGGCGGGGCGCTCGCGCGTACGCTCGTCGGCGGCCCCGGTGAGGTGGCCGACGCCGCGGCGCAGTGGCTGCGGATCGCGTCGCTCGGCGCCCCCGGGCTGCTGCTCGCCGCCGCGGGCAACGGCTGGCTGCGCGGAATCCAGGACACCCGCCGCCCGCTGCTCTTCGTGCTGGGGCCGAACCTGCTCTCCGCGGTGCTCTGCCCCGTGCTGGTCTACCCCCTCGGGCTCGGCCTGACCGGTTCGGCGGTGGCCAACGCGGTCGCCCAGACGCTCGGCGGCGGGCTGTTCGCCGCCGCGCTGGTGGCCGAACGCGTCCCGCTGCGGCCGCGGCCCCGGCTGATCCGCCAGCAGTTGGTGCTCAGCCGCGACCTGCTGATCCGTGGAGCGGCGTTCCAGGCGAGCTTCCTGTCGGCGACCGCCGTGGCGGCCCGCTTCGGCGCGGCGGCGGTCGGCGCCCACCAGATCGCCCTGCAACTGTGGTTCTTCACCGCGCTGGTGCTCGACGCGCTCGCCATCGCCGCGCAGTCGCTGGTCGGCGCCGCGCTCGGTGCCGGCGACGAGGCCGGGGCGCGCTCGCTGGCCCGCCGGATCGGGCTGCTCGGCGGCGTGTGCGGCGTCGCGTTCGCGGTGCTGATCGCCGCCGGCGCCGGGGTGGTGCCGGCCTGGTTCAGCTCCGACCCACAGGTCCGCGACCAGGCCATGGTGGCCTGGCCCTGGTTCGTGGCGATGCAGCCGCTGGCCGGGGTGGTCTTCGCCCTGGACGGCGTGTTGATCGGCGCGGGTGACGTCCGCTACCTGCGCAACCTCACCGTCGTGGCGGCGCTGGGCGGGTTCCTGCCGGCGATCTGGCTGGCGTACGGGCTCGACCTCGGGCTGGGCGGCATCTGGGCCGGCCTCACCCTGTTCGTGGTGCTCCGGTTGGTCGCGCTGCTCCTGCGGCTGCGCTCGGGACGGTGGGCGGTGGTGGGGGCGGTCCGCTGAGCGGCGGCCTCAGCACTCCTCGCCGTCGCCCGGACGCCAGTCCGGCTGGTACACGTCGCCGGTCGGACCGGGGGTGGGGATGCCGAGCCGGTCCTTCTTCTCCAGCGCCAGGTAGCCGCGCCTGATCGCGGCGCAGTCGGCGTTCTGGACGGTGCTCGCTGCCTCCGCCACCCAGAGGCCTCGGGAGGCCGGCAGGACGTCGTCGGGATGCGGCAGGTGCCAGACGACCCGGTCGCGGATCGTGACCAGCTCCGTCCCCGGCGGATACTTCTGTGCCTGCCAGAGGTCGAAGGAGTAGACCCAGAGGAAGCTCGTGGTGATCTCGACGACCCGGAAGCCGTCGGCGTCGGTGGTCGCGCGGAAGCTGACCGTCCCCTTGGCCCGGACGCCGTCGTCCCGTACCCATCCCGGGTTGGCGTCGGGGTCGATCCGAGTCGCGTAGTTGAGAGAGGCGCCGTCGGCCAGGTCGGCGCGAACTTCGTCGCGGTTGTCCTCGGCGAGCAGGGCGAGGAACGGTCCGGGTTCGTCGGCTGCCACCATCGACGGGGCGAGCCGCGCCGCGACCAGCGCCTGACGCACCTGGTCCAGCGCGTTCGCGACCTGCTTCGCGGTGAACGGCCCGGCGGCTGTGGCTGCGGGCAGTTCGATGGCGTCCGCGCCCGCGGCGAAGGACTCCGCCGGAGTCCCGACGTACACCCCCAGCGAGTTGCCGCTGGCGTCGGTCGGCCGCGCGGCGGCGGTCCGGTCGCGGCGCGGCAGCAGTGGCTCGCCGTCGTGCACCCGCTGGCGGAAGGTCATCCCGCTCACCGCCAGCACCACCACCAGGCCGAGGGCCACGATGCCGCCGATCCCGCCGAGCACCTTCCCGCCGTGCTCCTCCCACACCAGTCTGAGCCGCTCCGAGCCGGTCGGCGGATGCTCCGTCCGCGGCTCGCGCATCCAGTCGGGGATCCGGACGGGCGGTTCCCCGGCGGCGTCGGAGACGGAGTTCGGGGCGGGGGTGGCTGCCGGTGCGGACGGATCGGTGGTGGTCATCCAGTTTCCAGAGCTCGGGCGGCGAGGGGGCGCATGATCATCTCACCGGGCCCGCCTCCGCGCTGACCGAGACGGCCGGCGGCGGGCGTTCCCACCGGTCCGGCCGATCCCGCACCCGCCGATCACCCGATCTCCGGCACGGATGCCCGGCCGTGGCGGCCCCCGTGAGGACGTCTGGCAGGCTTGGGTGTCGTGAGCACAGACGGTCTGATCGTGGTCGACAAGCCCGGCGGCATGACGTCGCACGACGTGGTGGCGCGGATCCGCCGGCTGGCCCGGACCCGTCGGGTGGGCCACGGCGGCACCCTCGATCCGATGGCCACCGGGGTGCTGGTGATCGGGGTGGGTCGGGCCACCCGGCTGCTGACGTACGTCATCGGCGCGGGCAAGAGCTACACCGCCACGATCCGGCTCGGCCAGGCCACCGTCACCGACGACGCCGAGGGCGACGTGATCGCCACCACCCCGGCCGGCGAGGTCGCCGACGCCGCGATCCGGGACGCCCTCGCGGCGCTGACGGGCGAGATCGACCAGGTGCCGAGCGCGGTCAGCGCCATCAAGATCAACGGAGAGCGGGCGTACAAGCGGGTGCGCGAGGGAGAGAGCGTCGAGCTTCCGGCCCGCCGGGTCACCGTCTCCCGCCTGGAGCTGCTCGCCGTCCGGCGCGACCAGCCCGACGTGGTCGACGTGGACGTCGACGTGACCTGCTCCTCCGGCACGTACATCCGGGCGATCGCCCGGGACGCCGGTCTCGCCCTCGGCGTGGGCGGGCACCTGACCGCGCTGCGGCGTACGGCGGTGGGTGGCTTCACCCTCGCGGAGGCGGCGACCCTCGACGAGCTGGAGCAGCGCGCGCCCGAGGTGGTGACGTTGCCGCTCGCGGCGGCGGCCGACCGGTTCTTCCCGCGCCGCGACGCCACCGCCGCCGAGACGACGGTGCTCTCGCACGGAGGGCCGCTGGAGGCGACCGGCATCACAGGGCCGTACGCCGTCTTCGATCCGGCCGGGGGCCTGGTCGCTATCGTCAGCGAGCGGGACGGCCGCGCCCGGGCGGAGATCGTGCTCGCGCCGGCCTGACGGCGGTGCCGGGGCCCGGCGGGTGGTCACGGGGCCGGACCGGCGTGGTGCCGGCCGGGGAGCAGGGGAGGAGCGGCATGCAGCGGTGGCGGGGGTACGACGCGGCGCCCGGTGGCTGGGGGCGGTCGGTCGTGACCATCGGCGTCTTCGACGGCGTGCACAAGGGGCACCAGGCCACCATCGGCCACGCGGTGGCCCGGGCCCGGGAGCTGGGCGTGCAGTCGGTGGTCGTCACGTTCGACCCGCACCCGGCCGAGGTGGTCCGCCCCGGTTCGCACCCGGCGGTGCTCACCGAGCCGGCCCGCAAGGCCGAGCTGATCGAGGCGCTCGGCGTCGACGTGCTCTGCGTCGTGCCGTTCACCCCCGAGTTCTCCCGGCTGCCGGCCGAGGCGTTCGTGCACGACGTGCTGGTCGAGCACCTGCACGCCGCGCTGGTCGTGGTGGGGGACAACTTCCGCTTCGGGCACAAGGCAGCCGGTGACGTGGCGCTGCTGGAGCGGCTGGGCCGGACCTTCGGCTTCGGGGTCGAGGGCGCCCCGCTGGTGGCCGCCGACGGCACGGTCTTCTCCTCCACCTACATCCGCTCCTGCGTCGACGCGGGGGACGTGGGCGCGGCGGCGGCCGCGCTGGGCCGGCCGCACCGGGTGGAGGGTGTGGTGGTCCGGGGCGACCAGCGCGGACGTGAGCTGGGCTTCCCCACCGCCAACCTGCTCTGCCACCGGTACGCGGCGATCCCCGCCGACGGCGTGTACGCCGCCCGGCTGGTCCGTCGCGGCCAGCGCGAGCCGCTGATGGCGGCCGTGTCGGTAGGCACCAACCCGACCTTCTCCGGCCGGGAGCGGCGGGTCGAGGCGTACGCCCTCGACTTCGACGGCGACCTCTACGGTGAGCGACTGGCGCTGGACTTCGTGGCGCACCTGCGGGGTCAGGTCCGGTACGACTCGGTCGAGCCGCTGATCGCGCAGATCCGCGAGGACGTGGAGCGGACCCGGCGCGCGCTCGGCTGACCATCGCCGGTGCGCCGCCGCCGGTCGCGGCCGCCTCGGGCGCGCTCCCACGGGTGACGCCCGCCGCACCGGCGGGCCGGTCGGGAGGTCGCGTCGGGCGGCGCGAACCCGGCGCGCGGCCCTTGACCGGGCACTCCCGCTGACAACTGATAGTCTGGCGGGGACGTCGGATGACCGACGTGGGGCCTCGCGTGCCTGCTCGACGCCGCGGGTGCGAGGTACCGGTCCGACTCCGGTCCACCGGACGGGATGACGGACACCAGTGATCAACCCACCGAAACAGGGAGAACATGGCGCTCGACCAGGAAGCAAAGGCCAAGATCCGCGCGGAGTACGCGACCGCCGAGGGCGACACCGGTTCGCCGGAGGTGCAGGTCGCGGTCCTCACCAAGCGGATCGCCGAGCTCACCGAGCACCTGAAGGTGCACAAGCACGACCACCACAGCCGCCGTGGGCTGCTGCTGCTGGTCGGCCGTCGCCGTCGGCTGCTCAACTACGTCCAGAAGAAGGACATCAACCGCTACCGGTCGCTCATCGAGCGGCTCGGTCTGCGCCGGTGACGTGACGGGGGAGCGACCCGACCGGGTCGCTCCCCCGTTCCGCACCACAGAAGAACAGGGCCGCTCGACCATTCGAGAGGGAGCCGGTCAGCGCACCGGTCTCCGGTAGTGGCCCCCGGGCACCCCGGCAACTCGCCGGCCACCCGGGCGCTTCGATCGAAGACCGGCCGTCTGGGCAGCTCCCGTGTCGTGGGCCCCCGACGCGAAGGAGCACAACCGCACCATGACCGAGACCAACCTCGGCACCGAATCCCGCACCGCCGTGATCGACAACGGGTCCTTCGGCACCCGTGAGATCACCTTCTCCACCGGTCGGCTGGCCCGTCAGGCCGCCGGCTCCGTCATCGCCCAGCTCGGCGAGACCGTCGTCCTCTCCGCCACCACCGCCAGTAAGCAGCCGCGGGAGTCGTTCGACTTCTTCCCGCTGACCGTGGACGTGGAGGAGCGGATGTACGCCGCGGGCCGGATCCCCGGCTCGTTCTTCCGCCGTGAGGGCCGGCCGAGCGAGGACGCGATCCTCACCTGCCGCCTGATCGACCGGCCGCTGCGCCCGTCCTTCGTCAAGGGCCTGCGCAACGAGGTCCAGGTCGTCGAGACCGTCCTCGCGCTCGACCCGCAGCACCCGTACGACGTGGTGGCGATCAACGCCGCGTCGATGTCGACCAAGCTGTCCGGCCTGCCGTTCTCCGGCCCGATCGGCGCAACCCGCATGGCGCACGTCGACGGCCAGTGGGTCGCCTTCCCGACGCACGAGGAGCTGGCCCGCGCCACCTTCGACATGGTGGTGGCCGGCCGCGCGCTGCCGGACGGCGACGTCGCGATCATGATGGTCGAGGCCGAGGCCACCGAGCACACCGTGGCGCTGGTCGCCGGCGGTGCCCCCGCCCCGACCGAGGAGGTCGTGGCCAGCGGCCTGGAGGCCGCGAAGCCCGCCATCCGCGAGCTGTGCCGGGCGCAGAGCGAGCTGGCCGACGTGGCCGCCAAGCCGGTCGCCGAGTTCCCGGTCTTCCTCGACTACGCCGACGACGCCTACGACGCGGTGGCCGACCTGGCCCGGGCTGACGTGGCCGAGGCCCTGAAGATCGCCGGCAAGGCGGACCGCGAGGAGGCGCTGGACCGGGTGAAGGCCCGGGTCGCCGAGGAGCTCGGCCCGCGCTTCGAGGGCCGGGAGAAGGAGCTCAGCGCCGCGTTCCGGTCGCTGACCAAGTCCGAGGTCCGCAGCCGGGTGCTGCGCGAGCAGGTCCGCATCGACGGCCGTGGCCCGCGTGACATCCGTCCGCTGACCGCCGAGGTCGGCGTGCTGCCGCGGGTGCACGGCTCGGCGCTGTTCGAGCGGGGGGAGACCCAGATCCTGGGCGTCACCACGCTGAACATGCTGCGCATGGAGCAGTCGCTGGACACCCTCTCCCCGGAGAAGTCCAAGCGCTACATGCACAACTACAACTTCCCGCCGTACTCGACCGGTGAGACCGGCCGGGTCGGTTCGCCGAAGCGGCGCGAGATCGGCCACGGCGCGCTCGCCGAGCGGGCCCTGATCCCGGTGCTGCCCTCGCGCGAAGAGTTCCCGTACGCCATCCGGCAGGTCTCCGAGGCGCTCGGCTCCAACGGCTCCACCTCGATGGGTTCGGTCTGCGCCTCGACGCTGGGCCTGCTCTCCGCCGGTGTGCCGCTGAAGGCGCCGGTCGCCGGCATCGCCATGGGCCTCATCTCCGACGAGGTCGACGGCAAGACCCAGTACGTGACGCTGACCGACATCCTCGGCGCCGAGGACGCGTTCGGTGACATGGACTTCAAGGTCGCCGGCACCCGGGACTTCGTCACCGCGCTCCAGCTCGACACCAAGCTCGACGGCATCCCGTCAGACGTGCTGGCCGGTGCACTCCAGCAGGCCCACGAGGCCCGGCAGACGATCCTCGACGTGATGCAGTCGGCGATCGAGGGCCCGGCCACGATGAGCGACTACGCGCCGCGGGTCACCACCGTCAAGATCCCGGTGGACAAGATCGGCATGGTGATCGGCCCGAAGGGCCAGACCATCAACGCGATCCAGGACGAGACCGGCGCCGAGATCTCCATCGAGGACGACGGCACGATCTACGTCGGCGCGACCAACGGCCCGTCGGCCCAGGCCGCGGTGGAGCGGATCAACGCGATCGCCAACCCGACCCTGCCGAAGGTCGGCGACCGGTTCCTGGGCACGGTGGTCAAGACCGCCGCGTTCGGCGCGTTCATCTCGCTGCTGCCCGGCCGGGACGGCCTGCTGCACATCTCGAAGGTCGGCGACGGCAAGCGGGTCGAGAAGGTCGAGGACTTCCTCAACGTGGGCGACCGCGTCGAGGTGGAGATCGCCGACATCGACCAGCGCGGCAAGATCTACCTGGACAAGGTCCGCCCGGAGGGCGCCGAGGCGCCGGCCGCCGCGGAGGGCGAGGGCGGCGAGCGCCCGGCCGGCCGCGACCGTGGCGACCGGGGTCCGCGCGACCGGGGTGACCGGGAGCGTGGCGGCCGGAGCCCGGAGCGTGGCGACCGTGGCCAGGGCGGCGGCGAGGGTGGCGAGGGCGGCGAGCGTCCGCGCCGCCGGACCCGGCACTCCTGACCGTCCTCGCACCGCAGCACCACCATCACCCCTCGTCGATCTGGGAGCAACACGTGAGTCGGGCCGCTCGTGCGCCGTTTCCGCCGGATCGACGGGGGGTGGTGTCGTTCCCGGGCGGGGCGACCCGGTCCCGAGCCGCCGACCAGGCTGCCGGCGGCGGCCGGGCGGTGACCCGGACGATCAGCGACGACCCGCTGGGCGGCACGGTACGACGTACCGTGCTGCCCAGCGGTCTGCGCGTGCTCACCGAGGCGATCCCCACGATGCGCAGCGTGTCGTTCGGCATCTGGGTATCGGTCGGCTCCCGGGACGAGACCGGCCCGCAGTCCGGCGCCGCGCACTTCCTGGAGCACCTGCTCTTCAAGGGCACCCGCAAGCGCGGCGCGCTGGAGATCTCCTCGGCGATCGAGGCGGTGGGCGGCGAGACGAACGCCTTCACCACCAAGGAGTACACCTGCTACTACGCCCGCGTGCTGGACGAGGACCTGCCGCTGGCGATCGACGTGATGTGCGACCTGGTCGCCGACTCCGTACTGGAGCCGGCGGACGTGGAGACCGAGCGGGGCGTGATCCTCGAGGAGATCGCCATGCACGACGACGAGCCCGGTGACGAGGTGCACGACCTCTTCGCCCGGGCCGTCTACGGCGACCACCCGCTGGGCCGACTGATCTCCGGCACCGAGGAGACGGTCACCCCGATGACCCGCGGGCAGATCCAGGGCTTCTACCGCCGCAACTACACCGCCCCGCAGATCGTCATTGCCGCCGCCGGGAACCTCGACCACGCGGTGGTGGTCAAGCTGGTCCGGCAGGCCTTGCAGGGCACCCCGCTGGACACCGACCCGGCCACGCCGGCGCCGCACCGTCCGGCCGCTCCGGCCGTACGCACTCGGCCGGCGACGACCCTGGTCGAGCCGAAGGAGACCGAGCAGGCGCACGTCATCCTCGGCTGCCCCGCCATCGACCGGACCGACGAGCGCCGCTTCGCCCTCGGCGTGCTCAACAACGTGCTCGGCGGCGGCATGTCCAGCCGGCTGTTCCAGGAGATCCGGGAGCAGCGCGGCCTGGCCTACTCCGTCTACTCCTACGCCAGCCAGTACGCCGACACCGGGCTCTTCGCCGTCTACGCGGGCTGCGCCCCGGGCAAGGTGGACGAGGTGCTCGAGCTGACCCGCGCCGAGCTGGCCCGGGTGGCCGCCGACGGGCTGACCGAGGCGGAGATCGTCCGGGGCAAGGGCATGTCGAAGGGGTCGTTCGTGCTGGGCCTGGAGGACACCGGCTCGCGGATGAGCCGGCTGGCCAAGGGCGAGCTGCTCTACGGCGACCTGATGCCGGTGGACGAGCTGCTGGCCCGGGTCGACGCGGTGACCGTCGAGGACGTGAACGCCCTCGCCGCCGAACTGCTGGGCCGCCCGATGTCGCTGGCCGTGGTCGGCCCGTTCGGCGCCGGCGACTTCACCACACCCTGACCCCGCCGCCGCCCCCGCCCTCGCCCGCTCCCTCGGCGTCGATCATGCACGTGTGGTGCCGGTTTCACTCGTATCTGAACCTTCTGTCACCCACCACAACTGCATGATCGACGGGCGCTGCGGAGCGCGGCCCGGGGGGCAGGCCCGGTGTGGGAGGAGGCAGGTCCCGTGGGGTGGGGCCGTCCTGATTGGGATAGGTTGTGCCCCGTGAGTGACGAGCAGGAGAGAAACCCGGTCGAGCCGCTGCGGGTGGGCGTGCTCGGTGCCCGGGGCCGGATGGGCGTCGAGGTGTGCAAGACGGTCGACGCGGCGTCCGACCTGGAGCTGGTGGCGATGATCGACCAGGGCGACGGCCTGTTCGCGGCCTCCGACGCCGGCGCCGAGGTGGTCGTGGACTTCACCACCCCGGACGTCGTCATGGACAATCTGCACTGGTGCATCGACCAGGGCATCAGCGTGGTGGTCGGCACCACCGGGTTCACCGAGCAGCGGCTGGAGCGGGTACGTGGCTGGCTCGCCCGCAAGCCCGGCGTCGGGGTGGTGATCGCGCCGAACTTCGGCATCGGCGCGGTGCTGATGATGCAGTTCGCCGCCCGGGCGGCCCGGCACTTCGAGTCGGTCGAGATCATCGAGCAGCACCACCCCCGCAAGCTCGACGCGCCGAGCGGCACCGCGACGCACACCGCCCGGCAGATCGCCCGGGCCCGCGCCGAGGCCGGGCTCGGTCCGGTTCCGGACGCGACGAAGGACGAGGTGCCGGGCGCCCGGGGCGCCGAGATCGACGGGGTACGCGTGCACGCGGTGCGGGCCACCGGGCTCGTCGCGCACCAGGAGGTGCTCTTCGGTACCACCGGCGAGACGCTGACGATCCGGCATGACTCGTACGACCGGGCCTCGTTCATGCCCGGTGTGCTGCTGGCCGTCCGCGAGGTGCGCAACCGGCCCGGTCTCACCGTGGGCCTCGACGCGCTGCTCGACTGAGCGGGAAAGTCCGTCGCCCGCGCACCGGGCAGCTCCTAGGCTGCCTCGGTGATCGATGCTGGACACCACGACAAGGCCGGACGCCCCATCACCCTGCGCTCGGTGGACGACGACAACTGGCGGGCGGTGGCCGACGTCGCGCCGCGCGACGACCAGCGGGCCTGGGTGCCCGCGCTGGCCGCCCGCTACCTGCTGCTGACCAGCCGCGGCGACGTGTGGACCTCGCTCGCGGTGTACGCCGACGAGACGGTCGTCGGGCACGTCATGTGGGGCGTGGACGACGACGGGTCGCACTGGATCGGCGGCATGATGATCGACGCGGCGGCCCAGGGGCGGGGGATCGGCGCGGCGACGGTGTCGACGTTGGCCGGCTGGCTGGCCGCCCGGGACGGGCATCCGCCGGTCCGGCTGTCGTACCACCCGGACAACACCGCGGCCGCGGCCCTCTACACCGCCCTGGGCTTCCACCCCACCGGCGACATGGAGGACGACGAGATCGTCGCCGAACTCACCACCCGCTGACCCACCCGGTGATCATGGAGTTGTTGCCGCGACACGCCGAGACGGACGGCAACAACTTCATGATCAACCTCGCTCAGGCGGGCGGGGTCAGGCCTGGGTGGGCAGGTCGGTCGGGGTGGGGCGTTGGGTGGGGACGGTCGCCCGGGTGGGTGCGGGGTCGACGGTGACCGTCAGCCCGGCGGGCAGGCCGGTGACGGTGGGGTGGCCGGCGCGGTCGACCGTCACGGCGACCGGGGCGCCGGCCACCGTGAGGCGGTCGACGGCCAGCGCGCCGAGCTCCGGGCCGGCCAGCGGAGCGAGCCGCACCGTGCCGCCCGGCACGTCGGGGTAGAGCCCGGTGGCGGCCTGGAGCAGCAGCACCGCGCCGGCCGCGGCCCAGGCCTGCGGTCGGCACGCCGCCGGATAGGGCACCGGCCGGCCGACCGACCGGTCGTCCCCGCCGTACAGCTCGGGCAGCCGGTAGTCGAACGCCTCGGCCGCGCCGAGCAGCCCGTCGGCGAGGCCCAGCGCGGCGTCCCGGAAGCCGGCCCGGGCCAGCCGGGCGAGCACGATCGCGGTGTCGTGCGTCCAGATCGAGCCGCAGTGGTACGACAGCGGGCTGAAGCCGGCGTCGTCGGTGGACATGGTGCGCAGGCCGAACCCGCCGGCCAGCGCGTCGGTGCCGAGCAGCCGGGCCACCTGCGCCTCCTCCTCGCCGGAGAGCAGCCCGGTGCCGAGCAGATGGCCGATGTTGCTGGTCAGCGAGTCGACCGGCCGCTTGTCGCGGTCCAGGGCGAGCGCGGGCTGCGGACCGTGCGGCCCGTCCACCCAGAACGCGGCCCGGAACCGCCCGGCCAGCCGGTCGGCGTGGTCGCGCCAGCGGTCCCCGTCGGGCCGGCCGAACGCGTCGAGCAGGGCGGCGGCGTTCACCGCGGCCTCGTGCGCGTACCCCTGCACCTCGGCCAGCACGATCGGCGGCGCGGCCAGGGTGCCGTCGCGGAACCGGACCGCGTCGCCGGAGTCCTTCCAGCCCTGGTTGGCCAGGCCGTGCCCGGTGGTGTCGACGTACTCGACCAGCCCGTCGCCGTCGGCGTCGGCATGGTGGGCGAGCCAGCCCAGCGCGGCCTCCAGGTTGGGCAGGAGCGGCTCGATCTGCTCCGCCGGCAGTCCCCACCGCCACGCGTCGTGCAGCAGGTTGACCCAGAGCATGGTGGCGTCGACGGTGCCGTAGTACGCCGGGGGGAGTCGTAGCCCGTTGCCGGGCAGCGCGAACTGGTGGCGGCGGAGTTCGTGCAGGATCTTGCCGGGCGCCTCGCCGGTGGCCGGGTCGACCCGGGCGCCCTGCCGGCGGGCCAGCACCCGGAGCGTGCCGGCGGCCAGCTCGGTGCCGAGCGGCAGCAGCATCTGGGCGGCCCAGAGGCTGTCCCGCCCGAACAGGGTGAGGAACCAGGGCACCCCGGCGCCGAGGAACACGTCGTGCGGCGCGCCCGCCTCGGCCAGCCGCAGGCCGCGCAGGTCGTCGAGGCTGCGGTCGAGGAACCGGGTGAGCCGTCGGTCGTCCGCGCGCGAGGCGGGACGGGACCAGGCCGGCTCGCCCGGTGGGCAGACCACCACCGCCCGCGGGTCCTCGACGGCGAGCCGCCAGCGCAGCACCGCCGCGCCGCGGGTCGGCAGGTCGACCGGCCAGGTCAGGCGGGGGGCGCTGGCCCGCTCGCCGACGGCGTCGACCTCCGCGTCGTCGCCGGTCACGGTGACGGTGATGCCCTCGGCCGCCCACACCAGCTCGCCGGGTTGGCCGGCCTTGGCGGCCAGCGGCTCGGCGGAGCCCCCGGACTTGACCACCTCGATCGGCGCCAGGTCGCAGCCCAGCTCGACGCTCACCGTGGCTCGGACCGGCACCGAGGCGGTGGAGACGACCCGGATCTCCTCGGTGAGCCCGCCCGGCGTGACCCGGCGCAGCCGGTCGACGCGGACGGTCGGGTCGGGCGACGGGTCGCCGAGCCACCGGGCCAGCCCGACGAACCGGGCGCCGTGCGGGCCGTCGGTCACCCGGGTCAGCCCCTCCAGCTCCTGGCCGTCGATCAGCAGCTCGGCGCGGGAGAGCACCCGGGCGTCGGCGTGGAACACGCCCTGTACGCCGGCCGGGCGGATCTGCCCGGCCGCGTCCCCCAGCGCGCTGGTGGGGGCGAGGACGACCCCCACCAACTCGTGCAGCAGGGGTTGCAGAAGGCGTTCGGTCACGGCGGGGCTCCAGATCCTGTCGGGGCGGGACGGACGTCTTGACAACTCGTCCCGGGCGGTGCAAAGTGCGAAACATTCCGGAAACTTGAACGATCTAATCCTGCCGTATTCGGATTGGATCGTTCAAGATGGCGAGAGGGATTTTGTGGCCGAAAAGGTGACCATCGCGACGGTGGCCCGGCACGCCCGCGTGAGCCGCCAGACGGTGTCCAACGTGCTCAACGCCCCGCACATCGTGCGGGAGGAGACCCGGCAGCGGGTCCAGGAGGCGATCGACACCCTCGGCTACCGGGTCAGCCAGGCCGCACGGCAGATGCGCACCGGCCGCTCCCGGCTGATCGCCGTCCGGATCGAGCCGACGCGCGACGGGATCAACGGCTCGGTGCTCGACCGCTTCCTGCACGGCCTCACCGAGACCGCGGAGGCGAACGGCTACCGCACCATGCTCTACACCGCCGATGACGACCAGAGCGAGATCGCCGCCTACGACGACCTGCTCAGCGCCTACGACCTGGACGGTTTCGTGCTCACCGGCACCGACCACGGCGACCCCCGGACGGCCTGGCTGGCGGACCGCGGCGTCGCCTTCGTGACCTTCGGCCGGCCGTGGGACGACCCCGCGGCGCACCCGTGGGTCGACGTCGACGGCGCCGCCGGCACCGCGAAGGCCACCGCCCACCTGCTGGTGCGCGGCCACCGGCGGATCGGCTTCCTCGGCTGGCCGGCCGGCTCCGGTGTCGGCGACGACCGGCGCTCCGGTTGGCGCGAGACGCTGCGCTCGGCCGGGATCGACCCGACGGGGCTGGACCGGGCGACCGAGGACGGCATCGCCGAGGGCGAGCGGCTGATGCGTGACCTGCTCGTCGTGGCCGACCCGCCGACCGCCGTGGTGTGCGCCAGCGACTCCCTCGCGCTCGGCGCGATGCAGGCCGTCCGCGCGGCCGACCCGCCCGTCGCGGTGACCGGCTTCGACGACACCCCGGTCGCCGCCGCGGTCGGCCTGACCAGCGTCAGCCAACCGCTCGCCGAGGCCGCCGCCGGCTGCGTGGACCTGCTCACCGCGGTCCTCGACGGCGACCAGCGGACCCCGGCCCCCGTACTGCTTCAGCCCTCGCTGGTGCTCCGGCACACGGCGTAGTCCGTTTCCCCTTCCCCCACAGGAGAATCCGATGGCACCTCGAACCCTCACCCGGGCGGCGGTGGCCGGCCTCGCCGCCGTCGCACTGCTCGGCTTGGCGGCCTGCGGCAGCGGCTTCGACGAGTCGGGCGACACCGCGCAGTCCAGCGGTCCGGCCAACCTGCAGATCCTGATCGGCTCCTCCGGCGAGGCGGAGACCAAGGCGGTGCAGGACGCGGCGGCGAAGTGGGCGGGCAGCACCGGCAACACCGCCACGGTGACCCCCGCCCAGGACCTCACCCAGCAGCTCGGCCAGGGCCTGGCCGGCGGCACCCCGCCGGACGTCTTCTACGTCGACGCGACCCGGTTCGCCGACTACGCCAGCGTCGGCGCGCTCGAGCCGTACGGCGACAAGATCAGCAATACCGGCGACTTCTACGAGAGCCTGCGCACCACGTTCACCTACGACGGCAAGCTCTACTGCGCGCCGAAGGACTTCTCCACCCTCGCCCTCCAGATCAACACCGACCTGTGGGCGAAGGCCGGCCTGACCGACGCGGACGTGCCGACCACCTGGGACCAGCTCACCGCGACCGGCCAGAAGATCAAGGCCAAGGGGATGGTGGCGCTGGCGCTGGGCGACACCCGGGACCGGATCGGCGCCTTCATGGTGCAGAACGGCGGCTGGCTGATGAGCAAGGACGGCAAGCAGCCCACCGCCGACACCCCGGAGAACCTGGCCGCCCTCCAGTACGTCAAGGGCCTGCTCACCGACGGGCTGGCCAAGTACCCGAAGCAGCTGGACGCCGGCTGGTCCGGCGAGGCGTTCGGCAGGGGCAAGGCCGTGATGACCATCGAGGGCAACTGGATCAAGGGCGCCCTGCAGAACGACTTCCCGAACGTGAAGTACAAGGTCGTTCCGCTGCCCACCGGCGCCAAGGGGCAGGGCACGCTCTCCTTCACCCAATGCTGGGGCATCGCGGCGAAGTCGAAGTACAAGGACCAGGCGATCAAGTTCGTCGAGGCGATGACCAGCGGCGAGCAGCAGATGGCGTTCGCCACCGCGTTCGGCGTGATGCCGTCCCGCCAGTCGGTGCGCGAGCAGTACACCGCCGCCTTCCCGGCGGACAAGACCTTCATCGACGGCGTCGCGTACGCCCAGGGCCCGGTCAACGCCCCGAAGATGGACAGCGTCCTGCGGGACCTCGAGGCCGGCCTGCAGGGCCTGACCACCGGCGACCCGAAGACCATCCTGGCGAACTTCGACAAGAACGCCAAGGCGGCGCTCGGCGGCAGCTGAGGTGACGGCGGGGGCCCCGCTACCGGGGCCCCCGCCCGCATCTCCGAGAGGAGAGGGGAGGGAGATGGCGACCGAGGCACTGGCGGCGCCGGCCACCGCGCGTGGCGAGGCGCCCCGGCATGGACGCGGCACCCGCGGCAACGAGAACGTCGCCGGCTGGCTCTTCGTGGCACCGGTGATCCTGATCCTCGGGCTGTTCATGCTGCTGCCGATCCTGATGGCGCTCTGGGTGAGCCTGACCGACTGGAACGGCCAGGGCAGCCCGTTCACCAGCAACGTGCCGTTCGTCGGGAGCGACAACTACACCCGGCTGTTCACCGACGACGGGCTCGACCGCCGGGACTTCATGACCAGCATCCGCAACACCGTCTACTACGTCGGGATCGTGGTGCCGGCGCAGACCGTGCTCGCCCTCGGCCTGGCCATGGTGGTGAACAACCGGATGCTCAAGGGGAAGGGCTTCTTCCGCAGCGCCTTCTACTTCCCCTCGGTCACCAGCTCGGTGGCGATCAGCGTGGTCTTCCTGTTCCTGTTCGCGAACTCCGGCGCGGTCAACAAGCTGCTCGCCCTCGTCGGCCTCAACGGGCCGGAGTGGTTCGCCGACTCGCGCGGCGTCCTGCACCTGCTGCTCGGCACGCTCGGGGTGGACACCCCGCCCGCCGCCCTGACCGGCGGCGGCCCGTTCGGGCTGAGCTGGTGGGACTGGCTCTCCGGACCGAGCGTCGCGATGGTCTCCATCATCACGCTGGTGGTCTGGACGACCTCCGGCACCTTCATGCTGATGTTCCTGGCCGCGTTGCAGAACGTGCCGGTGGCCCTGGACGAGGCCAGCACGCTCGACGGGGCGAGCCGGTGGCAACGGTTCCGCTACGTCACCCTGCCGATGATCAAGCCGACCACCTTCCTGGTGCTCACCCTCGGCCTGATCGGCTCGTGGCAGGTCTTCGACCAGGTGTACGTGATGAGCCAGGGCGATCCGGCCAAGACCACCCTCACCCCGGCCTACCTGTCGTACCGCACCGCGTTCCGCGACTTCGACTACGGCTCCGGAGCGGCGATCTCGTTCGTGCTGTTCCTGATCATCATCGTGCTCACCCTGATCCAGCGCCGTGTGATGGCCGACCGGGACCCGGTCGGGCGGCGGCGGGGCTGGTGGCGTCGACGCGTACCGGAAGGGTCGTGACATGGCCGTGCTGACCGACCGCCCGCCGGTCGCGGCGGCGCCCGCCCGGCGTCGCGGCCGGGGCCGCCGCACGCTGGCCTCCCGCTTCCTGGGGTACGCCACGCTGGTCTTCTTCGGGTTGGTCTTTCTCTACCCGTTCGTCATCCAGCTCGGGAACTCGTTCAAGACCGAGCCGGACGCGGCGGCGAACCCGCTCTCGCCGATCCCCGACCCACTGACGCTGACCGGCTTCGAGCGGATCTTCGCCGGCACCAACTTCCCGCTGTGGCTCGGCAACTCGCTGCTGGTCACCGTGCTGGTCACGGTGGGGCGGGTGTTCTTCGACTCGCTCGCCGGCTACGCGCTGGCCCGGCTGCGGTTCCGCGGGCGGGCCGGGCTCTTCGCCATGGTGGTCGCGGTGATGGCGGTGCCGCCCGTGGTGCTGCTGATCCCGAAGTTCCTGGTGCTCAACCAGCTCGGCATCTACAACAGCTACACCGGGCTGGTCATCCCGCTGCTCGCCGACGCGGCCGGCGTGTTCATCATGAAGCAGTTCTTCGAGTCGATCCCGGTGAGCGTGGAGGAGGCGGCCCGGATCGACGGGGCGAGCGTGTTCCGCACGTTCTGGTCGGTGGTGCTGCCGATGGCGAAGCCGGCACTGATCACCCTGACCATCCTGTCGTTCCAGGGCTCCTGGAACGAGTTCCCGCACAGCCTGGTGTCGGTGCAGGACCCGGACCTGTTCACCCTGCCCCGCGGCCTGGCCGACCTGGTCAGCGGCTCACTCGGGAAGGGCAGCCAGTATCCGCTCAAGCTGGGCGCCGCCCTGCTGGCCACCATCCCGGTCGCGATCCTGTTCGTGATCTTCCAGCGCTACTTCGTCCGCGACGCGAACGACGGCTCCGACAAGGGCTGACCTGCCGGGCGGTCGGTGGTGCGATCGGTGGCGGTTCCCGGCTCCGCGCGGGGGACCGCCACCGCTCACTTCAGCTCCAGCACCGCCATGACATTGCCGGCGGGATCGGTGAACCAGGCGATCGCCGGCCCGTTCCCGCGCATGATCCCCTTGTCGTCCTGGGGCATCCCCGGGTAGCGCGCGAACTGCACCCCGCGTGCGGTCAGTTGGTCGACGGCCCGGTCGATGTCGTCGACCGGGAAGTTGAGCACGGTGTAGGTCGCGGGCGTGTGGTCGCCGCCCTTCGGGTAGACCAGGATGTCCCGGTCGCCGGCGATGTGCAGCGTCAGAAGCCCGCCCATCGCCTCGTCCAGCGACACGCGCAGGCCGAGGGTGTCGGCATAGAAGGTCATCGCCCGGTCGGTGTCGTCCACCGAGAAGCCGCTGAACGCCCGCGTGTCCCTGAACATGATCGTCTCCCTCTTCCGGTCGTGCCCCGTCCGCGCGGTGGTGCCGGGCGGCCGAGAGCCCGTCTCCAGGTCACAGTAGGCCCACCCTGGGACCCACGCGGGTGACACGACGGGGACGCGGGGCCGCCGCCGGCGATCTCCGCCGACGGGCGCCGGCTCAGTCCTCCGCGACCGGCTCGGTGGGGACCGCGACGTGCAGGCGGATCTGGGGGACGAGCATGTCGTCCACGTCCAGGGCGCGGGCCGCGCCGTCCGGCTCCCAGCCGGTGCTGGTCAGGAACTTCCGGATCGCCGCGTCACCGTCGAACGCCCAGGCGACCGCCCGCCCGAAGCCGTCCTCCCGCCACAGGTCCACGCTCGCGGCGAGCAGCCGGCTGCCGTGCCCCCGCCGGCCCCAACGCGGCTCCACCAGCAGGTCGGTGACGGCCACCACGCCCGCGTCGAGGGCGTCGGCCGGCTCGCCGGGGGCGAGGGCCTCCGCATCGGCCGGACCGGAGGCGGCGAACCCCACCAGATACGATTGCTCGGCCTGTTCGACGGCGACCAGCACGCGGTGGGCGCCGGAGGGCGGCTCCTGCACCGCCGCGGTCCAGCGCCGCGCGAGCCACGCCTCGTCCAGGTTGTCGAGGACGTGCCGGGGCAGGATCCGGCGATAGGCGACCCGCCAGGTCGCGAGCTGGATGCGTGCGATCTCGCCGGCGTCCTCCGGACGCGCCGGGCGGACGTACCCGAGAGCCATGGGACGTGAGCCTACGCAGGGCGAGGGAGGCGACGGTGGCGCAGGGTGCCAGTCGGACGATGTGGCAGGTCGTCAGTGTTCTCCTGCTCGCCGTCGCGGTGAGCGCCTTCCTGCTGGTCGCGGCCGTACGGCACGGCTTCTTCGACCTTCAGGTCTACTACGGCGCCCTGAACTGGTGGGTGCACGACGGCGGGGAGATCTACGACTACCTGCGGCCCTACACGCAGTACGGCTTCACCTATCCGCCGTTCGCCGCGCTGGTCATGCTGCCGATGGCGTACCTGCCGTGGCCGGCCGCCATCACCGTGAGCGTCGCCGCCACGGTCGTCGTGACCGCGGTGCTCTTCTGGTGGCTGCTCGACCCGATCGCCCGGCGGGCCGGCTGGACCCGCTGGTTCACCCTTGCCGTGGCGCTCTGCCTGTCCGCCGCGTTCGAGCCGATGCGCGAGACGGTCAACTTCGGCCAGGTGAACATGCTGCTGCTCTTCCTGGTCGCGGTCGACCTGCTCCGGCTGCTGCCGGCCGGCAACCGCTGGGCCGGGGTGGGCATCGGGCTGGCTACCGCGATCAAACTCACGCCGGGCATCTTCATCGTCTACCTGCTGGTCACCGGGCGCTGGCGGGCGGCCGTCACCGCGATGGCCACCGCGGCCGGGGCCAGCGTGCTCGCTGGCGCCCTCTTCCCGAACGCCTCCCGGGAGTTCTGGACCGAGGCCCTGTGGAACACCGGCCGGGTGGGCGAGCTGGCGTTCGTCTCCAACCAGTCGCTGCGCGGAGTGGTCGCCCGGCTCGACCCGGCGCACCCGAGCACGGTGGCCTGGCTGGTCCTGGTGCTCGGCACGCTGGCGCTCTGGGCCTGGCGCTCCCGGGCCGCCGTCGCGGTCGGTGACGAGGCGACCGGCCTCGCCCTCACCGGCGCGGTGATGTGTCTGGTCAGCCCGGTCACCTGGGTGCACCACCTGGTCTGGCTGCTGCCGGCGTTGATCCTGCTGGTGGACAACGCCATGGCGGCGCCCGCGGGCGGCCGCCGGCGCCGTCTCCTGCTGGCCGCCGCGATCGTCGGGTACGGGCTCCTGATCAGCCGGATCGTCTGGTCGTGGGAGAAGGACTTCACCGGCGTGGACGGCTTCCTCGGCAGCAACGCGTACGTCTGGATCAGCCTCGCGCTGCTGGCGTTCCTGCCGATCCGCCGGTGGGTCGCGCCGCGCCGGTCAGCCGTCGAGGCGTCCGGCGTACCGCAGCTCGACGAGCCCGACCGGGGGGCGGCCGCCGGAGAGCGGCACCGGGTAGGTCGACCGCTCACCGTCCGGTGACAGCCCGGCCCGCGCGCAGAACCGGCGGGCCCGGCTGTTCTCCGCCAGCACCCACATCCGGTACGCCGTCCAGCCCCGCGCGGCCAGTCCGTCGCGGGCGGCGGCCAGCAGCGCCCGCGCGGTGCCGTCACCCCAGTGGGCCGGCTCGACGAAGAGGGCGAGCACCTCGCCCCACGTCGGGTCGAGGTCCGCGCGGTCCTGGTCGACGCGGTACGGGCCGAACGAGGTGAACCCGATGATCCGCCCGCCGTCCGCCTCGGCGAGGAGGGTGGTGAACGGGTGCTCCGGGTCGGCCGTGCCGATGTCGCGCCGGCGCTGGGCCCAGGCCGCCACGTTCAGCCGGCGCAGCACCTCGTCCGGCATGATGCCGGCGTAGCCGGTCTGCCAACCGTGCACGTGCACCTGGGCGACCGCTTCGGCGTCGTCCGGCTCCTCGGGGCGGATGGTGAGCATTGCACCGTTCTATGCCGCATCCGTCGGCAAATCCAGCATGGCGCGGCGGCGTCGTACCGATGACATAGTGTCGCCGACGATGACCGCACCGGAATCGCTCTCGCTCGCCCAGGCCCGCCGGGTGGCGCTGGCCGCCCAGGGCTTCGCCGACCCGGCGCCCGTCGGCGTGCCGACCCGCCGGCACCTGCGCCGGGTGCTCGACCGGGTCGGGCTGATCCAGATGGACTCGGTCAACGTGCTGCAACGGGCCCACTACCTGCCGCTCTACAGCCGGCTCGGGCCCTACCCGACGACCCTGCTCGACACCGCCGCCTACCGCCGCCCCCGGGAGCTGTTCGAATACTGGGGGCACGAGGCGTCGCTGGTCCCGGTCGCGCTGCACGCGGCGCTGCGTTGGCGGATGGCCCGGGCACGCAGCGAGTCGTGGGGCGGCATGCGCCGGATCGCCGAGGAGCAGCCCGAGCTGGTGGCCTGGGTGCGCGACGAGGTGGCCGCGCGGGGCCCGCTGACCGCCGCGGAGATCGAGCACGACGCGCCGCGGGAGACCGGCAACTGGGGGTGGAACTGGTCGGCGGTGAAGCGGGCGCTGGAATACCTGTTCTGGGCCGGTGAGGTGACCGCGGCCGAGCGCAGCACCTCCTTCGCCCGCCGCTACGACCTGCCCGAGCGCGTGCTGCCGGCCGCCGCGCTGGACGCGCCCACCCCGACCGACGGCGAGGCCTACCGCACCCTGCTGGCGATCGCCGCGCGGTCGCTCGGGGTCGCCGCCGAGCCGGAGTTGCGCGACTACTTCCGGCTGCCGCTCGCCGGGGCCCGGCAGGCGATCGCTGAGTTGGCCGAGGCCGGTGAGCTGCTGCCGGTGACCGTGGCCGGGTGGCGGCAGCCGGCCTGGCTGCACGCCCAGGCCCGGCTGCCCCGGTGGGTCCGCGGCAACACCCTGGTCAGCCCGTTCGACCCGCTGGTCTGGGAGCGTAACCGCACCGAGCGGCTCTTCGACTTCAGCTACCGGATCGAGATCTACGTGCCGGCACCGCAGCGGGTGCACGGCTACTACGTGCTGCCCTTCCTGCAGGGTGAGCGGTTCACCGCCCGGGTCGACCTGAAGGCCGACCGGAAGGCCGGGGTGCTGCTGGTGCCGGCCGCGTGGGTCGAGCCCGGCGCCGATCCCGGCGAGACCGCGGTGGCGCTCGCCGCCGAGCTCTACCGCCTCGCCGGCTGGCTCGGCCTGGACGCGGTCGCGCCGCCCACCGCCGGCGACCTGGCCGGTCCGCTGGCCGCCGCGTTGGTGGGCGTCGCCGGTGTACGGTGAGCGCGTGACGAGCGTTCACGGACCGGCCGGCCCGCCGCAGCCGCCTGCTGACGCACCCGCCGCCCCGCCGGCCGGCACGGTCCCGGCCTCCGAGGCGCCCGTGGACGTGGTCCCGCCCACCGCGTGGCCGGCGGAGGGCACGCCGCCTCCCGGCTGGCCGGCCGGCGCGGCGCCGGCGTACCCGGCGCCCGAGCCCGACCGGCTCACCCGGTTCGTGGTCCGGCTTCACGACCGTTCGCCCCGCTGGGCGGTGCCGCTCGCGGCGGTCGGCTGCGTCGCGGCCGGGATCGGCTACACGCTGCTCGCCGACCCGACGCGGTCGGATCCCGATGCCGCGCCCACCTGCCTGTTGAAGCTGACCACCGGGCTGGACTGCCCAGGCTGCGGTGGCACCCGCGCGCTCTGGTACGTGCTGCACGCCGACCTCCCGGCCGCCGCCCGGCACCATTTCCTCTTCGTCTTCGCGCTGCCCTTCCTGGCCTACCTGTTCGTGGCCTGGGCGGGGCGGCAGGCGTTCGGTTGGCGCCTGCCCGAGCTGCGGATCAGCAGCAAGGTGATCGGCGGCTTCCTGGCCGCCTGGTTCGCCTTCTCGGTGCTGCGCAACCTCCCTTGGGCACCCTTCACCTCCCTCTACGTCTGACCGCACACCCCCGGCCGGGCCAGCCACCCGGTCACGCCCGACGGTCCGTGCCCGGCGCCGTGGCGTTCGACCAGCCGCCGCACCGCTGCCGCTTCGTGACACCGCCGCTTCGCCCGCCGACCGCATCCCGCCGGCGCCGCTGGGCGTCCCTGCGGGCCCGTCGGCGCTGGGCCGGGGCGCCACGTTCAGCCGGCGCGGGCGGGGGTGGGCCGGCGCGGCGGTGGATCGGCCGGCGCGCGGGATCAGCTGGCGCGAGCGGAGGATCGGAGTAGTTCCATCCACGCATCCTTTAGAGCTGAGTCGTTCTGGACATCGCGGGTTCGCGACGTCCGCCGCCGGCCACGCCAGCCTGGCCGCGTATCCGGCTACGCGGGAAGGCCCACCTCCGCCCGTGCACGGGCCACATCCGCCCGTGCGGGCCGGGCTCGCCTGTGCGGGCTGGGTCCGCGTGTCGGCTACGGGGCCGGGTCCGCTCCGGCCTTGCGCCGCGCGCCGGCTGTCTAGGGTGCGCCGGGCCGGTACGGCGTGATGTCGTGGATGACTCAGCTCCAAAGGATCCGGGCAGCATCACCCGGCCGGCGCTGGGCGCACCGACCTGCACCGGCGCGAACCGCGGATGTGGCTGGCCCGGGGATCGGCGCCGACTGTGCGACGCGGGCAGCAGCCACCCGGCCGGTGCCCGACGTGATCGACGTTGCAGAGGCGCGAGCCGGACTTGGGCGGGGCGTGCGCCGCCACTACAGTCCGAGGAATGCCGGAGATGGTGCAGCCCCAGGTGAAGTTGATCGCGTGGACCCAGTTCGAGGCGCCGGACGACGTGCCGTGGTCGACCGACGCCGAGGGGGGCCAGGCGCTCGCCGAGTTCGCCGGCCGGGCCTGCTACCAGTCCTGGCGCAAGCCGAACCCGGCCACCGCCACCAACGCCGGCTACCTCGCGCACATCCTGGAGGTCGGGCACCTCTCGGTGCTGGAGCACGGCTCGGTGACCTTCTACTTCACCGGGGTCTCCCGCTCCTTCACCCACGAGCTGATCCGGCACCGCCACTTCTCGTACTCGCAGCTCTCCCAGCGGTACGTCCCGGAGCGGGACGCGGCCATGGTCGAGCCCGCGGTGATCGCCGAGGACCCGGAGCTGCACAAGAAGTTCGTCGAGGCGGCCGAGGCGAGCGTGCGGGCGTACACGGAGCTGCTCGAGGGGCTGGAGCAGCGCTTCGCCGACGAGCCGAACCCGACCCTGCGGCGCAAGCAGGCCCGCCAGGCCGCCCGCGCGGTGCTGCCGAACGCCACCGAGACCCGGATCGTGGTGACGGGCAATTACCGGGCCTGGCGGCACTTCGTCGCGATGCGGGCCACCGAGCACGCCGACGTGGAGATCCGGGAGCTGGCCGTGGAGTGCCTGCGCCAGCTCCAGGGGGTCGCCCCGAACGTCTTCGCCGACTTCGTGATCTCCACCCTGCCCGACGGCACCGAGGTGGCGACCAGCCCGCACGCGGCGGTCTCCTGAGCCCTTCCCCGGCGGGCGGTCCGTGGTCGTCCGCTAGGTTGGAAACATGACGCACGACCACCCTGACACCCCCGCCCGGGCGGTGTCCCGCCCCTTCGGGCGAGTGCTCACGGCCATGGTGACCCCGTTCACCGCCGACGGTTCGCTCGACCTCGACGGCGCCGCCCGCCTGGCGAACCATCTGGTCGACGAGCAGGGCAACGACGCGCTGGTGGTCAACGGCACCACCGGCGAGTCGCCCACCACCACCGACGCGGAGAAGGAGCGCCTGATCCGGGCCGTGGTGGAGGCGGTCGGCGACCGGGCCAAGGTGGTGGCCGGAGTCGGCACGAACGACACCCGGCACACCATCGAGCTGGCCGCCGCCGCCGAGAAGGCGGGCGCGCACGGCCTGCTGGTGGTCACGCCGTACTACAACAAGCCGCCGCAGAGTGGGCTCCTGCGCCACTTCACCGCCGTCGCCGACGCGACCGGCCTGCCGGTGATGCTCTACGACATCCCGCACCGCGCCGGCGTGGCGATCGCCACCGATACCATGGTGCGCCTCGCCGAGCACGCCCGGATCGTCGCGGTGAAGGACGCCAAGGGCGACCTGACCGCGACCAGTTGGGTGACCAGCCGCACCAACCTGGCCTACTACAGCGGCGAGGACTCGCTCACCCTGCCCGCGATGGCCGTCGGCACGGTCGGCGTGGTGGGCACCTCCACCCACTTCACCGGCGCGCTGACCAAGCAGATGATCGAGGCGTACGACGCGGGGGACAACGCCGCCGCGCTCGCCCTGCACCGGCGACTGCTGCCCCTCTACACCGGCATCTTCCGCACCCAGGGCGTCATCCTGGTGAAGGCGGGCCTGACGGCCGCCGGCATGCCCGCCGGCCCGGTCCGGCCTCCGCTGGTGGACGCCACCGACGACGAGATCGCCCAGCTGCGCGCCGACTGCGCGGCGGCGGGTCTGGAGCTCCCTGAATGATCGAACGACACGACGGACGCCCGGTGACGGCGTCCCAGAATGGGGTGGACGCGTGACCGAGGCGCACATCGAGGCGGAACTCCCCCCTCCACTCGCGGAGGGCGGACTGCGGATCATTCCGCTCGGCGGGCTCGGCGCCATCGGTCGGAACATGACCGTCTTCGAGTACGACGGCAAGTTGCTGGTGATCGACTGCGGCGTCCTGTTCCCCGACGTCGAGCAGCCCGGCGTGGACCTGATCCTGCCCGACTTCGGGCCGATCCTGGACCGGCTCGCCGACGTGCAGGCGATCGTGCTGACCCACGGTCACGAGGACCACATCGGCGCGGTTCCTTACCTGCTGGCGCACAAGCCGGACATCCCCCTGGTCGGTTCGCAGTTCACCCTCGCCCTGGTGGAGGCGAAGCTCGCCGAGCGGCGCATCCAGCCGTATACGCTGACCGTGCGGGAGGGCGGCCGGGAGCGGCTCGGGCCGTTCGAGTGCGAGTTCTTCGCCGTGAACCACTCGATCCCGGACGCGCTCGCGGTGGCCGTCCGCACCCCGGCCGGCCTGGTGCTGCACACCGGCGACTTCAAGATGGACCAGCTCCCGCTGGACGGCCGGATCACCGACCTGGCCGGCTTCGCCCGGCTCGGCTCCGAGGGTGTCGACCTGCTGCTGTCCGACTCCACCAACGCGGAGATCCCCGGCTTCGTCACTCCGGAGCGGGAGATCGGCCCCGTGCTCGACTCGATCTTCGCGAAGGCCAAGGGGCGGATCATCGTCGCGTCGTTCGCCTCGCACGTGCACCGGGTGCAGCAGGTGATGGACTCGGCGGCCGAGCACGGCCGCAAGGTCGCCCTCATCGGCCGCTCGATGGTGCGCAACATGGGCATCGCCCGTGACCTGGGGTTGCTCAACATCCCGCCCGGCCTCGTCGTCGGGCTGGAAGAGGCGACCACGATGCCGCCCGAGCAGATCGTGCTGATGTCGACCGGCTCGCAGGGCGAGCCGATGAGCGCGCTCGGCCGGATGGCCAGCGGCGACCACCGGCACATCACCATCGCCCCCGGCGACACCGTGGTGCTCGCCTCCTCCCTGGTGCCCGGCAACGAGACCTCCGTCTACCGGGTGATCAACCGGCTGGCCCGGGCCGGTGCGGTGGTCGTGCACAAGGACGTCGCCAAGGTGCACGTCTCCGGGCACGCCCCGGCCGGCGAGCTGCTCTACCTGCTCAACGTGGTGCGGCCCAGCAACCTGATGCCGGTGCACGGCGAGTGGCGCCACCTGCGCGCGCACGCGCGGCTCGGCGTCGAGTCCGGCGTGGCTCCCGACCGCGTGGTGCTCTGCGAGGACGGCGACGTGGTGGACCTGGTCGAGGGGCGGGCCAGTCTGGTCGGCCACGTGAAGAGCCGGTACGTCTACGTCGACGGCCTCGCCGTGGGTGACGTGAGCGAGTCGCTGCTGACCGAGCGGCGTATCCTCGGCGACGGCGGCTTCATCGCCGCCACCGTCGTGGTCGACTCCGTCACCGGCAAGGTGGTGGGCGGGCCGACCGTCTCCGCGAAGGGCTTCTCGGAGGACCCGGAGGCGTTCAACGCGGTCGTCCCGCTGGTCACCGAGGCTCTCAACCGGGCCGCCTCGGACGGGATCACCGACCCGCACCAGCTCCAGCAGATCGTCCGCCGCACGGTGGGGCGCTGGGTCAACGACGCGTACCGGCGGCGTCCCATGATCGTCCCGACCGTCGTCGAGGTCTGATCAGGGGAGGGCGGCGACCGCGTCGGCGTACGCGACGCCGGTCGTCACCGCCGCGTTGAGCAGCACGGTCAGTTGCGCCGGGGCCACCCCGTGCGCCAGGTCGGTGCTGACGTCGCCGGCCAGCACCAGCTCGTCGCCGAGGTCGTGCACGTACGCCTTCGGCAGCAGCCGGTCGTGGTTCCAGGCGTTGCAGAACGCGTACGCCTCGGCGCGCCGGGCGGCGGGCAGCCGGCGGGTCGCGAGCGTCCGGGCGTGCAGGATCTCACCGCGCTCGCCGACCTGCCGGAACTGGATGACCGCCGCGCCCCACCGGCCGACGACCGTCCCACCGTCGTCCACCGCGTACCGGTCGCCGCGATGATCCAGCGCGGCGGTGATCAGGGACAGGGTCAGCGGTGTGGGCTCCAGCTCCGCCGGCTCCGGTTCCTCCGCCGGCGACTCGTCGGCCGGGTCGTCCTCGGCCGGCAGCGGCACCGGCGTGTCCACCGGCCGCTCGGCCAGCCAGGCGGCCATCCGGCCGGACTGGTGTCCGGTGCCGTTGCGGGCGTCGAAGCTGCCGGCCAGCTCGGTGGCGACGCCGAGCAGCACGGTGCCGAGCGTCTCGACGTCGAGGTCCGCCGGCGGGCGGTCCCCGAAGGCGGGGCGGCGCACCCGGCGCCCGCCCAGCCCTGCCTCGACGGCGAGCGCGCAGGCCAGCGCTCCGGCGGCGGCGAACTCCATCGCGGAGAGGTCGTCGCCGGGGTGGTCGAGCCGGGGCAGCTGGTCGGCGAGGATGTCCAGCGCCCGGCCCGGATGACCGGCGAGCGCACAGAACCGCAGGTGTGTGGCGAGGTGCGGAAAGGCGGCCCGCTCGCGGCGGTGCCGCCGGTACGCCCGTACGTGCGCGGTGCCGGCCCGCTCCGCCTCGCCGACCCGCAACCAGGGCAGGAGCGCCGCGGTCAGCGCCCGCTCGGGCTGGTCGGTGCACTCGACCACGCCGTCGAGCGCCTCCCGCAGTTCGGCCAGCGCGGCCGGCCACTCGCCCCAGCCGGCGAGCAGCTCCGCCCGGCGGGCCGGCGCGCATCCGGGGCAGCCCCCGGTCGGCCCGGGCTCGGCCGCGCTCCAGCGGTCGTACCATTCGCGGGCGGTCGGCTCGTCGCCGAGGTGGTCGGCGATCCGGCAGCGCAGCTCGGCGACCGCCTCGGCGGCGGCGCCGAGCCGGCCGGCCAGGTCGTCCACGGCCCGCACCTGGTCCAGCCCGACCCGCGGGGTGCTCAGCAGCGCCTCGACGGCGTACCGCTGGTACCGCAGCAGCATCTCGGCCTCGCCGTCGGCGAACAGGTCCGGGCGGCGGTCGAGGACGGCCAGGCAACGGCGTACCGGCTCGACGAGCCGCCACCGTTCGCCGTGCAGCAGGGCCGTCTCGATCAGCGCGAGACGAGCGTCCACCGCGGACCGGTCGTCCCCACTCGCGTCGGCCCGCGCGGCGATGCGCTCCAGCTCCACCAGCCGGGCCGGGCCGTCGGGCCGGTCCCGGGCGTCGGCGAGCGCGGCCACCAGGTCCCGGTCGCGGCCGGTCGCCCCCCGGTTGCGGCCGACCAGACCGGTGAGGTCGTCCACCGGGCCGGGACGTCGCTCGCCGCGCCCGGTCACGTCGCCGCCCCCGGCAGCCGGGCCACCTCGGCGGCGAGATGGCACCCGGTCGAGATGCCGCAGTCGAGCAGCTGGTCGAGTTGGTGCGGGGTGACCCCGCGCTCCAGGTCGGCGATGACCTCACCGCACACGCGGGCCCGGCCCTCGTCGTCGACGTGCACGAACGCCTTCGGCCAGAGCCGGTCGTGGTTCCACGAGTTGCAGAAGGCGTAGAGCTCCGGGACGCGCTCGATCGGGAACGTCGGTGCGACCATCGTGCGGATCTGGAGCAGCTCGCCGGCGTCGCCCAGCCGAAGGAACCAGATCAGGTTGTCGTCCCAGCGGCCGACCAGGTCGTCGTCGGAGTCCGGTGTGACGGCGTACCCCCGGGTGTCGAGGACCGCGGCGATCAGCGCGCCGGTCAGCGGTCGCAGCTGCCGCGGGTGCCCGGCCAGCGGGCCGTCCGGACCGTCCTCGATTCCCGGCGACGCCATCGGGCATCCCTTCTGAGGCAGATATCACGGCATGTGGCGGAGTCCGTGCTGCGACGCGCGGACACGACCCGGAAAAGCGGCGATCTGCCGGGTCGCGCCGTTACGGTGATGCTATGGCGGGCCGTACCTCTCAGGCGAGCCGGCGGCGCGGCGCGTCGCCGCGCGGCGCGACGAACAGCCGCGCCCGCCAACCGGCGAAGAAGACCCGCGCGCCGGTCCGCCGACGGACCAGGGCGGCCCGCCCGGGCCCCGCCGTCTACGTCGGACGCGCGGTCGGTGCCCTGTGGATGGGCCTGGCGCACAGCGTCGGCTGGGCGTTCCGGGCGGCCGGCCGGCAGGCCGCGACGGCCCGCGACCTGGACCCGGAGCACCGCCGCGACGGCGCCGGCCTGCTGCTGTTCGGGCTGGCCCTGCTCAGCGCGGCGGGGATCTGGTTCTCCGCCGCCGGCCCGGTCGGTGCGCGGCTGACCGACACGGTCCGGCTCTTCCTCGGCGCGATCTCCGTCGTGGTGCCGGTGCTGCTGATGATCGGCGCGTGGCGGCTCATGCGTCAGCCGGGGGATCCGGAGCACCGCGGTCGCGGGCTGGTCGGCTGGGGGTCGATGCTGATCGCGACCGCCGCGATGCTGCACATCGGCCAGCACCCGGTCGATCCCGCGCAGCGCGACTTCGCCGGCGGTCTGGTCGGCGCCGGCGTCGGCAGCCTGCTGGAGCGGGCGGTCACCGCCTGGGTCGCCGTGCCGCTGCTCGTCCTGCTGCTGGTCTTCGGCCTGCTGGTGGTCACCGCGACGCCGATCAACAAGGTCCCGGAGCGGCTCGGCCTGCTGGCCGGCACCCTGGTCGCCCCGCCGTCCACGGGGGACGCCGAGGAGACCGCGGCCAAGCCGGCGCGCAAGCGGCCGGTGAAGCGGATGCCGCCCCCGCTCGACCCCGACGACTTCGACGACGACCTGGAGGGCGCCGACCTCCAGGAGACCCTGGTGCTGCCCCGCAAGTCGCCGGGCAAGGTCCCGGCCAGCCGCCGGCCGGTCGAGCCGCCGGAGCACTCGCCCGCGCCGACCCGGGCCGAGCAGCTCGCGTTGACCGGCCTGGCCGGCGACTACACCCTGCCGCCGGCCAACATGCTGAGCAGCGGCGTGGCGCCGAAGACCCGGAGCAAGGCGAACGACGAGGTGATCGCCGCGCTGACCGGGGTGTTCGAGCAGTTCGACGTGGACGCCGCGGTCACCGGGTTCACCCGCGGGCCGACGGTCACCCGCTACGAGGTCGAGCTGGGCCCGGGCGTCAAGGTCGAGCGGATCACCCAGCTGTCCCGCAACATCGCGTACGCGGTGAAGTCGCCGGACGTGCGGATCCTCAGCCCGATCCCGGGCAAGAGCGCGGTCGGCGTGGAGATCCCGAACACCGACCCGGAGAACGTCGCGCTCGGCGACGTGCTGCGCTCCCGGGTCGCCACCAGCGATCACCACCCGATGGTCGTGGCGCTCGGCAAGGACATCGAGGGCGGCTACGTGGTGGCCAACCTGGCCAAGATGCCGCACATCCTGATCGCGGGCGCCACCGGTGCCGGCAAGTCGAGCTGCCTCAACACCCTGCTGGTGTCGATCCTCACCCGGGCCACCCCGGACGAGGTGCGGCTGCTGCTGATCGACCCGAAGCGGGTCGAGATGACCGGCTACGAGGGCATCCCGCACCTGGTCACCCCGATCGTGACCAACGCCAAGAAGGCGGCCGACTCCCTGGAGTGGGTCGTCCGCGAGATGGACATGCGCTACGACGACCTCGCCGCGAACGGGGTCCGACACATCGACGACTTCAACCGCAAGGTCCGCAACGGCGAGATCAAGGCGCCGCCGGGCAGCGAGCGGGAGATGCGGCCGTACCCGTACCTGCTGGTGATCGTCGACGAGCTGGCCGACCTGATGATGGTGGCGCCGCGCGACGTGGAGGACTCGGTCGTCCGGATCACCCAGCTCGCCCGGGCCGCGGGCATCCACCTGGTGCTCGCCACCCAGCGCCCCTCGGTCGACGTGGTGACCGGTCTGATCAAGGCGAACGTCCCGTCCCGGTTGGCCTTCGCCACCTCGTCGCTGGCCGATTCCCGGGTCATCCTCGACCAGCCGGGCGCGGAGAAGCTGCTCGGCCGCGGTGACGGCCTGTTCCTGCCGATGGGCGCCTCGAAGCCGATCCGGATCCAGGGCGCCTGGGTCACCGAGCGCGAGATCGCCGACGTGGTCAAGTTCTGCAAGGACCAGCGCGAGCCGGAGTTCCGGTCGGACGTGTTGGCCCCGGCGCAGGACAGCAAGAAGAAGATCGACGAGGACATCGGCGACGACCTCGACCTGCTGGTCCAGGCCGTCGAGCTGGTGGTCACCTCGCAGTTCGGCTCGACGTCGATGCTCCAGCGCAAGCTGCGGGTGGGCTTCGCCAAGGCCGGCCGGCTGATGGACCTCATGGAGACGCGGGGCGTGGTCGGGCCGTCCGAGGGCTCCAAGGCCCGCGACGTGCTGGTCAAGCCCGACGAGCTGGAGGAGGTCCTGGTCGGCCTCCGTGGTGGCGATGACTGACGCCGGGCCGCTGGCCGAGGAGCTGTTCCCCATCCTCACCACCACGGACCTGCCCGCCGCGCTGCGCTTCTACCGGGACCTGCTCGGCGGCACCGTCACCTACCGGTACCCGGAGACGGGTGCGCCGGTGTACGTCTCGCTGCGGCTCGGCAGCGGCCATCTCGGCGTCGGCCAGGAGGACGGGTCGGCGCACCGGGTGAACGACCGGATCAGCCTCTGGGTGTATGTGGCCGACTGCGCGGCGGCGGTCGAGCGGCTGCGGGCGGCCGACGTGCCCGTGCTGGCCGAGCCGGCCACGCAGCCGTGGGGCGAACGGATGGCGGAGGTGCTCGACCCGGACGGCAACCGCGTGATGGTGGCCGACCGCGGCTGACCGCGGAGCGCGCGGGCGGTGACCGCCGCCCCGGGCCGCGACGGTCCGCCGGATGCGTGACGGGCTCGCCGGGCGCGACGGGCTCGCCGGGCACGCCGGGCACGCGACAGGGCCCGCCGGTGTGGGCGGGCCCCGGGAGCGGAGCGGGTCAGGAGCCGAGGACCGCGGCGGCGAGCACGAGTCCGAGGATCGCGCCGACCACGCTGGCCGCGGCCGCGTACCAGCCGAGCGGCTTGTCGCCGAGCACCGCGCCCACGATGCCGAGGACCACGCCGAGGATGCCGAAGAGCGGCGGGGCGATGAAGATCGCGATGACTGCGAAGACGAAGCCCAGGATGGTGCAGACACGGGCGGCGCTGCTGCGCGGACGGGCGGTGCTGGGAATGTCTGCCATGACGTCCTCCGTGGTGAGAGCCTTGACGGTCGCGGCCATCACTACCCACTCCGGACGTCCGGTACGCATCCGGGCCGATACCGGTCAGCCGTCCCCGGCCGGGACCGGTGGAAGACCTCCGGACCTCAGTGGAAGAACTTCAGGCCGACCACGCCGGTGATCACCAGCAGCAGGCACGCGATCCGGGGCAGGCTCGCCGACTCGTGCAACGCCACCATGCCCACGACGGCGGTGCCGACCGCGCCGATCCCGACCCACACCGCGTACCCGGTGCCGACCGGGATGTCGCGCAGCGCGTACGCCAGGCCACCCATGCTGAGCGCCAGCGTCACCGCGAACACCAGCGAGGGGAGGGGGCGGCTGAAGCCGGCGCTGCGGTCCAGGGCGATCGCCCACGCCGTCTCGAGCAGTCCGGAGAACACCAGCACGATCCAGGCCATCGTGGTCACCTCTGCGGGTAACGCCCGGACCACCGGGGCCGGGACGAGTCGATACGTCAGTCGGGGCGTCTTCACCTGACCGGGTACGCCCGCCGCTCGTCCGGGGTGGCCGACCGGGCCACCGAGACCGACGGTAGCACCGGCGTCGCCGGCTCGGCGCATGGTTGCCCGGCGTCGCCGGCTCGGCGGATGGTTGCCCGGCGCGGGCCGCGGTCGGGAGTGAAGCCGGCCACCGTCCGTTGACCTGAACCTCACTTCAGCTTGCAGTATTCGTTCATGACCCTGCTCTTCTCCGACCCGGAGGTGTCCGCCGCCCTGGACGCCGTCACCACGGTCGACGCCATGCGCGCCGCCCTGCTGGCCGCGTACGACGGCCGGCTGGTCGCCCCGCCCCGGGCCTCGGCGCCGCTGGGCGGGGGCCGGATGGTGTTGACCGCCGGGCACCTCACCGGCGAGTGGTACGGCTACCGGTCGTACGACACCTTCGGTCACCCGGAGTCCGAGCAGCTGGTGGTGCTGCACGACGGACGTACCGGCGCGGTGCGGGCGGTGGCGGTCGGCGAGGAGCTGGGGTCCCGGCGCACCGGCGGCCTGGGTGGGGCGGCGGTGGATGCGTTGGCCCGGCCGGACGCGGCGACGCTCGGCGTGATCGGCTCCGGGCGGCAGGCGTGGACCCAGGTGTGGGCCGCGGCCGCCGTGCGCCCGCTGCGGGAGGTGACCGTGTTCAGCCGGTCGGCCGCCCGCCGGGAGGCGTTCGCCGCCCGGGTCCGCGCCGAGCTGGACATCCCGGCCCGGGCCGTGGGCGAGGCGGGAACCGCGGCGGCCGGGCGCGACGTCGTGGTGCTCGCCACCACCAGCCCCACCCCGGTGCTGGACGCCGCCGATCTCGCCCCGGGCACGCACGTGAACACCGTCGGCTTCAAGCAGCGGGACCGCGCCGAGTTCGGGCCGGACCTGCTGGCCGTGGCCGACGTCCTGGCCACCGACTCGCCCGCCCAGGCGTGCGCGTACACCCCGCCGATGCTCGCCGCCGAGCCACCGTACGTCGATCGGCTGCGCGACCTGGGCGCGGTGCTGGCCGGGGCGGTCCCCGGCCGGACCGCCGCCGACCAGGTCTCGGTCTTCTGCTCGGTCGGTCTCGCCGGCACCGAGGTCTTCCTGCTCGACCGCCTCGTCCGGGTCGGCGCCGTGACCGTCAGCGGCGCGGCGACCGCCTGACCGCGGTCGCCCGCCGCCCCGGGATGTGAGCCGCCCTGCTCCGGTGGCCGCCGTGCGCGGCGCGTCCCGCGCGGCCCGGTACCCTCGGATGGTGTCTGCCACCTTCCCTGCCGAGGGCCGTCGTGTCGCCCTGCTGACCCTGGGCTGTGCCCGCAACGAGGTCGACTCGGAGGAGTTGGCCGCCCGGCTGCACGCCGAGGGCTGGCAGGTCACCACCGACGGCGAGGGCGCCGACGTGGTGGTGGTGAACACCTGCGGCTTCGTGGAGAAGGCCAAGCAGGACTCGATCCAGACGCTGCTCGCCGCCGCCGACACCGGCGCGAAGGTGGTCGCCGCCGGCTGCATGGCCGAGCGGTACGGCCGTGAGCTGGCCGACAGCCTGCCCGAGGCGCAGGCGGTGCTGAGCTTCGACGACTACCCGGACATCGCCGCCCGGCTGAACGCGGTGGTCGCCGGTGAGCAGGTCGCCGCGCACACCCCGCGCGACCGGCGGGAGTTGCTTCCGCTCACCCCGGTCTCCCGGCGGGCGGCCGCCGTGTCGCTGCCCGGCCACGCCACCCCGACCCGGTCGTCGGTCGAGACCGACGAGCACACCCCCGCGCACCTGCGGCAGGTGCTGCGCCGCCGGCTGGACACCGGTCCGGTCGCCTCGCTCAAGCTGGCCAGCGGCTGCGACCGCCGCTGCGCGTTCTGCGCCATCCCCGCCTTCCGCGGGGCGTTCGTCTCGCGTACGCCGGACGAGCTGCTCGCCGAGGCGGAGTGGCTGGCCAAGACCGGCGTCCGGGAGCTGGTGCTGGTCAGCGAGAACTCCACGTCGTACGGCAAGGATCTGGGCGACCCGCGGGCGTTGGAGAAGCTGCTGCCGCAGCTCGCCGCGGTGAGCGGCATCGTCCGGGTCCGGGCGAGCTACCTCCAGCCGGCCGAGACCCGGCCCGGCCTGGTCGAGGCGATCGCCACCACGCCCGGCGTGGCGCCGTACTTCGACCTGTCGTTCCAGCACTCCAGCGAGCCGGTGCTGCGCCGGATGCGGCGCTTCGGCTCCACCGACCGGTTCCTGGAGCTGCTGGCCGGCGCCCGGTCGCTCGCCCCCGGGGCGGGCGCGCGGAGCAACTTCATCGTCGGCTTCCCCGGCGAGACCCGCGCCGACGTCAACGAGCTGGTCCGGTTCCTGACCGAAGCCCGGCTCGACGCGATCGGCATGTTCGACTACAGCGACGAGGACGGCACCGAGGCCGCCGGCCTGCCGGGGAAAGTGTCCGCCGCGACGATCAAGCGCCGCTACGACCGGCTCAGCGCGCTCGCCGACGAGCTCTGCTCGCAGCGAGCCGAGGAGCGGCTCGGGTCGACCGTCGAGGTGCTGGTCGACTCGGTCGACAACGGCGTCGTCGAGGGTCGGGCGGCGCACCAGGCCCCCGAGGTGGACGGCTCGACCACGCTGGTCGCCCCGGAGGGCGGCGGGGTGGATCTGGCCGCGCTGCGCCCCGGTGACTTGGTACGCGCCACGGTGACCGGCACCGAAGGGGTGGATCTGCTCGCCGTGCCGGATGAGATGATCTCGGCGGCGCCCGGCGCGGCACGGTGACGGCGGGCCCGGACGGAGCGGGGAGGCCACGTGGTGGGGTACCGGGAACGCCACGGCGGGCCGAGCGGGGTGCGGCGGTGACCGGGGCCACCGAGTCGACGTCGGCGCGGGTGGTCGCCCGGGTGCCGTTGCTCAACGCGGCCAACGGACTGACCGCGCTGCGGCTGGTGCTGGTGCCGGTCTTCGGGGCCACCGTGGTCGCCTCGGCGATGACGCACGCCGGCTGGCGCATGGCGGCCTGCCTGATCTTCGCCTTCGCCTCGGTGACCGACCTGGTCGACGGCTGGATCGCGCGCCGGTTCGGGCTGGTCACGTCCCTCGGCAAGGTCGCCGACCCGATCGCCGACAAGGCGCTCACCGGCGCCGCCCTGGTGCTGCTTTCGTGGTACGACCGCCTGCCCTGGTGGGTGACCGCGCTCATCCTCGTCCGCGAGCTGGGCATCACCGGCCTGCGGTTCTGGGTGATCCGGCACGGCGTGATCGCGGCCAGCCGCGGCGGCAAGATCAAGACCGCGCTGCAGATCCTCGCCATCGCCTGGTATCTCTGGCCGATGCCGGACGCCCTCGCGCCGGTCGGCCCGTGGATCATGGGCGCCGCGGTGGTGGTGACGGTGGTCACCGGCTTCGATTACGTGGCCCAGGCCCTCCGCCTCCGCCGCCCCACCCCCTGACCCACCCCTCCCAAGCCCGCGCTGTCGATCATGCAGTTGTGGTGCCCGGTTGTTGGTGATATGCACCTTCTGAAACCCACCACAACTGCTTGATCGACGGAGCGGGGCGGGGTGGGGGCACGGGGGTCGGCGGGGGAAGGATGGGGGCATGGAGCGCGAGAGCGACGCGAGCGGAGAGCGGCCGGTCGGCAGCCCGGCGGCGGGAGTCGTGCACAGCCTGGCGCAGCGGCACGAGACGCTGGCCACCGTCGAGTCGCTCACCGGCGGGCTGCTCTCCGCCGGGATCGTGGAGATCGCCGGGGTGAGCGGCGTCTACCGCGGCGGCCTGGTGGTCTACGCCACCGAGCTGAAGGCCGAACTGGCCGGCGTGCCGGCGACGTTGCTGGCCGAACGCGGCCCGGTCGACCCGGACGTCGCGGTGGCGCTGGCCGAGGGCGGCCGGCGGCGGTGCGGGGCCGACTGGGGCCTGGCCACCACCGGGGTCGCCGGCCCGGAGCCGCAGGACGGCAAGCCGGTCGGGCTGGTCTACGTGGCGGCGGCCGGGCCGGGTGGGACCACCGTGCGGGAGCTCGGCCTCGACGGCGGGCGGGACCACGTCCGCGCCGCCGCGGTGATCGAGGCGCTGCGGCTGCTGGCCGAGCGGATCCACGAGGCGGACGCGGCCGACGCGGATCGGGCCGCCGCCGATGCCACCACCGGGGCCGCCGGCGCCGCTGTCGGGCGGCCCTGAGCCCGGACATCGCTGATCCACTCCGCTTCGCCGACATGCGGGTGTCCCGGTGCGGTGGTTGCCGCCAGGTCGGTGACCTGGTGTTGATCATCGATTCGGGCCGGTCGGTGACCCCGGCCGGCGCGGCGCCGGGCCGGTTCGGTGGCGACGACGGCGCGGCGGCGCGGCGATCGGGCGGATCCGACGGGCGGGGCGGGATGTCGTCGGGGCCGGCAACGGGTACGGTTGCGGGAAGGCTCCGGCGCTCGGGGCCGGCGCGGTCCGCCGCGTCCGGCCGGATGACCGTCGGAGGGAGTTCGGCCCTCAGGGGGAGGTGCGATGGTCCTGCTACGCCGCGTGATCGGCGACGCACTGCGGACGCGCCGGCAGGGGCAGCACCGCACCCTGCGCGAGGTCTCCTCCGCCGCGAACGTCAGCCTCGGCTACCTCTCCGAGATCGAGCGCGGCCAGAAGGAGCCGTCCAGCGAGTTGCTGGCGGCGATCTGCGACGCGCTCGGCGCCCGCCTGTCGGAGCTGCTCCGCGAGGTCAGCGACACCGTCGCGCTCGCCGAGCAGATGCCGAACGTGCTGGTCCCGGTCCAGGACGAGCCGGCCGAGCCGGCCACGGTGCCGGCCGCCCCCGCGGCCAAGGCCACCGGCCGGGGCGTGCGTCAGGTCACCTCGGACGGCACGGTCGCCGTCTCGGTCCGCCAGGACTCGCCGCTCAAGGCGACCCTGCGCAGCACCCGGGTCCGCCCCGCGGAGCGCGACCGCGACGTGGTCTGCGCCGCCTGACCCCTTCCCGGGCTTGGTCCATGGCCCGGCTCGCCCCGCCCGCGTAGGGTTGATCGCAGACGGTGTCGGCCCCCGCTCGTCCGGTACGAGTGCCGGTCTGGCGTCCGGCTGGGACGATGGAGGGGCCGTGTCGGCGGCCGGTCGTCCCGCCCGGTGACCGTCGAGGCGGAGCGGCGCGACTGAGGGGATACCGCGGAGATGGCGAACCCGTTCGTCAAGGGGTGGAAGTACCTGATGGCGCTGTTCGGCGCCCGGATCGACGAGCACGCCGATCCCAAGGTCCAGATCCAGCAGGCCATCGAGGAGTCGCAGCGCCAGCACCAGGCGCTCGTCCAGCAGGCCGCCGCGGTGATCGGCAACCAGCGGCAGCTGGAGATGAAGCTCTCCCGGCAGATGTCCGAGGTCGAGCGCCTCCAGGCCAACGCCCGGCAGGCGCTCGTCCTGGCCGACCAGGCCCGGGCCCGGGGCGACGAGGCCGAGGCCGGGCGTTACGAGCAGTCGGCGCAGACCCTGGCCACCCAGCTGGTCTCCGCCGAGCAGGCCACCGAGGACCTGAAGACCCTGCACGACCAGTCGCTCGGCGCCGCGGCGCAGGCCCGCCGGGCGGTGGAGAACAACTCGATGATCCTCCAGCAGCGGCTGGCCGAGCGCACCAAGCTGCTCAGCCAGCTGGAGCAGGCCAAGATGCAGGAGAGCGTGGCCCGCTCGCTGGAGTCGATGTCGGCGCTGACCGCCCCCGGCACCACCCCCTCGCTGGACGAGGTGCGGGACCGGATCGAGCGGCGCTACGCGAACGCGATGGGGCGCGCCGAGCTGGCCAGCAACTCGACCGAGGGGCGCATGCTGGAGATCCAGAAGGCGACGCTCGACTCGGCCGGCTCGGCCCGGCTGGAGCAGATCCGGGCCAGCATGGCCGGTGAGCAGCTCGGGGCCCAGCAGCGGGCGGGCGTGGAGCAGCGGACGGGCGCGGAGCAGGCCGCGCCGGCCGGGCCGGCCACGGATCCGGCCGCCGCGGCCCGGCTCGACGAGATCCGGGCCAGCATGGCCCGGGAGCGGGGCACCGGGGACACCACCGCCGCCGGCTGAGCGGCCGGTCCGAGGAGGTCAGGGGTGGCAGACGAGCGCACGCGGTACTTCCGGCGGCTTTCCTGGCTGCGCCGGTCCGCCCGCCGGTGGAGCGTGCTGGCCGGCGGGCTCGGCGGCGCGGCGGCCGTGCTGACGCCGTACGCCGGGCTCGGGCTGCCCGACGCGGCCTGGGCCGGCGCCGCGGGCAGCGCGGCGATGCTCGCCGCCTGGCGCTGGATCGACCTGCGGGCGCTGGCGGCCCAGCCGGCGCCGCCGGCGCTCGACCCGGCCGAGGCCGCCGCCCGGTCCCGGGCCCGGCTGGTCGCCGCGGTCGAGCGGTTGCCCGCCGGTCCCGGCGTGGTGGCCGAGGTCCGTCGGGTCCGTGCCCGGGTCGCCCTGCGCGGCACCAGCGCGGCCGAGCCGTGGTCCCGGCTGGACCGGGCGGCGCTCACCCTGGCCGGCATGGGCAATCGGCTGACCGGGCTGGCCGAGCCGGCCGTGCGGGAGGCGGCCTCGGCGGACCGGTCGCTGCGGGATCTCGCCCACCGGGTGGCGAGCGTCGAGCGTGCCCTGCGGCTCGCGCCGGTCGACGCCCGGCCGCCGCTGGCCGACGCGCACCGGGTGCTGGCCGAGCAGTTGGAGGGTGGTGTCGCCGCGTACGAGCGGCTGGTGGTGGCCGCCGCCGGCTACGTGGCGGAGGACGCCCGGCCGGACGCCGCCCACCCGGCCGCGTCCCGGTTGACCGAGGCGACCGACCTGCTGCACGGCGTGGCCGCGGCGCTGGCCGAGCTCCGCGCCGTCGGCGACCCCCTCCGCGCCCCCACCCGCTGACCCGACGCCACCGCCCCGCCGCGGTGGCCGAGCGCCGCCCGTCACGGCGGGGTGTCGACCGCGACGGGGACGGTGAACGGGGAGCTGCCGACCACGTTGAACGCCCGGATCCGGTAGTGGTACGTCAGGCCGCGAACCAACCCGCTGTTGGTGAAGCCGCGCCCGGTCACCGTGAAGGTGGCCACCTCGCGGCTGAACGCCGGATCGAGGGCGCGCTGGACGATGAAGCCGGCGCCCGGCCCGGCCGCCGTGCCCGCCCAGCCCAGGATCACCGTCGCGGTGTCCGGTCCGGGCGCGCTCGCGGTCACCGCCACCGACGTCGGCGTCGCCGGAGCGGGCGGGGTGGCCACCGTGGCAACGGTCGACCAGGGTGAGGCGGCCCCCAGATAGGTGGTCCGCACCCGGTAGTAGTACGTGGTGTCCGGCGCGACGGCGGCGTCCAGGTGGTTGTCGCCCACGCCGATCGCGGTCGTGCCCGGGCCGCTCGTGAAGGTGGGATTGGTCGCCCGCTGCACGTCGATCCCGGTGGCGAAGGAGCGGTTCGACCAGCGCAGCGCGACCCGCAGCGGTGCGGCCGGCGGGACGGCCGCGGTCAGCGCGGCGGGCGCCGTGAGCTGCACCGACGCGGGCACGCTGTTCGACCAGGACGAGCAGCTGACCGCGTTCTCGGCCCGGATCCGGTAGTGGTAGGTGATCCCGGGAGTGACCGTGGCATCGGTGTACCGGGTCGCCGTGGCGGCCACGGTGATCGCGGTGAGCCCGGTGGTGAAGGTCGAGTCGGTGGCGCGTTGCAAAAGGTGGCTGGTGGCCGGTGGGCGACCGCCGTTGCCGGTCCACGCGAGCGCGATCGCCGGCAGCGCGGTGGCCGAGCCCGGGGCCGGGGTGGCGGTCAGCCCGGTCGGCGCCTTGGGGGACACCCGCAGCACCAGCGGGCGGCTCATCCCCAGGTCGCGGTGGCCGGCGAGCTGGCTGTGCCAGCGGTACTCCCAGCCGAGGTTCACCAGTTGGTTCACCACCAGCGCGGGCCGGCCGTCGACCGGGCTGACCGGCGTCGAACCGGTCCGGGTGCCGGCCGGTCGGGTCGGGTCGAGCAGCCGGACGCTGTCGCCGATCTTGAACGGCAGGACCGGGGCGACCGGGCGCAGCGCCACGATCACGTCCTCGCGGGGGTTGACCCGGACGACCTCCTTCCAGCCCAGCTCGCCGCCGTCGGGGGGCCGGATCGTGCCGTCCCAGCCGACCCGGTTGACCACCTGGAGGTCGCAGCCGTCGAGGCGAAGCGCCTCGGTCTGCCGGGTGTCGCCCACGATCCGCCAGACCTGGGTGCCGTCCGCCGGCGCGCCGATGGGCACCGCCGGGTCGGCGGCGAACAGGATCTCGGTGGCCGGGTCGGTGGCGCCGAGCGGCAACGAGGCGGGGGAGAGCGGGCCGACGTGCGGGTGCGCGACGCCGAGCCGGCCGGTCAGCCGGCCGTACCCGGGTTCGAAGACCTGCTGCACGGCCTTGACCGTGACCGGCACGGTGACCGGGGCGGCGCCGCCGGCCGGGGTGAACGTGACCGTGGTGGCGTGCACCGGCACCACGGTCTCCCCGGGCGTCCGGGTGCCGATGGCCGGGTCGTACGCCGGCTGCGGCACGATCGGCGGACGCTGGCTGGCCGCGTAGGCCCGGGGCAGCCGTTCGCGGAGCCGGTCCAGGTCGTACGGGGGCGCCGGGGTGCCGCTGACCCGGAACTGGAGCAGGGTGCGGGTGTTCGGGCCGTAGCCGGGACGGGTGGCGGGTGGGCCGCCCTCGGCGGTCCGGTCCGGGGCGCCGGTGTGGTGGTCGTAGCGCGGGTCGAAGCCGGGCAGCGGGGCGGGGCAGTCGTTGTAGAGGATCAGGGTGCCGCCCGCCGGCACGGCGGAGAAGTCCACCACCACGTCGGCCCGCTCGCCCGGAGCGAGCAGGAGCGCGTGCCCGTCGACGTTGAGCACGGTCGGGTCCCGCCGGTCGTACCGGTAGCCGATCGGCCGGTTCGGGATCACCACCGGCGCGGGCAGCAGTCCGCCGTCGTTGCCGATCTGGATCAGCTCGGGCCCGGCGGCGCGCGGGTCCGGCACGCCACCGTCGCGCCCGTCGACGGGCCAGTCCGCCGGGTGCCCCGGCGCCCGGACCGCCGGCACCGTCGGCACCTCGCCGGCGTCGGCGTCGAGCAGATCGCCCTCGTCGCCCCACATCGGACCGTCCGACGCGGCCCGGTAGAGCTGCAGGTTGAGGCTGCGGTCCAGGCACGCGTTGAGGATCCGGAACCGGTACGCCCGCGGCCGCACCTCCACGTACGGGTAGGCGATCCCGTTGACCAGCGGCGTGTCGCCGAACGCCTCGGGCACCGCGCTGGGGTGCGGCACCCCCGGCGTCAGGGGCGGCTCCTCGACGGCGGTGACCGGGTCGTGGTGCGGGTTGGGCACCGGCCCGGGTCCGGGATGTGCCGCCCCGGCCCCGTTCGGGCCGCCGGTGGCCGGGCGGCCGTCGAGGTCCGGGCCGCCGGCCGCCGCCGTACGCGACCACGGCCCGTAGTCCCAACGGCCGGTCGGGTTGACGCCACCGCTGCGGTACGGGTTCTGCCGGGGCTGGTAGACGTGCGGATGCCAGAGGTTGCCCCGCGCGCCCCAGCGGTCCCGGTCCCAGGTCGGGTCCTCACCGGCGAGCTGGGTGTCGTCCGGCACGAAGGTCTTGTCCTGGATCACCAGCGGCAGGTCGTCGCCCGGCAGCACCCCGTCGGCGACGAGCGGCTCCTCGGCCGGGTCGGTGAGCAGGTAGAGCGCGAGCTGCCCGGAGTAGACGGTCAGCCGGGCCAGGCCGAGGGTGTTGTCGTGGAACCACATCAGCCGGCCGCTCTGCTCGTTCGGGTAGTAGAGCGTGGTGGCGCCGGCACCCGGCGCCGGCATGTCGGGAACGTGGGTCAGCCCGACCCCCGTCGGGTACGGGGTTATCTCGCCGGCCGGGGTGACCCACTGCCACGGGTTGCCGGCGCTGATCCAGCCGGTCTGTGCCCCCGCCAGGTGCAGCACCGCCCGGTTCTGCGGGTACGGCGCCGGACCGTCCAGCGGACCGATACCCGCCCCCTCCACCGTCTCGTCGACCGGCAGGAAGAGTTCGCCGGACCGGCCGGTGGGGAGCTGGTTGATGAACTTGATCCGTACCGGGCGGCCACGCCGGGCCCGGATCAGCGGCCCGAGGTGCCAGGGCCGCCCCGGCGGCGCGACCGTGTTGTGCCCCGACGCGTCGGTGCCGAGGTTGAGCTGTCGGTAACCGCGCAGCCGGGTGGCCGGCAGGTCCCGGTGCAGCCGTTGGGCGTACTGCTGCAGGCCGATCTCGTAGTAGTCGCAGCCCGGATAGGTGATGGTGTCGGGCACCGCCACCGGCAGGTAGCCGCCCAGTTCGGTGCGGCCGAGCGGGCCGGGGCCGGGCAGGGCGTCGACGAACTTGCGTAGGCCGGTGCCGGCCAGCACCCGGCCGTCGGCGTCGCAGACCGGCAGCGGGCTGCGGGCGAAATTCGGTACCGGGCCGAAGCAGCGCGGGACGGCGGCCGGGTCGAGGCTCGCCGGCGCGGCGGGCACCTCTTCGGCGGTCCGGGCGGCCGGGACGGTCGCCGTCCGGTCGGCCTCGGCCGTTCGGCTGCTGCCGCCACGCGCCACGCGGTCGGTCCAGGTGGCCCGGAGTCTGCGGAACATCGCCATGGCTCTCCCCGGGATCGGGGCACGACCGCCGCCACCCCGGCGTGGCGACCCGGTCGGCCCGGCTCTGCTGACGATCGGTGAGCGTCCAACCGCAGCATGCGACGCCGACGGCCCGGTTAGGAATTACCCAATCGTCCGTATCTGGGCGGCGAGGGGGGTTGTTCCCCGGCCGGTCAGTCGGCCGGGCGTTCCGGCTGGCAGGCCGGGCACCAGTAGGTGACCCGCTCGCCCAGCTCCTCCTTGCGGATCGCGGTGCCGCAGCGGCGGCACGGTTGCGCGCGGCGCCCGTACACGTAGCTGGCCTGCCCGCGGTGCAGCGAGCCGGTGGTGCTCTGCGTCCAGCGCCCCCGGTTGGCGGCGAGCAGCTTCTGTGCGAGGGTCACCAGGCCGGCCAGGTCCGGTACCGCGCGCACCGGCGTCCACGGCGAGACGCCGCGCAGGAAGAGCACCTCGCACTTGTAGAGGTTGCCGACCCCGGCCAGGCTCCGCTGGTCGAGCAGCGCCTCGCCGATGGTGACGTCCGGTCGGGCGGCCAGCCGACGCGCCGCCTCGGCCGGGTCCCAGTCCGCGCCGAGCAGGTCCGGCCCGAGGTGACCGACCAGGCTCTCCTCCTCGGCGGTGGGCACGAGGGCGAGGTCGTGCAGGTGGTAGCCGACGGCCACCGCCCCGGGGCTGCGCAGCACCGCCCGGATCAGGTGGGCGGGCTTGCCGGCCCACCGCTCTCCCGGGGCGTACGCCCGCCAGGCGCCGTCCATCCGCAGGTGCGAGTGCAGGGTCCAGCGCCCACCGTCCTCCGGGCCGCCGTCGCGGCCGGCGGTCGCGCCCCCGGTGGGGTCGACCCGCTCGCCCCTTCGGCCGTCGTGACCCGCCGGGGCGGACAGCCGGAGCAGCAGGTGCTTACCGCGGCTGGCCGACTCGCGTACGGTCCACCCGCTCAGGTCGGTGGTGGCGAGCTGGGGCACCCGGAAGTCGCTGGCGGTCAGCGTCACGCCGGCCAGCGCGCGGTGCAGCACGCGGGCGGTGTTCCAGACGGTGTCGCCTTCGGGCATCCTCCCATCCTCCCTCCTCCGAACGACATTCGCATGTATCGCTATTTGTACCAAGGTTCCGCTTGATCTACCGATAAGGGCACGATCAGGGAGTTCTGAGGAGAATGCCCATGAGACAGCCTCGTTGTCGTATCCGGTCCACCATCCTCGCCGCCGCCCTGACCCTCGTCCTCACCGCCGCGCTGGTGCCCACCGCGGGCCCCGTACCGGCCGCACCGCTCCGCGGCACCACCCTTACCCTCGCTCCCGCCGCCGCTCCCGCCCTCGCCCCCGCCGCCGGTGAGCGATGGGACGCCGACCTGTCGGTCGTCGGCGCCGACGACGTCAACGTCCGGCGCACCGCGGCCGGGCTGCGGCTGCGCGACGCCCGTCCGAGCCCGGCCCGGGCGGGTCGCAGCCCGCACGGCGCGGTCGCCGACGGGATCCTCCTCACCGCGCCGCGCACCCTGGCCCGGCCGGCCACCCGGGTCCGGGCCGAGGTGTCCGCCCGGGTCGCCCGGGGCGCGAGCGTGGAGGCCCAGGTGCGCGGATGGCGGGCGAGCGGCTGGACCGAGTGGCGTGGCGCCGCCCCGGGGGCCGTCTTCGACCAGCCGGTCACCCGGGTGCAGACCCGGGTGGTGCTCACCGCCTCCGACCCGGCTGCCGCCACCGTCCGCGGGGTCCGGCTCACCGCCGACTCGCTGGCCGCGGTCACCGCCGCCAGCCCGGGCCTCACCTACCGCGTCTTCGCCACCCGGATCGGGCTGGTCGGCGAGGTGACCGCCAACGGGCGGACCATCCAGCCACGGGACCACTTCGTCGCGCTGCCGTCCCGGCGCGGGCTCGCCCCGCTCAACACCGGCGACTACACGGTCCGGGTGTGCACCACCACCGGCAGCCGTTGCGAGTACGCCCCGGTCTGGGACGTCGGACCGTGGAACACCCGGGACGACTACTGGAACCCGAGTGCCGTCCGGGAGAACTGGAAGGACCTGCCGCGGGGTCGTCCCGAGGCGCAGGCCGCCTACCAGAGCGGGTACAACGGCGGGCGGGACCAGTTCGGCCGTACGGTGCTTAATCCGGCCGGTATCGACCTGGCCGACGGGACCTTCTGGGACGGGCTGCTGCTCACCACGAACGCCTGGGTCGACGTGGCGTACCTGTGGACGGGCGCCGGGCCGCACGGGATCGTCGGTGACGGACCGCTCAACATCCGCGCCGGCGCGAGCACCGCGAACGCGGTCCGCGGGCTGGCCGCCCGCTACGCCAACGTGCCGATCCAGTGCTACGTGACCGGCCAGTCGATCAGCGGCCCGTTCCGCACGACCACCCGGTGGAACCGGCTGGCCACCGGGCAGTACGTCAGCCACGCGTACGTCTCGGCGGTCTACGGCGGCACGGTGCCGCCCTGCTGACCTCGCGGGCCGTCCGGGCCGGCCGCCCCGGACGGCCGCCGTCAGGGAATCTCGTCGCCGCGCGGCGCGCGGACCATGTCCTGGTAGCGCGGGTGGCTGGCGCCGTAGACGGCGAAGTTGAGTCGGGCGTGTGACAGGCTCAGGTCGCCGTTGGCGCCGCCGCGCACCGCGTCGGCGTCGGCGTCGGTCTGGCCGTCGTCAGTCCAGAAGCAGACCGGGCAGGTGCCGCCACCGGTCCGGGAGCCGCAGCAGGGACAGGCGACGGGAACCCAGTGCTCACCCACCGGGGCAGCATTCCACAGTCGAGTACCGGCCGCGACCCAGGCCCAGCGGCTGGTACGCGTCCAGCCGCCGCCCCGCGCCGGCACCCCGCCGGCGCACTCAACGAGTCAACCGCACCAGGTCGCCGGGTGCGACGGCGAGCAGGTCCGCGGCCCGCCCGCCGTTGACCGCGACCGCCACCCGACCGGCCGAATCGGCGTGCACCACCAGGCCGCCCGGCGGGGCGTCGCCGAACGTCCGGCCCCGGACCGCCGTCCGGCCCCCGGCCTCGTCCACCCTGGACCCTGCCGGTCGCGGTGCCGTCTCGGCGCTGCCGGCACTGCCGATGCTGCCGGCGCGGGCAGGCGGTGCCGGCACGGTCACCCGGACCGTCGCCGGCAGCCGGTCCAGCAGCTCCGCCGGCGCGGCGAGCTGCACGTTGCCGAAGTGGTCCACGGTCAGCACCTCGGCGGTGAGGCCGCCGACGTCCACCCGTACGACCGGCTCGGGCAGCCGGACCAACTCGGCCGGGTCGAGCGGCGGACCGGCCTCGGCGAGCGGAGCCCCGAGCGCGAGCCGGGCCGCGACCGGGGCGAAGACGTCCCGGCCGTGGAACGTGCGGCACACCCGCGGGGCCAACCACGCCGGGTTGGTCAGCTCGACCGCGGCGGTGACCCCGCCCAACGCGGCGGCGGCGTCCGGCAGCAGCCCGTTGTCCGGGCCGACGAGGACCCCGCCCGGGGTGGCCAGGGCGACGCCCCGACGGGTCGTGCCGACGCCCGGGTCGACGACCGCGACGTGCACCCCGACCGGCAGGTACGGCACGGTCTGCGCCAGCACCGTGGCGCCCCGCCGCACGTCGGCCGGCGGGACCAGGTGGGTCACGTCGATGACGCGCGCCGCTGGGGCGATCCGGCCGATCACCCCGTGGCAGGCTGCCACGAAGCCGTCGGCGAGGCCGTAGTCGGTGGTCAGCGAGATCCAGGGCGTGGCGGCCATGCCGGCAGGCTAACCCCACCGCCGGGCGCACGCCGCCGGTGTGGCGCGGCTCGCGCCCCGGCGGCCTCGGCGCCGCCGCTCACGGCCCGGTCCGCAGCTCCAGGATCAGTTCGTCGTGCAGCGGGATGCCGTCCTCGCCGGTGAGCGGAATCTCCGGCTTGAGCCGTCGGGCCCGGTCCACCGCGCCCGGATCCACTCCGACCAGCCGCAGACCGCGCCGCTGGTAGAAGCGGAGCGCACGGAGGTTGTCGTTGGAGGTGATCAGCCAGAGCCGGCCCAGGCCCGCGGCCCGGGCGATCTCCGCGGCCGCGGCGAGCAGCGCGGTGCCCGCGCCGCCGCCGGGTCGGGCGGCGACCAGGCTGACCACCTCCAGCCCGGCGTCGTCGCGGTGGTGGGCGAGAGCGCCGACCACGGCGCCGGCGCCGTCCACCGCCACCAGCGTCGGCAGCGTACGCAGGTCGTAGCGGGTGTCGTGGGCGATGACGTACGGGCCGCCCCAGTCGCGTTCGTGCAGCGCGTCCACGATGGCCCGGTCGCCCGGGTCCGCCGCCCGTACCGAGATGCCGCCCACGCGGTCCTCCCCTCGCCGGCCCCGGATCGTACCCGGGGGACCGGGGAGTGGCCGGGTGGCTTCGGGTTGGCAGATTTGGGACACCTGTGACGCCGCGTGGCCCCTGCCGTCGACCTCGCCGGTTCGGCAGACTGGTCGGGTGACACATCGGAGCCTGCCCGCCGCCGTGGTGCTCGCCGTGGTGCTCCCCGCCGCCGCCCTCAGCGCGGGCTGCGGTGGCGACCGCCCGGAAGCCCCCGCGCCGGCGGCGGCCAGCCGGTCCACGGTGGTGACTCCGACCGCCCCGTCCGCGCCGGTCCCGCCGACCGCCGCCGGGTCGACCGCCGCCCCGGCCGCTCCGGTGGTCCCGCCGGCCGGGGACGCCCCGGCGGTACAGGAACCCACCGAGCGCCGGCCGGCCAGCCCTCCACCGGTGGTGTTGCCCCGCCGCCCGGCCGGGTCGCCGGGCGCGACGCGGGTGATCGACGCGTTCCGGGCCGCCGGCCTGAGGGTGCCCAATCCCCGGGACCGCTCGGTCGACTGCGGACCCGACGGGCTCGGCCTGGGCTGTTCGGAACTGATCGCCACCGACGCGGTGACGGTGTACGTCTTTCCCGACGTGACCAGCGCTGGCGAGATCGCCGAGACCTGGACCGGCCAGTCGTACCGGCGGGGTGCGGTGGTGCTCAACTACCTGGAAGCGCGGACGCCGGCCGCCGACCGACCCCGCTACGAGAGGGTCCTCGCCAGCCTGGCCTGAGCGTGGCCCGTCCGCGCGGTCAGGCCGACGGGGCGCCGGCTGGCGTCCGTCCGTCGCGCTGGCAGCCGTCCGTCCGGGCTGATCGGCGTCTGCCCGCCGGGGCTGGGCAGCACCTGCCTTGGTCAGCGTTACGACTCAGAGGCATATTTATGACTCTGAGTCATAACGCTGTCGGCGACCTGGTCCGCAGCGCCACCGTCGACGACGTCGGCGCGCTTCAGCCGGGGCGCCGCCGAGTTCGACACCGCAGCCGACGTGGCGCTGGTCGCAGTCCTCGCCCGGTCGCAGCCGGGGCTGGCGCGGGCCCCGGTGGGGTCGGTCAGCCGCGCAGGCGCAGGCCGCGTGGGGTGGCGCGGAAGCCGGCCGCGGTCAGCGCGTCGCGCAGCGGCGAGGCGTGCACCGCCTCACCGTCGGCGCGCTCGACCGACATGGCGCCCAGCGCGCCGGAGTGGACCGCGTCGGCGAGGGCCTTGCCGGCCGCGGCGAGGGCATCCGCGTCGTCGGTGAAGGAGAGCAGCGTGCGACCGCCCCGCTCGACGTAGAGCACCAGGTCACCGGCGACCAGCACGACCAGCGCCCCCGCCTTGCGGCCGGCCCGGTGCCCGGTCGCCGGTGTGTCGCCGTCGCCCGAGTCGACGGCCCGCTCCGGCCAGGGCAGGGCGGCGCCGTACGGGTTGGCGGGGTCGGTCGCCGCGAGCACCAGGGGCGGCGCGCCCCGGCCGCGCGAGTCGGCCGGCTCGGCCAGCGCCCGGATCCGGTCCACCGCGCCCGGCACCGCGAACTGGGCCGCACCCAGCCCCTCGACGAAGTAGCCCCGGCGGGCCGCTCCGCGCTCCTCCAGCGCCGAGAGCACCGGGTAGACCGCCGCGAAGCCGCCCACGACCTGCTCGGCCATCACCGCGCCCCGGGTGACCACGCCGTGCCGCTCCAACAGCACGTCGGCCAGGGCCGCGGCCCGCCGGGTCGGATCGGTGTCCCGCTCGGGCAGCCGGGACCAGCGCCCGGCCACCGTCGGCGGCCCGCCCCGGGTCGGCAGCGGCAGACGGCCGGGGCGCCGGTAGCGGGTGCGCGGGGCGGACGGCCGGGACCGGTGGGCCCCGCCGGCGCCGAGCACCGCGCGCAGCGGAGCGAGCGTGTCGTTGGTGAGGTGACCGGCCCAGACCAGATCCCAGACGGCGGCGGCCAGCGCCGCGTCGTCGGTCGAGCCGACGCGGTCGGCGAGCGGGCGGAAGAAGAGCGCCTGCCCGTCGGCGAGCGCGTCGAGCACCGTCTCGTGCAGCGGGGTGAGGGCCAGCGCCTCGTCCGGCGGGGGGAGCAGCAGTGGCGCGGCATCCGCGTACGCGAGGGTGACCCACCCGTCCCCACCGGAGATCGCCCCGGAGCCCGCCCAGACCACCTCGCCGCTGGCGCAGAGCTCGTCGAGCTGGGCGGGGGAGTAGTCGGCGACCCGGCCCGGCAGCACCAGCCGCTCCAGCGCCGAGCCCGGCACCGCCGCGCCCTGCAGTTGCTCCACGGCCGCCGCCAGCGCCTCCACGCCCCGGGCGGACGAGCCCACCTGCTGCCAGCGGGGCAGGAACGCGGCGAGCGCCCGGGGCGGCACCGGCTCGATCTCGCGGCGCAGCGCGGCCAGGGACCGGCGGCGCAGCAGCCGCAGCACCTCGGCGTCGCACCACTGGGTGCCGACGGTGTCCGGCGTGAACTCGCCGGAGACCACCCGGCCGGTGGCGGCGAGCCGGCGCAGCGCCTGCTCCACCACGGCGACGCCGAGCCCGAACCGGGCCGCGCAGCTGGCCGCGGCGAACGGCCCGTGGGTGCGGGCGTACCGGGCGACGAGGTCGCCGATCGGGTCGGCGACCGGCGCCAGGTAGGCCTCGGCCACCCCGACCGGCAGGGCGACGCCGAGCGCGTCGCGCAGCCGGGCCGCGTCTTCGACGCCGACCCAGCGCTCCTCGCCGGCGACGCGGACCCGCAGCACGCGGCGGGCCGCCTCGAGGTCGGCGAGCCACCCGTCGGGCACCCCGCGCTCGGCCAGCTCGGCCGCGCCGAGGTCGCCGACGACCCGGAGCAGCTCGACCACGTCCTCCGCGTCGCGCGGACGACGCTGCTCGGTCAGCCAGCGCAGCTGCCGCTCGGTCTCGGCGAGCACCGCCGGGTCGAGCAGCTCCCGCAGGTCGACGCGGCCGAGCAGCTCGCCGAGCAGGGCCGAATCGAGGGCCAGCGCGGCGGCCCGCCGTTCGGCGAGCGGCGCGTCGCCCTCGTAGAGGAAGGCCCCGACGTAGCCGAAGAGCAGCGACCGGGCGAACGGTGACGGCTGACCGGTCTCCACCTCGACGAGCCGGACCCGGCGGGCGGCCAGGTCGCGCATCAGCTCGGCGAGCGCCGGCTGGTCGAAGACGTCCTGGAGGCACTCCCGGGCGGCCTCCAGGGTCACCGGGAAGTCGGCGTACTCGCGGGCGACGTCGAGCAGCTGGGCGGCGCGTTGGCGCTGTTGCCAGAGCGGCTGCCGGCGGCGCGGGTCGCGCCGGGGCAGCAGCAGCGACCGGGCCGCGCACTCGCGGAACCGGGAGGCGAAGAGCGCCGACGTGCCGACCGTCTCCTCCACCAGCTGGGCGATCTCGTCGGGCTCGAAGGCGACCACGTCGGCGCCGGGCGGCTCGTCGGCGGTGTCCGGCAGGCGGACGACGATGCCGTCGTCGGAGGGCATGACCTGCGCGTCCACGCCGTAGCGCTCGGCCAGCCGGCGCCCGATGGCGAGCGCCCACGGCCCGTTGACGCGGGCGCCCAGCACGCTGTGGACCGCGAGCCGCCAGTCGCCCAGCTCGTCGCGGAAGCGCTCGACCACGATCGTCCGGTCGTCCGGCAGCGAGCGAGTGGCCTCCTTCTGCTCCCGCAGGTAGGCCATCAGGTTGCCGGCCGCCCAGTCGTCCAGCCCGCCGGCGTGCAGCGCGGCGACCGCGGCCTCGTCGCTCTGCCGCAGCAGCGCGCGGACCCGCGCGCCGATGGCCCGGCCCAGCTCGACCGGACGCCCGAGCTGGTCGCCCTTCCAGAACGGCATCCGGGCCGCCTGCCCGGGCGCGGGCGAGACGAGCACCCGGTCGGGGGTGATCTCCTCGATCCGCCAGGAGGAGGAGCCGAGCAGGAACACGTCGCCGACCCGTGACTCGTAGACCATCTCCTCGTCCAGCTCGCCGACCCGGGCGGCGCGTTCGGCGCCGGCCAGGAACACGCCGAAGAGGCCCCGGTCCGGGATGGTGCCGCCGCTGGTCACCGCGAGCCGCTGCGCGCCGGGACGGCCGGTGAGCAGGTCGGCGGCCCGGTCCCAGACCAGCCGAGGGCGCAGCTCGGCGAACGCGGTCGACGGGTAGCGGCCGGAGAGCATGTCGAGCACGGCGTGCAGCGCCGAGTCGGGCAGCTCGGCGAAGGGAGCGGCCCGGCGGACCAGGACGGCCAGGTCGCCGACCCGCCACGGCTCCAGGGCGACCATCGCGACGATCTGCTGGGCCAGCACGTCGAGCGGGTTGCGCGGGAAGTGCAGCTCCTCGATCGCGCCCTCGGTCATCCGCTCGGCGACCACCGCGCAGGAGAGCAGGTCGCCCCGGTGCTTCGGGAAGACCACCCCCCGGGAGACCGCGCCGACCTGGTGCCCGGCCCGCCCGACGCGCTGCAGCCCGGCGGCGACGCTCGGCGGGGCCTCGATCTGCACCACCAGGTCGACCGCGCCCATGTCGATGCCCAGCTCGAGGCTGGAGGTGGCGACCACGGCGGGCAGCTGCCCCGACTTGAGCGCCTCCTCGATGTGCTTGCGCTCCTCCCGGGAGACGCTGCCGTGGTGCGCGCGGGCGATCACCGGCGCCGCGCCGGCCGCCGCGCCCGACTGGGCCATCACCTCGGCCGGCTGGCGTGGCGCTCGCAGCGGGCCCATCGGCCCGCCGAACGCGTCGGCGCCGCGCCGCGGCGCCGGGTCGGGACCGTCCGCCGGACCACCGTCGCCGGCTGGCGGGCCGTCGCGTCCCGCCAGCAGCTCGGATACGCCCACCGGCTCCCCGCCCCGGGCCGTGCGACCGTCGGCCGGGGTGGCCGTCGCCGCCAACTCCTCGGCGGCCAACTCGTTGAGCCGGGCGCAGAGCCGCTCGGCGCTGCGCCGGGAGTTGGTGAAGACGATGGTCGAGCGGTGCGCGCGGATCAGGGCGAAGACCCGCTCCTCCACGGCCGGCCAGATCGAGGCGCGGCGTGGCCCCGGACCGCCCAGGTCGTCCTCGGGCGGCTGCTCCTGCTCGTCGAGGCGGGTCATGTCCTCCACCGGAACCTGGACGGTGACCTCGATGGTCTTCGCGGTGGGCGGCTGGACCACGTCGACCGGCCGGGCGCCGCCGAGGAACCGGGCGCAGCCGTCGATCGGCCGGACCGTCGCGGAGAGGCCGATCCGCTGGGCCGGGGCGGGGAGCAGCTCGTCCAGGCGTTCCAGTGAGAGGGCGAGGTGGGCGCCGCGCTTGCTCCCGGCGACCGCGTGCACCTCGTCGACGATGACCGTCTCGACGCCGCGCAGCGAGTCGCGGGCGGCGGAGGTGAGCAGCAGGAAGAGCGACTCGGGCGTGGTGATGAGAATGTCCGGCGGGGTGCGGGCGAAGGCGCGCCGCTCGTCGGCCGGGGTGTCGCCGGTGCGCATGCCGACGGTGATCTCCGGCGGGGCGACGCCGAGCCGGGTGGCGGCCTGCCGGATGCCGGCCAGCGGGGCCCGCAGGTTGCGTTCGACGTCGACGGCGAGGGCCTTGAGCGGGCTCACGTAGAGCACGCGGCAGCGCTGCCGGGCCTCGGCCGGCGCGGGCTCCCGAGCCAGTCGGTCCAGCGACCAGAGGAACGCCGCGAGCGTCTTGCCGGAGCCGGTGGGCGCCACGACCAGGGCGTTGTGGCCGGCCGACACCGCACGCCAGGCGCCGGTCTGGGCGGCGGTGGGTGCGGCGAAGGCTGCGGTGAACCACTCCCGGGTCGCCGGGCTGAAATCGGCCAGCACGTCCGCGCCGCCCGCGTCGGGGCCGCCTCTCGAATCCGCCACCCGTCAATCCTGCCGCGCCGGTGTGACAAACGCGCCGGGCCGGACGCTGATTGTGTCCGGATACGGCGTTTACACGGCGGATATGATGCTTGACGCGTTAAGTCTCACTTAACTGCTTGCTTGTGACGCACAACATAAAGTAACTTCACTCGCGACGCGAATCGGGGTGGAGGGGATCGGATTGGCCGTCGAGCAGCGGAATGTCCCACCCGGCACCGACGTGCTCATCCGCAAGGTCGACAGTCATCTCGCCGCCGTCCGAGTCGGCCTGCACGGGCCGGAGCTGGAGCTCGCCGAACGGCTGGCCCGCTGCCTGCGCGAGCTGGTCGTCTCCACCGCCCACGCCAGCGCCGCCGACCGGGGGCAGGTCCGCGCGGCGGTGCACTACTTCGTGCTGCGCCGCGAGAGCCGTGGACGGTTGCTGTCGGTGCGGTCGCTGGCCGCGGCCGAGCGGGTGGTCGACCGGGTCGCCCGCCAACTCGGTCGCGCCGACCTGTTGGCCGAGCCGTCGCACTGCGACCGGGCCACGCTGGAGACCGCACCCCCGGCCGGCGACACCGTCAACCGCTGACGCAGTCGGGCAGCATCCGCCTCACTGGGGGCGATTTCGGCAAAATCCGCCCGGCGTTGCGCGAACTGGCGTCTGATCGCTCCTAGGCGCCGACCCGTCGCGGCGTCCGCCGCTGCCACGTCGACCGGGAGTGCGGATGCTCGTACTGCTGATCCTCCACCTCGTGGCGGCACTGCTCGCGCCGCTGTTGGTCCGGTGGTGGGGTCCGCGCGCCTGCTACCCGCTCGCTTTGGCGCCGGCCGCCGCGTTCGGCTGGGCGCTGGCCCGCACCCCGGCGGTCCGCGACGGCGGCGCGGTGGTCGAGACGTACCCGTGGATCGGGCAGTTGGGCCTCGACGTCGCGCTGCGGCTGACCACCCTGTCCTGGCTGATGACCCTGCTGATCGGCGGCGTCGGCGCCCTGGTGCTGGTCTACTGCGCCCGCTACTTCACCGCGGGCTCGCTCGGCCTGGCCCGGTTCGCCGGCGTGCTGACCGCGTTCGCCGGGGCGATGCTCTGCCTGGTCCTCGCCGACGACCTGCTGCTGCTCTACGTCGGCTGGGAGCTGACCACGATCTTCTCGTACCTGCTGATCGGGCACAGCACCGAGCGGCGGTCCAGCCGGTGGGCGGCCGCCCAGGCGTTGACCGTGACCACGCTGGGCGGGCTGGCCATGCTGGTCGGCTTCATCATGCTGGGCGAGCACGCCGGCACGTACCGCTGGTCGGAGATCGCCGCCCGGCCGCTGCCCGGCGGCGGCTACCTGGTCGCCGCGGTGCTGCTCATCCTGCTCGGGGCGCTGACCAAATCCGCGGTGCTGCCGTTCAGCTCCTGGCTGCCGGTCGCCATGGCGGCACCCACCCCGGCCAGCGCGTACCTGCACGCCGCGGCCATGGTGAAGGCCGGCGTCTACCTGATCGGGCTGCTCGCGCCGGTGCTCGCCACGGTCGGGCCGTGGCGCCCGGTCGTGGTCGTCGCCGGACTGGCGACCATGCTCGTCGGGGGCTGGGCCGCGCTGCGACAGACCGACCTGAAGCTGCTGCTGGCGTACGGCACGGTGAGCCAGCTGGGCCTGCTGGTGGTGCTGACCGGAGCCGGCACCCCGGACGCCGCGCTCGCCGGCGCGGCCATGCTGCTCGCGCACGCCCTGTTCAAGGCGGCGCTGTTCCTGGTCGTCGGGGTGATCGACCACGGCGCCGGCACCCGGGACCTGCGCGAACTCTCCGGGCTGCGACACGGCTCCGGCCCGCTGGTCACCGTCGCGGTGCTCGCGGCGGCGTCCATGGCCGGGCTGCCGCCACTGGTCGGCTTCGTCGCCAAGGAGGCGGTGTTCGCCGCCTTCATCGACCGGCCGGCGATCCTCGCCGTCCTGGCCGCCGGCACCGTGCTCACCGTCGCCTACAGCGTGCGGTTCCTGTGGGGCGCGTTCGCCGACCGGCCGGGCGTGGAGCCGACCCCGCTCGGCCGGATCGCGCCGCCCCTGCTGGTGCCACCGGCGGTGCTCGCCGGCGTCGGCCTGGTCGCCGGCCCGTTCGCCGGCGGCCTGGACGTCGTGCTCCGCCCGTACGCCGAACTGTCCGGCACGGTCCACGCGCACCTGGCGCTCTGGCCCGGGCCGACCCCCGCGCTCGGCCTCTCGGCGCTGGTGCTGGTCGGCGGTGGCGTGCTCTTCGCGCTGCGCGGCCCGCTCGCCCCGGCGCTCACCCGACTCCGCGCGCCGGTGACCGGGAACGTCGGGTACGAGTGGGTCATCGACCGCTTCGACCGGTTGGCCGTCGAGGTCACCGGCGCCACCCAGCGGGGCTCCCTCCCGCAGTACCTGGGCACGATCCTGATCGTGCTGGTCGTGCTGCCCGGCGGGGCGATGCTCGCCGCCCGCCCGTGGCAGGAGCGGATCGCCGCGTGGGACACCCCGTTGCAGCTGGTGGTCGCCGTGGTGCTCGGGGTCGCCGCGGTGCTCGCGGTGGGCGCGCGCCGCCGGTTGACCGCGATGCTGCTGGTCGGGGTCACCGGCTACGGCACGGCCATGCTCTTCGTCCTCTACGGCGCACCCGACCTGGCGTTGACCCAGTTCCTGGTGGAGACCGCGACCATCGCGGTCTTCGTGCTCGTGCTGCGCCGGCTGCCGGATCGGTTCTCCGCCCGACCGCTGCGCCGGGCCCGGTGGCTGCGCCGGGGGATCGGCGTGCTCGTCGGCGTGGTCACCGCCGGTCTGGCGCTGGTCGCCGCCGGGGCCCGGCAGGCGCCGTCCGTGTCGGCCGCCTTCCCGGAGCTGGCGGTCAGCGAGGGGTACGGCCGCAACGTGGTCAACGTGACCCTCGTCGACATCCGCGCCTGGGACACGATGGGCGAGATGGCGGTGCTGGTGGTGGCCGCGACCGGGGTGGCCAGCCTGATCTTCCAGCGCTCCCGCACCGGGCCCCGCCCCCGCCGACCCGAGCCGTCCGCTCGGGCGAACCGGCCCGACCGCCCGGTCTGGCTCCGCGGCGGCGCCCGGTTGGGGGAACGGCGGCGATCCATCGTGCTGGAGGTGGTCACCCGGCTGATCTTCCACACCGTGGTGCTCTTCTCCCTGTTCCTGCTCTTCTCCGGGCACAACGCGCCGGGCGGCGGCTTCGCCGGCGGGCTGGTGGCGAGCCTGGCGCTGGTCGTCCGCTACCTGGCCGGCGGGCGGTACGAACTGGCCGAGGCCGCGCCGGTCGGCGCCGGCACGGTGCTCGGCGCCGGCCTGGCGATCTCGGTCGGCACCGGCGTCGTCGCGCTGCTCGCCGGCGGTTCGGTGCTGCAGAGCGCGCGGATCGACCTGTACGCCCCGCTGATCGGCCACTTCTACGTGATCACCTCGCTCTTCTTCGACATCGGCGTGTACCTGGTCGTCGTCGGGCTGATGCTGGACATCCTGCGCAGCCTGGGCGCCGAGGTGGACCGGCACATCGAGGCGGCCGACACCGGCCCCGAGGGGCTCGCCGCCGAGTCGGGGGAGCGGCCGTGACCGCGGGCAGCGCCGGGCCGACCCTGGTGCTGGTGCTCGCCCTCGGGGTGCTCGTCGGCTGCGGTGTCATGCTGCTGCTGGAGCGGAGCCTGACCCGGATCCTGCTCGGCGTGATCCTCATCGGCAACGGGGTCAATCTGCTCATCCTGCTGGGCGGCCGGTCCGGCGCCGCGCCGGTGGTCGGCACCGCGCCGGTGGACCGGATGAGCGACCCGTTGCCGCAGGCCATGGTGCTGACCGCGATCGTGATCACCTTCGGGCTGACCGCGTTCCTGCTCGCGGTGGCCTACCGCAGCTGGTACCTCACCGGCGACGACGAGGTGCCGGACGACCTGGAGGACCGGCAGATCATCCGCCGGGCCGAGCGCGACGAGGTGGCCACCGCGGACCTCGGCGGCGAGGGCCCGGACGCCGACCCGGAGCAGGTCGACCCGGAGCCGGCCCGCCGCCGGCTGCGTCGTGGGGACGGCGTCGGATGACCGAGTACGCGCACCCCGGCCGGAACGGGGCGGCCCGGTGAACCGGCTGCTGCCGCTGCCGGTGGTGGTGCCGCTGCTCGGCGCGGCGCTCACCCTGGTGCTGGGCCGGTGGCCCCGGCTGCAGCGAGGCATCAGCGTGGTGGGGCTGGCCACCACCCTCGCCGTCGCCGCCCTGCTGCTCGTCGAGGCGTACCGGCACGGGCCGGTGGTGCTCGCGGTCGGGGCCTGGCCGGCGCCCGTCGGCATCGTGCTGGTCGCCGACCAGTTGGCCGCGTTGATGCTGGTGGTCTCCTCGGCGGTCACCCTCTGCGTGCTGCTCTACTCGATCGGCCAGGGCCGCGGCGAGACCGGCGAGGCCGCCCCGGTGACCATCTACCACCCGACGTACCTCGTGCTGACCGCCGGCGTGACGAACGCGTTCCTCGCCGGGGACCTGTTCAACCTCTTCGTCGGCTTCGAGATCCTGCTCGCCGCGAGCTTCGTGCTGATCACCCTGGGCGGCACCGAGACGCGGATCCGGACCGGCTCGACGTACGTGGTGGTGAGCGTCCTCTCCTCGATGATCTTCGTGGCCGCGGTGGGCCTGGTGTACGCGGCCACCGGGACGCTCAACATGGCCCAGCTCGCCCAGCGCCTGGACGCGCTGCCCGACGAGATACGGCTGGCGCTGCAACTCATGCTGTTGCTCGCGTTCGGGATCAAGGCGGCGGTCTTCCCGCTCTCGGCCTGGCTGCCGGACAGCTACCCGACCGCGCCGGCGCCGGTCACCGCGGTCTTCGCCGGCCTGCTCACCAAGGTCGGCGTCTACGCCGTCATCCGCACCGAGACCCTGCTCTTCCCCGGCGGGCAGGTGGCCACCCTGCTGATGGTGGTGGCCGGCCTGACCATGCTGGTGGGGATCCTGGGCGCGGTGGCCCAGTCGGACCTGAAGCGGGTCTTCTCGTTCACCCTGGTCAGCCACATCGGATACATGATCTTCGGGATCGCGCTGAGCACGGTGGCCGGGCTCTCCGGCGCGATCTTCTACGTGGTGCACCACATCACCCTCCAGACCACGCTCTTCCTGGTGACCGGGCTGGTCGAGGAGCGGGCGGGCAGCACCGACCTGCGCCGGCTCGGCGGGCTGGCCCGGATGGCGCCGGTGCTCGGCGTGCTCTTCTTCGTACCGGCGATGAACCTCGCAGGCGTGCCACCGTTCTCCGGCTTCCTCGGCAAGCTCGGGCTGCTCCAGGCCGGGGTGGCGGCCGGTGGTCCGCTGCCCGGTGCGCTGGTCGCCGCCGGCACGGTCACCAGCCTGCTCACCCTCTACGTGGCCTCCCGGGTGTGGAACCTCGCCTTCTGGCGCGCGCCCCGGCTGGCCACTGCGGAGCCGGCCGTCCGGCTGCCCGGGCTGATGGTCGGCGCCACCGTCGCGCTGGTCGTGTTCGGGCTGGCGCTGACCGTGGTCGCCGGTCCGCTGTTCGACGTCACCGCCGACGCCGCCACCGATCTGCGTGACCGCACCCCGTACCTGCGGGCCGTCCTGCCCGGCGGCGCACCGTGAGCCGGGGCGGTGCGGCGTGGTGACGGCGGAGCCGCCCACCGGCGACGGCGGGGCCGGGCCGGCACGCGGCCGGGTGGGGCGCTGGCGGGACCAGGCCGTGGCGTTCGGCTGGCTGGTGCTGGTCTGGAACCTGCTCTGGGGCGAGTTCACCTGGGGCAACCTGGCCGCCGGGCTGCTGGTGGGCGGCGCGGTGCTGCTGTTCTTCCCGCTGCCGCCGGTCACCTTCGGCGGCCGGCTGCGCCCCTGGGCGCTGCTGGCGTTCGCCGGCGCGTTCGTCGTCGAGTTGGTCGTCGCGAGCGCGCACATCGCCCGGATCGCGGTGCAGCCCGGCTGTCGGCCACGTGGCGCGATCCTCGCGGTCCGGCTGCGGGTACGGACCGATCTGAACCTGGCGCTCACCGCCGAGGCGGTGTCGCTGGTGCCGGGCACGTTGATCCTCGAGGTCGACCGGGAGGCCGGGGTCCTCTACGTGCACGTGCTCGACGTACGCGGGCCGCAGGACCTGGTCGTGAACCGGGCGCGCGTCCTCGAGGTCGAGCGGCGGATCGTCCGGGCGGTCGGCTCGGACGCGGAGCTGCGCCGGGTGCGTTCCGACGCTGTGGATAAGGAGAACCCGTGAACACGTTCCTCGCTGTCGTCCTCACCGCCATGTTCTCGGTGACCGCGCTGCTCGCGTTGGCCCGGCTCTACCGGGGGCCGTCGCTGCTCGACCGGGTGGTCGCCGCCGACATGCTGCTCGCCACGATGGTCGCGGCGGTGGGGGCCGAGGCCGCGGTCAACCGGCACGCCACCACGCTGCCGGTGCTGGTGGTGCTCTCCCTGCTGGGCTTCGTCGGCTCGGTCGCCCTGGTCCGGTTCGCCGTCCGGGAGGAGGCCTGATGTTCGCCACCGTCGCCGACTGGCTCGCGGCCGTCTGCCTGGTGACCGGCGGGCTGCTCGCGCTGGCCGCCGGGATCGGGGTGCTCCGCTTCCCGGACGTGCTGGACCGGATGCACGCGGCCACCAAGCCGCAGACGCTCGGGGTGCTGCTCCTGCTCGCCGGAGTCGCGCTGCGCCTGCGCACCCCGTCCGACCTGGGCATGATCGCGCTGGTCGCGGTCTTCCAGCTGGCCACCGCCCCGGTGGCCGCCCAGATGATCGGCCGGGCCGCGTACCGCTCCGACCGCGTCGACCGGTCCCTGCTCGACGTCGACGAACTCGCCGAACGCTGAGTGCCGGGCGGCGCGGGCGGGGGCGGAACCGGACAACCGAGCGCCTTCGGCCCACCCCCAGCGGGCGTACAGCGATCGCCGATAAAATGACCGCATGATCGACTCTTCTGCCCAGGAGGGCAGCAGTAGCCAGCCGGGTCGTGCCCGGCATCCCTTGGCCCCGACGCCGTACCGGGGAGCCCTGAGCCTCCCGTGTTGATCGTCCTCGGCCTCGTCCTGATCATCGTTCTCACCGCCGCCACCGGCTACTTCGTCGCCCAGGAGTTCGGCTACGTCGCCGTCGACCGGGGCAAGCTGCGGCAGCTCGCCGACGACGGCGACCAGCCCGCCGCCCGCGCGCTCGAAGTCACCGGCCGGCTCTCCTTCATGCTGTCCGGCGCCCAGCTCGGCATCACCGTCACCGCCCTGCTGGTCGGTTACGCCGCCGAGCCGTTCCTGGGTGAGGGCCTCGCCGACCTGCTCGGCCTGGCCGGGGTCGCCGAGAGCCTGAGTCTGCCGCTCTCGGTGGCGCTGGCCCTGGTCATCGCCACCGTGGTGCAGATGGTGCTCGGTGAGCTGGCCCCGAAGAACCTGGCCATCGCCCGCGCCGAACCGGTGGCCCGGGCACTGTCCCGTTCCACCCTCCTCTACCTGAGGATCGCCGGTCCGGCGGTCCGCCTCTTCGACCGGTCCGCGGTGCGGCTGCTGCGCCGCGTCGGCATCGAGCCGATCGAGGAGCTGCCCAGCGGGGCCACCCCCGAGGACCTGGAGCAGATCATCGCCGAATCCCGCCAGGAGGGGCACCTGGACGCGGAGATGTCCAACCTGCTCGACCGGGGGCTGGACTTCCGGGAGCTGACCGCCGGCGAGGCCATGGTGCCGCGGGTCGACGTGCACACCGTACGGGCCGACGAGCCGGTCAGTCGGGTGGTCGAGCTGCTGGACAGCGGCCATTCCCGCTTCCCGGTACGCGGCGCGGAGGGCGTCGACGACCTGGTCGGCGTGGTCGGCATCGCCGACGTGCTCGGCGTCCACCCGCGGCAGCGCGCCACCACCCCGGTGAGCGCGGTCGCCGTACCTCCGCTGCTGGTGCCCGAGACCCTGCCGCTGCCGACGGTGCTGGACCGGCTGCGCTCCGGCCACCGGCAGCTGGCCTGCGTGGTCGACGAGTACGGCGGCTTCGCCGGGGTGATCACCCTGGAGGACATCGCGGAGGAGCTGGTCGGCCCGATCCGGGACGAGGACGACCCGCCGGAGCGGGCCCCGGCCCGACAGGACGACGGCTCCTGGGTGGTGCCGGCCCGCTGGCGGATCGACGAGGTCGCCGACAGCACCGGAATCACCCTGCCCGAGGCCCCGGAGTACGACACCCTCTCCGGCCTGGTCATGCGCGAGCTGGGCCGGGTGCCCGAGGTCGGCGACCGGCTGGAGATCGACCTGCTCGCCGACGGTGAGGACGGCGAGGTCGAACGGCGCGCGCTCGTCGAGGTGCTCGCGGTCGACCGGCACGTGGCGGACTCCGTCCGCCTGCGGGTGAGCGAGCCGGGCCAGCGCCCGGAGGTGTCGGCGTGAGCGCGAGGAGTGAGCTTGCGAGCCCCGCAGTCGCGAACGAAGGACGGATCCGATGAGTCCCGGTGTCGCGCTGCTCACCTCGGTGGTGTTGCTCGTGCTGAACGGCTTCTTCGTCGCCGCCGAGTTCGCCCTGGTCGCCAGCAAGCGGTACCGCCTGGAGCAGGCCGCCGCCGGTGGCGGGAGGGCCGCCCGGGCCGCGCTGGACGGTGTCCGTGAGCTGTCCCTCATGCTCGCCGGCGCGCAGCTCGGCATCACCCTGTGCACGCTGGGTCTCGGTGCGCTCGCCGAGCCGGCGATCGAGCACCTGATCAGCCCGGTGCTGCACACGGTGGGGCTGCCGGAGGCGGCGAGCCACGCGGTGGCGCTGGTCTTCGCGCTGGCCCTGGTCACCTTCCTGCACCTGGTGATCGGCGAGATGGCGCCCAAGTCCTGGGCGATCATCGACGCGGAGCGCTCGGCGATGCTGCTCGCCCTGCCGTTCCGCGCCTTCGCCCGGGTCGCCCGGCCGGTGCTGTCCGCGCTCAACGCGCTGGCCAACGCGATCCTGCGGCTGGTCCGGGTCAACCCGCAGGACCAGCTGGCCCAGGTGCACGGTCCGGACGAGCTGCGCATGCTGCTGGAGCAGTCCCGCGAGCACGGGCTGCTCGGTGCCGAGCAGCACCAGCTGCTGACCAGCATGCTGGAGCTGCAGGGCACCACGGTGGCCCAAGTGATGGAGCCGTTCGCCACGATGGTGACGGTCCGTCGGGGCGACTCCGCCGATCGGATCGAGGAGGTCAGCCGGGAGAGCGGCCGGTCCCGGCTGGCGGTGCTGGACGCGGCCGGCGACGTCTGCGGCCTGGTGCACGTCCGGGAGGCGGTGCGGGCGGTCACCACGGGCCAGGAGGCCACCGCGGGTGAGCTGATGAGCAGCGCCTTCACCCTGCCGGCCGCGGCGTCGGTGACCGAGGCGGTGGCCGCCATGCGAGCCCGGCAGTCCCAGCTCGCGCTGGTGCGCAACGGCGGCGGCCCGGCCCGGCCGATCGGCTTCGTGGCGCTGGAGGACCTCCTGGAGGAGGTCATCGGCGAGTTCGACGACGAGACGGACGCGGTGCCGCGCGGGCGGCGGTTGCGGTGAGGTGAGGTGAGGACGCCCCGGCGGTCGGTCTCCGGCGAACCGCCGACGGGACGGGGCGCGGTCCGCGAGAGTGGAGGGTGACCTCGTACGGGGTGGGCGCCGTCCGCCGCTCTCGTGCCGGGTTCGCCACGGACGGAGGGGGCCGGTGCGGGTCGCGGGCGTGTCGCCGGAGTCGGGTTGGACCGGCCTGACCGTGCGTACCGACCTGACCAATCCGAGCACCCGGCCGGGCCTGCCGTTGCCCGGCCGGGTCACCGTCACCGCCGGCTCGGTGGACGTTCCGGTGCTGCACGTCCGGCTCGGCCTGGTCACCACGGCCGAGCCGGACGACCCGTCCGCGCCGCGCCGGCTGGTGCAGTTCCACGACGCGGCGGTGACCGGCGCGTTCGTGCTCCGGGCCGGGCGGGGACGGACCGTCCCGTTCGAGTTCCCGATGCCGTGGGAGACCCCGGTGACGATCTTCGGCGGGGTGCCGCTGCTGAGCCTGCGGATGGCGCTGCGCACCGAGGTGGCCGTCGAGCCGCGGCTGGACCAAGGGGCGATGGTGCCGGTCTTCGTGCACCCGCTGCCCGCCCAGGCGCACGTGCTGGCGGCGCTGGACACTCTCGGGTTCAGCATTCGCCAGGCGGGGCTGGTCGACGCGCGGCTGCCCGGGGTGGAGCAGACCCTGCCGCTGCACCAGCGGCTCGGTTTCTGGGTCGCCCCGCTCTACGCGGGGCCGATCACCGAGCTTGAAGTGATCTTCGTGGCCAATTCGGCCGGCCTGGAGGTGATCTTCTGGATGGACCGCCGGTTGGCGCTGGCCGGGGTGACGCACCAGAGCATCAGCCGGTTCCGGATCTGGCACGCCGGCGCGGACCAGCGCGACTGGGTGTCCACCGTGGACGGGTGGTTGCGCATGGCGATCAACCGGCACGCCGCGGCCGCGTCGCACGCCGACTGGTCCGCGCAGATCAGCGAGTCGGCCCACGTCAGCCGACCGCCGGACGAGCCGGTGCACCCCGGGTTCGGCCTGGGCGGCACCGCCGGCAGCGCCGGGGTCGGCGGAGGCGGGGGCGACGGCACCTGAGACCGTCGCCGCCCGGCGGCTACACGCTCGCGGTGGCGAGCTTGACGCTGAAGCCCAGGAACAGGGCGGCCACGCCGGTGGTCGCCCCCGCCGCGAGCCGGCGGCGTTGGCGGAACTGCGCGGCCAGGAAGGTCCCCGCGAAGATCAGCACGGTCAGGTACAGCGCACTGGTCACCTGCGCGATCAGCCCGAGCAGCGCGAACGAGAGCGCCGGCCAGGCGTAGCCGGGGTCGACGAATTGGATGAAGAACGAGATGAAGAAGAGGATCGCCTTCGGGTTGAGCAGGCTGATCACCAGCGCCTTGCGGAACGGGCTGCGCATCGCCGCCGGCTCCGCCGCGTCGATGAGCCGCGGCGCGGCCGGGTCGTTGCGGTCGCGCCAGCGCCGCCAGGCGCCGCGCAGCATCGTCAACCCCACATAACCGAGGTACGCCGCGCCGGCGTACTTCACCACCAGGAAGAGCGGTGGGTACGTCTGGAGCAGCGACGCCACCCCGGCGGCGGAGAGGAACATCAGCACCCCGTCGCCGAGGAAGACCCCGCCGGCGGCCCGATAGCCGGCGCCCACGCCGCGCTTGGCGGCGGTCGAGAGCACGAAGAGAGAGTTGGGCCCGGGCAACAGGACGATGGCCACGGTGCCCAGCACGTACGTTCCGATGTCGGTGATCCCCAGCACGTCGGACATCATCACGCCACCGGGGCCGTCCGGCGAAGCCTTTCCCGGAGCGTGACCTGTGCATTCGGCCACTCGTCGACGGTCATGGCGTACTGGACGGTGTCCCGCCAGGAGCCGTCGGGGCGCTGCCGGTGCATCCGCAGCACCCCCTCCCGGGTCGCACCGAGCCGCTCGATGGCCCGCTGCGAGCGCGCGTTGCGGATGTCGGTGTGCCAGACGACCCGCACCGCGCCCAGATCGTCGAAGGCCCGGCCGAGCAGCAGCAGCTTCGCCTCGGTGTTGATCGCCGTCCGCCACCAGGGCCGGCCGAGGAAGGTGTAGCCGATCGCCACCGACCGTCGCTGCGGGTCCACCTCGTAGTAGGACGTGCTGCCGACCACCGCGCCGGTCGCCGCGCAGCGCTGCACCCAGGGCACCCGTTCGCCCTGCTGGTACGCGTCCAGCGCCTCGGCGATGACGGCCGCCGTCCCGGCGGCGTCGGTCGGCAGGGGCCGCCACAGGTGCCGCCAGACCTCGGGGTCGGCGGTGGCGGTGTGCAGCTCGTCGGCGTGCGCGAGGTCGAGCGGCTCCAGCGCCACGTGCTCGCCGCGCAGCGCCGCCGGCTCGTGCCAGGGCGAGCGGGCCGCGCGCAGGTACGCCGGGACGGGCGCGGTCACGCCGGCGTCCGGCTCGGGGCGGCCCGGGGTCAGCCGCAGCGGCACCACGCCCGCCCAGTGCGGCAGGTCGAGGTCGGCCTCGTCGTCCCGTACGCCGCCGGCCCGGGCCCGGACCGAGACCTCGCGCAGCGGCAGCGCCAGCACGGCGGTCTCGGCCAGTTCGCGGCGGGTCGGCGGGCGGCTGTCCGCGGCGCGCCCGGCGCCGGCCTTCTCCACCAGGGCGGTCATCGCGTCGGTCTTCTCCCGTTCGTCGGTGACCAGGCGGGCGGTGCCGTGCGCGACCAGCGAGCGGTAGTTGGCGCTGTGGTGGAGCTGCGACCGCCCGTAGACCAGGCCGTCGAGCAGGGTGACCGCCACGCAGACCGGCAGCCCGTCGCCCCGGGCGGCGAGCAGCGGCCGGCCGCCGGTGGAGCCGTGCAGGTAGAGCGTGTCGCCGATGCGGACGTGCAGGGTCGGCAGCGCTCGCGGCTCGCCGTCGACGGTGAAGCCGAGCGTGCAGTGGTACGCCTCGTCCAGCACCGCGTGCGCGGCGGCCCGGTCGTAGCTCATCCGGCCGCGGTTCCGGCTCGCCGTCGTCCGCGCGGTCCGGGGGTACGTGGTCCGGTCGGTGGGGTGCATCGCGGGCCTGCCTTTGTTCTAGTACAATCCCGTATTTGTGTCAGCACGTTATCAGGTCACCGGGGCGACGGCCGTCGAGATTTCGGCCAGCATCGAGTCGGGCATCCGCACCGCCGCCCTGCCGCCCGGCGCGGCCCTCCCGCCGGTCCGGGCGCTCGCGGCCGAGTTGGCGGTCAGCCCGGCCACCGTGGCCCGCGCCTACCGGGAGCTGCGGCAGCGCGGGTTGGTCGCGACCGCCGGCCGGCACGGCACCCGGGTCCGGCCCCGCCCGCCGGTCGCCGCCCACCGTTCGGCGCTGCGCCCACCGCCCGTGACCGGCGTGCGCGACCTCTCCGCCGGCGAGCCGGACCCGGGCCTGCTGCCGCCGCTCGGTCCGCACCTGGCCGCCCTCGCCGCCGACGTCGGCCCGCCGGTCAGCTACTCGGCTGCCGGGGTGCTCCCCGAACTGGCCGAGGCGGCCCGGGCTCGGCTCGCCGCCGACGGCGTACCGGCCGGGGATCTGACGGTCACCGGCGGGGCGCTGGACGGCATCGAGCGGCTGCTCGGCGCGCACCTGCGCCCCGGTGACGCGGTGGCGGTCGAGGACCCGGGCTGGGCCAACCTGCTCGACCTGGTCGCCGCCCTCGGGCTGCGCCCGGTCGGCGTGCCGGTCGACGAGGAGGGGCCGGTGGTGGCCGGGGTCGCCGCGGCACTGGCCGCCGGGGCGCGGGCGCTGATCGTGACCAGCCGCGCGCAGAACCCGACCGGCGCCGCGGTCTCCGCCGCGCGTGCCGGCGCGCTGCGCGACCTCCTCGCCGGCCGGCCGGACCTGCTGCTCATCGAGGACGACCACGCCGCCGAGCTGGCCCGCGTACCCCTGCATCCGCTGGCCGGCGCGACCCCGAGCTGGGCCTTCCTCCGCTCGGCGAGCAAGCCCTACGGCCCCGACCTGCGCCTCGCCGTGCTGGTCGGCGACGAGACCACGGTGGCGCGGGTCGCCGGCCGGGCCCGGGTCGGCGCCGGCTGGGTCTCCACCGTGCTGCAACGGCTGGTGCTCGCGCTCTGGCGCGACCCGACCGTCGCCGAACTGGTCGAGCGGGCGGCCGACAGCTACGACCGGCGCCGGGAGGCGCTGCTCGCCGCGCTGGCCGAGCGGGGGCTCAGCGGGCACGGCCGCAGCGGCATCAACGTCTGGCTGCCCGTACCGGACGAGACCAGCGCGGTGACCGCGCTGCGCGACGCCGGCTGGTCGGTCGCGCCCGGCGCGCTCTACCGGATCGCCGGCCCGCCCGGCCTGCGGGTCACCGTCAGCCCGCTCACCGACGCCGACATCGCGCCCCTGGCGGACGCGCTGGCCCACGCCGCCCACCCCGCCGGGCCGGCCCGCTTCACCGCCTGACCGCCGGCGACCGTGCGATGTGGGCCCGGGACCGGTCTTCGATGCCCGGTTTCCTCGTGGCGGCGAGGTCTGGTGGGCGTGCGGGCGGGTAATCGCCGCGCCGGAGGTGAGGGAGCATGGCGTCGACGGGCACGAAGAGAGGCATCTGGATCGCGATCGCTGTGGCGGTCATCGTGATCATCATCGTGATCATCGCGCTGATGTCCGGCGGGGGTGACGGTGGCGGCGGCGGATACTGACCGACGCGTCAGGGTCCGGCCGGCGGGGCGGGCCGGTGCGCGCAGGGGGCGGCCGGCGGGGCGGGCCGGTGTGCGCCCGGGTCGCGTACCCGGCATCGAACCGCGAACAGGTATATAACAGTCGGCATGGCCGAGCAGACCGAGAGCGCCTCCGGCGCCCAGCGGTTCATCCCGCCCGACGCCGACACCCTCGACGACCTGCGGGCCGCCGCCGGCGGATGCCGGGGCTGCGAGCTCTACCGCGACGCGTCGCAGACCGTGTTCGGCCGCGGCGACGAGAGCGCGCGGGTGGTCTTCGTCGGCGAGCAGCCCGGCGACATGGAGGACCAGAAAGGACTACCTTTCGTGGGTCCGGCCGGCCGACTGCTCCGCAAGGCGGTCGACGACGCCAATCTCGACCCGGGGCACATCTACCTGACGAACGCCGTCAAGCACTTCCGGTTCGAGATGCGCGGCAAGCGGCGCATCCACCAGACCCCGGACCGGGTGCACATCACCGCCTGCCGCCCCTGGCTGGTCGCGGAGTTCGCCCGGCTGCGCCCGGAGATCGTCGTGGTGCTCGGCGCCACCGCGGCCAAGGCGCTGCTCGGCCCGGCCTTCCGGGTCACCCGGCAGCGCGGCGAGCTGCTGCCCTGGCCGGCGTCCGCCCAGCACCCGGAGGACTTCCAGCGGGTGCCGGTCGACAGCGCGGGCAAGCTGGCCGACACCCCACCCGCGCAGTTGCTTGCCACCATCCACCCGTCGGCCGTGCTGCGCGCCGACGACCAGGACAAGGCGTACGAGGGGCTGGTCGCCGACCTCACCGTCGCCGCCCGCGCGCTCGCCGGATAGGCGCGCTCCACCGCCGTACCGCCGGCGGGTCCGGAACGAGCGCGACGGCTGCCGCCTCTGCTCCCGGCGAAACCGGCTGCCGCCGGTCCGGCCGGCTGCGCAAGGATGGGTGGCGTCCCCCGTTCCTTACCGCGCAGGAGCCGAGATGGCCACCACGGACGTGACCGCGCCGGTCGCCGCACCCGACGTCGCGCCGATTCAGCGGCGGACCCTGCGGCTGCTCTTCGGGACCCAGATCGTCGGCGGGATCGGCGTCACCATCGGCATCGCCGTGGGGGCGCTGCTCGCCGCGCGGATCGCCGGCACCGCGGTGGCCGGTCTGGCCCAGAGCGCCGCCGTGGTGGGCGGGGCGCTGCTGGCGGTACCGATCACCCGCATCATGAACGGGCACGGGCGCCGGCCGGGTCTGGCCGTCGCGTACCTGGCCGGTGCGGTCGGCGCCGTGCTGGTGGTGCTCGCCACGGTCACCGGCTGGGTGCCGCTGCTCTTCCTCGGCATGCTGTTCTTCGGCGGCGGCACGGCCGCGAACCTCCAGGCCCGCTACGCGGCGGTGGACCTCGCCGAGCCCGCCCGGCGGGGCCGCCAACTCTCGCTGATCGTCTGGGCCACCACCATCGGCGCGGTGGCCGCGCCGAACTTCGCCGCGCTGGCCGACCGCACGACCAGCGGATGGGGCCTGCCGCCGCTGGCCGGCCCGTTCGCGTTCAGCGCCGCGGCGTTCGTGCTCGCCGCCGGCGTACTCCTCCTGCTGCTGCGGCCCGACCCGCTGCTCACCGCACGCCGGCTGGCGGCGGCCCCGGCGCCGGTCGCGGCCGGCCCCGCGCCCGAGGTCACCCCGCCGGCCGAGGCCGTCACCCCACCGGCCCGGACCGCCCGGCGCGGCGCCGGGATGCGGGCGGCGTGGCAGGTGGTACGCGGCCGCCCGGCCGCCCGGCTCGGCATCGCCGCGGTGGCGGTGGGCCACGTGGTGATGGTGGCCGTCATGTCGATGACCCCGGTCCGCCTCGGCGAGTCCCACGGCGACGCGGACGTGCTGCGCGTGGTCGGGATCGTGCTGAGCCTCCACATCGCCGGCATGTACGCGCTCTCCCCACTGGTGGGGTGGCTCACCGACCGGGTCGGCCGGCGGGCGGTGATCCTCACCGGCGTCGCGTCGCTGCTCGCCGCGTGCGCGGTCGCCGGCACCGCCGGGCACGACACGCCCCGGCTCTCGGTGGGCCTCGTCCTGCTCGGCCTGGGCTGGTCCGGCACCATGGTGGCCGGCTCCACGCTGCTTTCGGAGTCGGTGCCGGCGGCCGTCCGCCCGAGCGTGCAGGGCTTCTCGGACCTGACCATGGGGCTGGCCGGCGCCGTGGCCGCCGCGGTCAGCGGGTTTGTCATGCGGGCCGCCGGTTATCCGGTCCTCACCCTGCTCGCGGCGGTCGCGACCGTGCCCCTGGTGGCGCTAGCGTTGCGGCCGGTGCCGGTGGGGGCACCGGACGAGGAGGACTGATCACGTGCGGCTGACCGACTTCTGGACGCGGCTGGAGGAGGCGTTCGGTCCCGGCTACGCGGCCAGCATCGCCTCCGACCAGGTGCTCTCCCAGCTCGGCGGGCGGACCATCGAGCAGGCTCTCGCCGGGGGCGAGGAGACGCACGTGGTGTGGCGCGCGGTCTGCGCCGCCTATCCCGACCGGGTGCCCGCGCGACTACGCTGAGCAGCGTTTTCCGTCGTCCCCGCGTGTCGCTTGCCGAGTCGTACACCTGTTCGGCTATTGTCCACAGCGGGGTGCTCGTCCACAGCTCGCGGCCCGTCGGCTGGTTTTCTGTCGGACCCAGCGCCTAGCGTGTCCGCGTGACGCGAAGCTCAGCAAAGACGCCGGCGAAGGCAGGGGTGGCAACGATGGCGGCAGGGCCGGACCGGGAGAAGGCGCTCGACCTTGCTCTCGCTCAGATCGACAAGCAGTTCGGCAAGGGCTCGGTGATGCGGCTGGGGGAGCGGCCGGTCATCCAGACCGCGGTGATCCCGACCGGGTCCATCGCGCTCGACGTGGCGCTCGGCGTGGGCGGTCTGCCCCGCGGCCGGGTCGTCGAGATCTACGGTCCCGAGTCCAGCGGTAAGACCACGGTTGCGCTGCACGCGGTCGCCAACGCGCAGCGAGCCGGTGGCATCGCCGGCTTCATCGACGCCGAGCACGCCCTCGACCCGGAATACGCGAAGGCGCTCGGGGTCGACACCGACGCGCTGCTGGTGTCCCAGCCGGACACCGGCGAGCAGGCGCTGGAGATCGCGGACATGCTGGTCCGCTCCGGCGCGCTCGACATCATCGTCATCGACTCGGTGGCCGCGCTGGTGCCGCGTGCCGAGATCGAGGGCGAGATGGGCGACAGCCACGTCGGCCTCCAGGCCCGGCTGATGAGCCAGGCGCTGCGGAAGATCACCGGTGTGCTCAACAACACCGGCACGACGGCGATCTTCATCAACCAGCTTCGCGAGAAGATCGGTGTGATGTTCGGCAGCCCGGAGACCACCACCGGTGGTCGGGCGCTGAAGTTCTACGCCTCGGTCCGGCTCGACGTCCGCCGGATCGAGAGCCTCAAGGACGGCACCGACGTGGTCGGCAACCGCACCCGGGTCAAGGTCGTGAAGAACAAGGTCGCGGCACCGTTCAAGCAGGCCGAGTTCGACATCATGTACGGCAAGGGCATCTCCCGCGAGGGCTCGCTGATCGACGTCGGCGTCGAGCAGGCGATCATCCGCAAGTCCGGCGCCTGGTACACCTACGACGGTGACCAGCTCGGCCAGGGCAAGGAGAAGGCCCGCGAGTTCCTCCGGGAGAACCCGGACGTCGCCGCCGAGATCGAGAAGAAGATCCTCGAGAAGCTCGGCGTCGGGATCGGTGCGAGCGACGCGGCCGGTGGCCCGGAGCTGCCGCCGGTCGACTTCTGACCTGAGTCGTGGCAGGACGACGCGCCCGCACGGGGCGGGGCTGGGACGCCGGTCCACCCCGGGCGGGCGACGCCAACGGTGCGCCGCGCCCTCGCCGCGGCCGTCGCGGCCGGCCCGAGGAGGCCGCCGACCCGGAGGTGGCAGCCCCACCACGGGACGAGGCCGAGGTGGCCCGGGAGATCTGTCTGCGTCAGCTCGCCATCCGACCGCGCACCCGGGCCGAGCTGGCCGGCGCGCTCGCCAAGCGGGGCATCTCCGACGAGGTGTCGGCGGAGGTGCTCGACCGCTACGACGAGGTCGGTCTCATCGACGACGCCGCCTTCGCCCGCGCCTGGGTGTCCAGCCGGCACGCTGGGCGCGGCCTGGCCCGCCGGGCGCTCGCCAACGAGCTGCGTCAGCGCGGGGTCGACCGCGACGTGGCCCAGGAGGCGCTCGGTGAGCTGGACGAGAGCACCGAGGCCGAGACGGCACGCGCCCTGGTGGAGCGGAAGCTGCGCACCGCCCGGGGCGAGCCCGACGCCGTGTTCCGCCGGCTGGTGGGCATGCTGGCCCGCAAGGGCTACCCGCCCGGCGTGGCCATCCGGGCGGTGAAGGACGCGCTGGCGGCGCAGAGCGCCGAGGCGGCCGAGTTCGCCGAGCAAATCGACGCGGACGCGCTCGCCGACGCCGAGACCGACATGGACCGCGACAGCCGGGCGACCGAGTGACCGACGCCGTGGGGCCGGCCCGAGCTTTTCGCCGCGCCGTGGGAGTGGGGCTACCGAACGGGCGTTCGCCGGGGCGGTGCGGCCGGTGCTGAAGGCGTGCCTCAATGGCGGGCGCGGCCAGGCCGAGCATCCCGCCGTGCCCGTCACGCCGGCCGACCTGGCCGCCGACGCCGCACGCTGCGTCGCGCTCGGCGTGGCGGCCGTACACGTCCACCCCCGCGACGGGGCCGGCGCCGAGTCGCTGCGCCCCGAGGTGATCGCCGACGCGCTGACCGCCGTCCGGGCCGCCCGGCCCGACCTGCCCGTCGGGGTGAGCACCGGCGCCTGGATCGAGCCGGACCCGGCCGCCCGGGTGGCCGCCGTCCGGGCGTGGCACGTGCTGCCCGACTTCGCCTCGGTGAACGCACACGAGGAGGGCGCCGAGGCGGTCGCCGCCGCCCTGCACGAGAGAGGCATCCTGGTGGAGGCCGGGCTCTGGACGGTCGAGGCGGTCGCCGCGTACCGGGGCTGGCGGGTTCCCGCGGGCCGCATCCTCGTCGAGTGCATGGCCGAGCAGCCCGCCGTCGCACTGGCCGACGCGGCCAGGGTGCTCTCCGCCCTGCCCACCGGCAGCGATGCCCCGCCGGTGCTGCTGCACGCCGAAGGCCCAGCGACGTGGCCGGTGCTCGCCGACGCCGTCCGCCGGGGCCTGCACACCCGCATCGGCCTCGAAGACACACTCCGCCTGCCGGACGGCACCCCCGCCCCCGACAACGCGTCCCTCGTCACCGCCGCCCGCGCCGCCGGCGCCCGCTGACCCGCGCCCGGACGGGCCCGGGCCCTGGACGGGCCGCCGCAGATCGACTTCCCTGATGTCGGGCTGTCCGAGCCTGCCCGACACCCCGAGTTCAAGGAACCCGAGTGGATCAACGGCTCGAGCCTTGCGCGGCACCATATCGCCGACATGGCGGTGTACCGCACGACCGGATACCGCCATGTCAGTGACCTGGAGTTGATCAACGCGCACCACGGCTATCGAGCGGGCCGCGCGCCGGAGGTGGTGAACTGCGGCGACAGGCGGCCGGCGGTTCGGCTCGCCACCGCCGTGGTCAGCCCGACGCGGTACGCGGCGTGGACGATTCTGTCCGGCCGACCGAACTGCTCGTCGTCGAGAGCCCGGCGTCGCCGGCTCGACCCGCGGTTCCGGCGCCGGGCCGTCCGGCCGTGACCTGGTTCCGGCGCCGGGCCGTCCGGCCGTGACCTGGTTCCGGCGTCGGGCGGTCCGGCCGTGACCTGGTTCCGGCGTCGGGCGGTCCGGCCGTGACCTGGTTCCGGCGTCGGGCGGTCCGGCCGTGACCTGGTTCCGGCGTCGGGCGGTCCGGCCGTGACCTGGTTCCGGCGTCGGGCGGTCCGGCCGTGACCTGGTTCCGGCGTCGGGCGGTCCGGCCCTGATCTGGTTCCGGCGTCGGGCGGTCCGGCCCTGATCTGGTTCCGGCCTCGGGCGGTCCGGCCCTGATCTGGTTCCGGCGTCGGGCCGTCCGGCTGTGACCTGGTTCCGGCGTCGGGCCGCCCTGACCTGGCTGGCGATGGGTCGCGTCGGAGGCGTGGTCGTGGGGTTTGTCCCCTGGTGTCCGCCGTCGGGTGAGCGCTGCGTTACTCCGCAACTTCTCTCCGTTCGGGGGGTTTGATCATGAGTTCTTGACCAGAGCACCCCTGGCGACCTAGCCTCGCCATACAGGCTCACATTGCCCGACCAGCGCAGGCTAAGCGCACAACATAGATCTCGTAACAGAACAGCATCACTTTGGCCGGCTCGCCGGCCTCTGGCGGTAGCTCCGGACAGGCCGGTCCGGAGCCGCCGCGACAACTGCACCCGGCCGCCGACGATGCCGCAGGGCACCGCCGGCGGAGAGAGCTACCCACGGCCAGCCGCTCCGGTCGGGCGTCCAGAGTCGCAGGAGCGTGCCGTCGGCACGGTCGCTGCGGCGCCGACGTTAGGGGAGGCGGCCATGGCGGGGCGGCACAGGTTCACCGGCGGTCCGCGCGAGGTCCGGGCATGAGCGCCTTCGACGTCGTGCTCCTCGCTGTCGTACTGGTCCTGACGGTGGTGGTGGTCGGCGCCGTACTGCTGGGAGTGCGGGCGCTACGCCGGTTCCAGGGCGCGCCGGCTCCGGAGGATCCGGCCTTCATCGCCGAGAAGGACCGGCAGGAGCAGTCGCTGGCAGCCCTGCGCAGCGCGGCCGACGAGGCGAACAGCACGATCGACGTGGCGAAGTCCGCGGCGGCGGCCGCCCGGGCCGAGGCCGCGGCGGCGAAGGCGGAGGCGAAGGCGGCCCGGGCCGAGGCCCGGCGGGTGCTCGACGACGCCCGAACCGAGGCGGACACCGTGCTGGAGCGGGCCCACAAGCAGGCCGAGGCCGACGCGGAGCAGTTGCGCAAGGCCGCCCGGCGCAGCGGTGAGCGCGAGGTGGCGGTCCTCGCCGCGACCACCCGGGAGCAGGCGGCCGAGGTGGAGCGGCGGGCCGCCCGGATGGACGAGCGGGAGCGGCTGCACACCGAGGAGGTCGAGCGGCTCGCCGAGCGGGAGCGCCAACTCACCGCGTCCAGCGCCGCGCTGGCGGCCCGGGAGGCCGCGCTCGGCCGGCGGGAGGCAGAGCTGCTCGAGGCCGAGGAGCTGCGTCGCCGCGAGCTGGAGCGGGTGGCCGGGCTGACCGCCGACACCGCCCGGGCGGAGCTGATCGAGGCCATCGAGTCGCAGGCCAAGCGGGAGGCCGCGCTGCTGGTGCGCGACATCGAGGCGGACGCCCGCAGCACCGGCGAGCAGCGTGCCCGGCACATCGTGGTGGACGCCATCCAGCGGGTGGCGAGCGAGCAGACCGCGGAGAGCGTGGTCAGCGTCCTGCACCTGCCCGGGGACGAGATGAAGGGCCGCATCATCGGCCGGGAGGGGCGCAACATCCGCGCCTTCGAGTCGGTGACCGGGGTCAACCTGATCATCGACGACACGCCGGAGGCGGTGCTGCTCTCCTGCTTCGACCCGGTCCGCCGCGAGGTCGGCCGGCTCACGCTGGAGAAGCTGGTCCTGGACGGGCGGATCCACCCGCACCGGATCGAGGAGGTCTACGAGTTGGCCCGACACGAGGTGGACCAGCTCTGCCAGCGGGCCGCCGAGGACGCGCTGGTCGAGGTCGGCATCACGGAGATCCACCCGGAGCTGGTCAGCCTGCTCGGTCGGCTGCGCTACCGCACGTCGTACGGGCAGAACGTCCTCAAGCACCTGGTGGAGACGGCGCACATCGCCGGCATCATGGCCGCCGAGCTGAAGCTGGATGTGCCGACCATCAAGCGGTCGGCGTTCCTGCACGACATCGGCAAGGCGCTCACCCACGAGGTGGAGGGCAGCCACGCGATCATCGGCGCCGACCTGGCCCGCAAGTACGGCGAGAGCGAGGACGTGGTGCACGCCATCGAGGCGCACCACAACGAGGTGCCGCCGCAGACCATCGAGGCCGTGCTGACCCAGGCCTCCGACGCCTGCTCCGGCGGCCGTCCGGGTGCCCGGCGGGAGAGCCTGGAGGCGTACGTCAAGCGGCTGGAGCGGATCGAGGAGATCGCGGCCAGCAAGCTGGGCGTGGAGAAGGTCTTCGCCATGCAGGCCGGCCGGGAGATCCGGGTGATGGTCAAGCCGGACGACGTCGACGACATCGGCGCGGCCGTGCTGGCCCGGGACGTCGCCAAGCAGATCGAGGAGGAGCTGACCTACCCGGGCCAGATCCGGGTCACCGTGGTCCGCGAGTCCCGGGTGACCGAGATCGCCCGCTGACACGGCCGGCGGGATCCGGCCGAGCCGGCCCGGGCACGACGACTACGCACAGGGCCGCCCCGATTCGTCGGGGCGGCCCTTCTGCTCGGTGCGGCGTGGCTCAGACGCCGCCACCCATGCCGCCGCCCTCGGCCTGCGACATGACCGATGCCGGCGGCGGGTTCTGGGCCGGCGTGCCGGCGGTCTTGCGGCCCCGGGAGAGCCGGCGCTGGACGTACTGGGCCAGCTTCGACAGCGAGTAGTTGACCGCGATGAAGAGCACCGCGATCACCACGTAGACCTGGATCGGGTTGCCCAGCACACCGATGATCTGCTTGCCGATGTTCAGGGTCTCCTCGTAGCTGATGATGAAGCCGAGCGAGGTGTCCTTGAGCACCACCACCAGCTGGCTGATCAGCGCCGGGAGCATGATCCGGAATGCCTGCGGGAGCAGGATGATCCGGGTGGTCTGCAACGGGGACAGACCGATCGCGGCCGCCGCCTCGCCCTGCCCGCCGGGCAGGCCCTCCATGCCGGAGCGGAGGATCTCGGCGATCACCACCGAGTTGTAGATGGTGAGGCCGATGACCAGGTACCAGAGCGTCTCGAAGGTGACGCCGAACTCGGGGAAGCCGCGGGCCACGAAGAAGATGGTGATGACGACGGGAAGGCCGCGGAACACCTCGACGCAGACCCGGGTGACCGCCGACAGCAGGACGCTCAGCCCGCGCAGCAGGTACGACACGGGGGTGGCAAGCCCGGTGAACCGGCGCCGGGCCAGGCTCTTGAGCTGGATCCGCAGCACCGCCAGCAGGGTGCCGATCACCAGCGAGGAGATGATCGCGAGCACCGCCGCGATCAGGGTGTTCTTGAGGCCGAGCCCGATCCGGTCCCAGACCAGCGAGAAGTTCTCGTTGGAGGGGTCGACGAGCGGCCCCCACAGCTCCATCGAGAACTGGCCCTTGTCGTCCAGCGGCCGGTAGATCAGGAAGTACGCGCCGACCAGCAGCAGAACGGTGGCGACGAGGCTGCTGACGAGGGTGATCCGGCGCTGCCGCGGTCCGGGTACGTCGTAGAGGACGGTCTGCTGGCTCATCGGGCCACCGCCTGTCGCTTCTCGATCCGGTCGAGGAGGGCGCCGAGGGGAACCGTCATGATCAGGTATCCGATCGAGATGCCGATGGCGACGGGGATGAAGGCGTAGCCCTCGGCCCCGGTGAGCTGGTCGGCGGTGGCCGACAGGTCACCGACCACGCCGAAGAAGCCGATCAGCGCCGAGTTCTTGATCATCGCGATGATCACCGAACCGAGCGGCACGATCGAGGCCTTCCAGGACTGGGGCAGCACCACGTACCGCAGGTTCTGGCCGAAGGTCAGCCCCAGCGAGCGGGCGGCCTCGGCCTGCCCGGCCGGCACCGCGTTGACCCCCGAGCGCAGCGCCTCGCAGACGAAGGCCGCGGTGTAGAGCACCAGGGCGATCAGCGCGAAGCGGAAGTAGGGCAGGTCCGTACCGAGCCGGTTGAACAGCGAGTCCAGGCCCGGGATGCGGAGGAAGTCCGCGTTCGAACCGAGCGCCGGCAGGCCGAACGCGGCGAAGAACATCACCACGGTCAGCGGCATGTTCCGGAAGATGTTCACGTAGCTGGTGCCGAGCGCCCGTAGCGGCGGCACCGGCGAGATCCGGAGCACCGCCACGACGGCGCCCAGGATCAGGGCGCCGATCGCGGCGAGCAAGCAGATCTGGAGGGTGAGCCAGAAACCACCCGCGAAGACGTCGAACTTGTCGATGAGCACACTCACGGGTTGGTCTTCCTCCCCACCCTCCAGATCGACGGGATCAGATCAGTAGCGGTTGACGGTCGGGGCGCTGCCCAGCTCGGCTCCGAACTTGCCGGCCGTGTCGTCCCAGGCCTTCTTCCAGCTGCCGTCGGCGTACGCCTTCTCCAGCGTGTCGTTGATGAAGGTCCGGAAGTCGTTGTCTTCCTTCTTCACGCCGATGCCGTACGGCTCCTTGGTGAAGTTGTCGCCGGCCAGCTTGAACGAGGCCTCGTCCTTGGCGATGTAGCCGAGCAGGATCACGTTGTCCGTGGTCACGGCGTCGACCTGGCCGCCCTTGAGGGCGTCGCGGCACTTGTCGTAGGTGTCGAAGAGCACCAGCTGGGTGGCGACGTCCTTGACGTACTGCTTGATGGTCTCGGCGGGGGTCGAGCCGGTGACCGAGCAGACCTTCTTCGTGCCGTCCTTGAAGGAGTCCGGGCCGGTGATGGTGGTGTCGTCCTTCTTCACCATGACGTTCTGGCCGGCCTCGTAGTACGGCCCCGCGAAGGCGATGCGCTCCTTGCGCTTGTCGTTGATCGTGTAGGTCGCGGCGACGAGGTCGACCGTGCCGTTCACGATGACGTCCTCGCGGACCTTCGAGGGGGCCTCGACCCACTCGATCTTGTCCTCGGGGATGCCGAGCTCCTTGACGATGATCTTCGCGACCTCGACGTCGAAGCCCTCCGGCTTGCCCGACAGGCCCTTCAGGCCGAAGCCGGGCTGGTCGAACTTGGTGCCGATCTTGATGGCCTGCGCCTTGTTGAGCCGCTCCATCGTGCTGCCGGCGGCGAACGTCTTGCTGCCGGCGCCGGTGTCCTCACCGGCGTCGTCGCCACCGCAGGCGGTCAGGCCGAGCGCCAAGGTGGCGGCCGCGGCGAGCGCCGCTACGCGCGTGATACGCATACTCTTCTCCTTCTTCGGGTTGGACCCGCCGGGGGACGGCGTGCTCCGGTGTACGCCTAGTGCGTGAGGATCTTGGAGAGGAAGTCCTTGGCCCGCTCGCTGCGGGGGTTGGCGAAGAACTCGGTCGGCGGAGCATCCTCCACCAACTGCCCGTCGGCCATGAAGATGACCCGGTTGGCCGCGTGCCGGGCGAAGCCCATCTCGTGCGTGACCACGACCATCGTCATGCCGTCGCGGGCCAGCGACGTCATCACGTCGAGCACCTCGCCGACCATCTCGGGGTCGAGCGCGCTGGTGGGCTCGTCGAAGAGCATCGCCTTGGGCTGCATGGCCAGCGCGCGGGCGATCGCGGCCCGCTGCTGCTGACCGCCGGAGAGCTGGGCGGGGAACTTGTCGGCCTGGTTGGCGATGCCGACCCGGTCGAGCAGGGCCAGGCCGCGCTCGCGGGCCGTCGCCGGCTTCTCCTTGCGCACCTTGACCGGCCCGAGGGTGACGTTCTCCAGGATGGTCTTGTGCGCGAAGAGGTTGAACGACTGGAACACCATGCCGACCTCGCTGCGCAGCTTCGCCAGCGGCTTGCCCTCCGCCGGCAGCGGCTGCCCGTCGAAGGTGATGGTGCCGGAGTTGATCGGCTCGAGTCGGTTGATGGTGCGGCAGAGCGTCGACTTTCCGGAGCCGGACGGGCCGATCACCACGACCACCTCGCCGCGGCCGACCGAGAGCGAGACGTCGTCCAGCACGTGCAGCGGCCCGAACCACTTGTTGACCGAGTCCAGCACGATGAGCGGTTCGCCCGTCGTCACGTCGTCCACCGTCCCTGTCGTCTCCCGATCGGGGTCGGATGACCCCCGGTTGGGCAACTGTAGGCGGGGGGATGTGGCGGAACGCAACTCAGTTGGTCACGGAGCGGTAACACCGCCGGCGAACAGCGTCGGGAGTCCGATTTTGACCGCGAAACGGCCCCATCGCGGTGGCGGTGGGTGACCGATGGCGAGATCATGTCGGGATGACGGAACCGGTACGCCTGACCCGGTATGCCCGCGGCGGTGGCTGCGCCTGCAAGATCCCTCCGGGTGAGCTGGAGGCGATGGTGGCCGGTCTCGGGCCGGCGACGGGCACCGCCGACCTGCTGGTCGGTCTGGACCACGGCGACGACGCCGCGGTGGTCCGGCTCGACGAGCGCACCGGTCTGGTCAGCACCGCCGACTTCTTCACCCCGGTCGTCGACGACGCCTACGACTGGGGGCGCATCGCCGCGGCCAACGCCCTCTCCGACGTGTACGCCATGGGCGGCACCCCGCTGGTCGCGCTGAACCTGCTCTGCTGGCCGCGGGAGGTGCTGCCGCTGGAGCTGGCCCGGGAGGTGCTGCGCGGCGGGCAGGACGTGGCCCGCGAGGCCGGCTGCCACCTGGCCGGCGGGCACAGCGTCGACGACGACGGTCCCAAGTACGGGCTGGCGGTGACCGGCGTGGTCCGCCCGGAGGAGCTGATCACGCTGGACGCGGGCCGGCCGGGCCTGCCGCTGTCGCTGACCAAGCCGCTCGGCGTCGGGGTGCTGAACACCCGGCACAAGACCACCGGGGAGAGGTTCCCCGAGGCGGTGGCCACGATGAGCGCGTTGAACCGCGACGCGGCCCGGGCGGCGGTGGCCGCGGGTGTCCGCTGCGGCACCGACGTGACGGGCTTTGGCCTGCTCGGGCACGCGTCGAAGCTGGGCCGGGCCAGCGGGCTGACCGTGGCCATCGACGCGTCGCGGGTGCCGTACCTGGCGGGGGCCCGGGAGGCGGTACGCGACGGCTACGTCAGCGGCGGCAGCCGGCGCAACCTGGACTGGGTGCGCCCGTGGACCGACTTCGGCGCGGCCGGGGAGGACGAGCGGCTGCTGCTGGCCGACGCGCAGACCTCGGGGGGTCTGCTGGTGGCCGGCGAGGTGCCGGGCGCCCCGGTCGTCGGTGAGCTGCGACCGCGCGGCGAGCATCTCGTGGTCGTGCGCTGAGGCCCGGCGCGCGGGCGGCGGACACCGCGCCGGGCCGGTAAGGTCCGTACCGGCCGGTCCCGTCGACGGGACGCGCGGAGGCCCGGCAGGGATCGTCGTCGATGGAGCGCGGTCCGGCGACGGAAGTGTCGGGGGTCGGACACCACCTCGTGTCGCCGGCGGAATGCGGCACCATACCCGATAAACTGTCATCTTCCGGCTGCTCCGAGCCAGGGGGCTCCGGGAAATTTTGCCCGGAATGGTCACAGACCGGTAACTTGCCCCCGGCTGGGGTCAAATGCACCCCACCATCGTCAGTAAGGCCCGATCCAAGGCCGGTGGGACGAACGCAGCGAGGAGGCGGCATGACCGAGCTGTGGAACTGGAGAATCGACCAGGTACGACCCGTGGAGGTCTACCCGGCGCTGGCCGAGGCACTCGGCCGGGTGGTGATGCCCCTGGCGGTCGCCGACCCGGCGCGGCTGCCGACGTACGCGGTGATCTGCGACGTCTGGCAGGCGCCCGGCGAGTTCGCCACGATCGTGGACTGCTACGGGGTGCCCGACGGGCTCTCCGAGCACGCCAGCATCGCCGCGCTGGCGCGGCTGCTGGATCGCAACTGCCTGCTGCGGGACGACACCCTCGACGCCGGCCGGCACCTCCTGGTGTCGCCCGACGGGACGATCCGCCCGGTGCACTTCGACGTCCAGGAGACCGACGACGGCGAGGTGCTCAGCAACCAGCGGCTCTGCACCGAGGCCGATCCCGGCTGCCGCGGCTGGTCCCAGTGTCACCGCTCGCGCTGGGCTCCCGACACGGTCGCCCCGGCGCTCGCCGCGGCCTGACCCTCGCGCGGCGCGGACGCGCCGCGCACCACGAGCTGGTCGAGCAGGGTTCGGGTGGCCTCCGCGACGGCGGCCACCGCCGCGTCGAAGGCGGCGGCGTTGTGCGCGGCGGGCGTCCGGAAGCCCGAGATCTTCCGGACGTACTGCAGCGCCGCCGCCTGGACGTCGGCGTCGGTCACCTGCGGGGTGTACGGCTCACGCAGGGTCTTGATGCTTCGGCACACGGCTCCTCCTCGGTTCTGGTCCATCCGGTCGGCCCGGATACGCTGTCCTGGTCATGACTACCGCAGCGGCGGGCAGCCCGCGTACCTACCAGGTGCGGACGTACGGCTGCCAGATGAACGTGCACGACTCCGAGCGCATCTCCGGCCTGCTGGAGCAGGCCGGATACGTCCGCGCGGCCGAGGCCGACGAGCAACCCGACGTGGTGGTGTTCAACACCTGCGCCGTCCGGGAGAACGCGGACAACCGGCTCTACGGCAACCTCGGTCATCTGCGCCCCGTCAAGGACAAGCACCCGGGGATGCAGATCGCCGTCGGCGGCTGCCTCGCCCAGAAGGACCGCGGCGACATCGTCCGCAAAGCGCCCTGGGTGGACGTGGTCTTCGGCACGCACAACATCGGCTCGCTGCCGGTGCTGCTCGAGCGGGCCCGGCACAACGCCGCCGCCGAGGTGGAGATCATGGAGTCCCTCGACGTCTTCCCCTCGACGCTGCCCACCCGCCGCGAGTCGACGTACGCCGGCTGGGTGTCGATCTCGGTGGGCTGCAACAACACCTGCACGTTCTGCATCGTGCCCTCCCTTCGCGGCAAGGAGAAGGACCGCCGGCCCGGCGACATCCTCTCCGAGGTGCGCGCCCTGGTCGACGAGGGCGTGCTGGAGGTGACCCTGCTCGGGCAGAACGTGAACTCCTACGGGGTCGAGTTCGGTGACCGGTACGCCTTCGGGAAGCTGCTGCGGGCCTGCGGCGACATCGACGGTCTGGAGCGGGTCCGGTTCACCAGCCCGCACCCGAAGGACTTCACCGACGACGTCATCGCCGCGATGGCCGAGACGCCCAACGTCTGCCACTCGCTGCACATGCCGCTGCAGTCCGGCTCCGACGACGTGCTGCGGGCGATGCGGCGCTCGTACCGGTCCGAGAAGTACCTCGGGATCATCGAGAAGGTCCGGGCGGCGATGCCGGCCGCGGCGATCACCACCGACATCATCGTGGGCTTCCCGGGTGAGACCGACGCCGACTTCGCGCGCACCCTCGACGTGGTCCGGGAGGCCCGCTTCTCCTCGGCGTTCACCTTCCAGTACTCCAAGCGCCCCGGCACCCCCGCTGCCACGATGGACGGCCAGTTGCCCAAGCAGGTGGTCCAGGAGCGCTACGAGCGGCTGATCGCGGCCGTCGAGGAGATCACCTGGGCGGAGAACAAGCGCCTCGTGGGGGAGACCGTCGAGGTGCTGGTCGCCGTCGGCGAGGGGCGCAAGGACGAGCGGACCGGCCGCCTGTCCGGGCGGGCCCGCGACGGCCGACTGGTGCACTTCGACGCCGGCTCCCTGGCCGGGCAGATCCGCCCCGGCGACATCGTGCACACCACCGTCACGTACGCCGCCCCGCACCACCTCAACGCCGACGGCGAGCCGCTGTCGCACCGGCGCACCCGGGCCGGCGACGCGGCCGAGGCGGGGCGCTCCCCGCGTACCCCCGGTGTGCTGCTCGGACTGCCCACGATCGGCGCGCCGGCCGCGGCGCCCGAGCCGGTGTCCGGCTGCGCCGCGCACTGACGCGCGGTTCCGCCAACGCACGATCGCGCCGCATCCCGGAAGTAGAGGCCTCGACGACGTGTCGATGCCACTACTTCCGTGTTCGAGCACGATCATGAGGAAAGCAGTAAAGCCCCTGGCTGACGCGGTCGCGTCGGCCAGGGGCTTCGTCCGTGACGAGGTCAGCTGGACTGTTCGGCGAGCTGGAGGAACTGCCGCTTGGAGGCGAGCGCCTGCTCCGCCTCCCGGATCCGCCGGGCGTCGCCGGCGGCCTGGGCCCGGGAGAGCCGCTCCTCGGCCTCGGCGACCTGCGCCCGCATCTGGGCCAGCAGCGGGTTGTCCTCCTTGGTGGTCCGGCGCCAGGCCGAGTCCATCACCTCGCGGACCTTGTCGTCGACCGCGCGCAGCCGCCGCTCCAGGCCGGCGGCCGCCTCGCGGGGCACCCGGCCGGCCTCGTGCCACTGCGCCTGGATGTCCCGCAGCTTCGCCTGGGCGCCCTTGGGGTCGCCGTCGACGTCCAGCGCCTCCGCCTGGGCGAGCAGGGCCTGCTTACGCTCCAGGTTGGCGCGCTGCTCGTTGTCCCGCGCCGAGAAGACCTCACTGCGCCGGGTGAAGAACTCGTCCTGCGCCGCCCGGAACCGTTCCCAGAGCCGCTGCTCGGCCTCCTTCGAGGCGCGCGGCGCGGCCTTCCACTGGGTCATCAGGTCCTTGAGCTGGTTGGCGGTGGCCGCCCAGTCGGTGGAGTCCTTGAGCTTCTCGGCCTCGGTGACCAGCTCCTCCTTCACCGTCTGCGCCTGCTTGCGCTGCGCGTCGAGGGAGGCGAAGTGGGCGCCCCGACGGCGGGTGAAGCCGTCCCGGGCGGCGGCGAACCGCTTCCACAGCTCACCGTCGGTCTTCTTGTCGACGCCGCGGATGGTCTTCCACTCGTCGAGGATCTCCTTGAGCCGGTCCCCGGCCGTCTTCCAGCCGGTCGACTCGGCGGCCAGCTTCTCGGCCTCCTCGACCAGGGCGGTCTTGCGGGCAAGCGCCTCGCCCCGGGCCGCGTCCCGTGCCGCGCGGGCCTCACCGGCCTTCTCCTCGGCGACGCCGGCGAGCCGGTCCAGCCGCGTGGCCAGCCCGTCGATGTCGCCGACCACGTGCGCCTCGGCGAGCGAGGCCCGGATCCGACGGATCGTGCTCAGCGAGTGGCCGGCGTCCGCCGCACCCGAGTTGAGCCGGGCCTCGGTCAGGTCCACCTCGGTCACCAGGTCGGCGAAGCGACGCGCGAAGTGCGCGAGTCCCTCCTCCGGTGCTCCTGCCTGCCAGGATCCGACCACCCGCTCGCCCTCGGTGGTCTTCACGTACACGGTGCCGTCCGCGTCCACCCGTCCGAAGGCAGTCCAGTCGCTCATGTGCCCATCCTCGTTCTCCCGGCGCCGGGAGAGCACTCTCCCGATCACCGCCACAGCGCAGCCAAGTTTCTCCCGGCATTGTCACAGGTCCGACCCGGTCCCCGTCGAGCGCCTATCGCCGACCGTGACCATACGGTGTCCTAGCGCCCGGATGACCGGATCGGCGCGGAGACGCACCGGAGATTCCCGCTACGGTGAGCGGGTGCCACTGGTCGCCGCCGCCGTCTGCCCACACCCGCCCCTGCTCGTGCCCGAGGTGGCCGGCGCCGCGGCACCCGAACTGGACGATCTCCGCGCCGCCTGCGACGCCGCCGTCGCCCGGCTGTTCGCCCACGAGCCGGACGCCGTGGTGCTGGTCGGGGACGGGCCGGCCACCGGTTGGATCCGGCCGCCGGCGACCGGTTCGCTGCAACCCTGGGGCGTGGACCTGGCCGTCCCGCTCGACTCCGAGCAGCCCGACCGGGGCGCGGTGCTGCCGCTGAGCCTCACCGTCGGCGCCTGGCTGCTGGCCCGGCACGAGGAGCGCCTGCCGGTCGCCGCCGTCCAGGTGGCCGCCGCCGCCGACGCGCCGACGCTGCGGGCCCTCGCCGGGCAGGTGCACGACCACCGTCCCCGGGTCGCGCTGCTGGTGCTCGGGGACGGGTCGGCCTGCCGGGGCGAGCGGTCGCCCGGCTACGCCGATCCGCGCGCCGAGCCGTACGACGAGGGAGTCGCCACGGCCCTGGCCGGCGCGGACGCCGAGGCCCTGCTCGGCCTGGACCCGGTGCTGTCCGCGGAGCTGAAGGTCGCCGGGCGGGCGCCGTGGCAGGTGCTGGCCGGCGCCGCGCGCGCGACCGGCGGGGACTGGCGCGGTGAGCTGCTCTCCGACACGGCCCCGTACGGCGTGGCCTACCTCGTCGCCACCTGGGAGCCGGCGTGACCGGGCCGGCCGACCCGGGAGAGAGCCACCCGCCGGCCGACCCGGGCGGCAGCCACCCGCCGGTCGGGACGGTCGTCGCGGTGGTCGGGCCGACCGCGGCGGGCAAGTCGGCGCTGAGCATCGCGCTCGCGCACGCCCTCGACGGCGAGGTGGTCAACGCCGACTCGATGCAGCTCTACCGGGGCATGGACATCGGCACCGCCAAGCTCAGCCCGGCCGAGCGGGACGGCGTGCCGCACCACCTGCTCGACATCTGGGAGGTCACCGAACCGGCCAGCGTCGCGGAGTACCAGGGGCTGGCCCGGGCGGCGGTCGACGACATCCTGGCGCGGGGGAGGGTCCCGCTGCTGGTGGGCGGCTCCGGGCTCTACGTGCGGGCTGTGCTGGAGCAGTTCGAGTTCCCCGGCACCGACCCGGCGGTGCGGGAGCGGCTCGAACGGGAGCTCGCCGAGGCCGGCCCCGCCCCGCTGCACGCGCGCCTCCGCGCCGCCGACCCGACCGCCGCCGCCGGCATCCTGCCCGGCAACGGCCGGCGGATCGTCCGGGCCCTCGAAGTGATCGAGCTGACCGGGGCGCCGTTCACCGCGTCGCTGCCCGAACCGACGCCGTACTACCCGTCGGTGCAGATCGGCGTCGACCTGGACACCGGGCCGCTCGACGAGCGGATCGCCCGGCGGGTGGACCGGATGTGGGCCGACGGGCTGGTCGCCGAGACGCGGGAACTGGTCGACCGCGGCCTGCCGTACGGGCGTACGGCCAGCCGGGCCCTCGGCTACCAGCAGGTGCTGCGCTTCCTCGCCGGCGAGCTGACCGAGACCGAGGCGTACGAGGAGACGATCCGCGCGACCCGGAGGTTCGTCCGCCGGCAGCGCTCCTGGTTCCGGCGCGACCCCCGGATCCACTGGCTGGACTCGGCCGCGCCGGACCTGGTCGAGGCCGCGGTGGGACTGGTGCCGGCGGCTGCGCGATGATGGAGGCGTGGAGTTCACCAAGGGGCACGGCACCGGCAACGACTTCGTGATCCTGCCCGACCCGGACGGGGCGCTCGACCTCACGCCCGGCCTGGTCGCCGCGCTCTGCGACCGGCGCCGGGGGATCGGCGCGGACGGCGTCCTGCGGGTGGTCCGGTCCGCGAAGCACCCGGACGGCGCGGCGCTGGCCGGCGAGGCCGAGTGGTTCATGGACTACTGGAACGCCGACGGCTCGTTCGCCGAGATGTGCGGCAACGGGGCCCGGGTCTTCGTCCGCTACCTGCTCGACACGGGGCTCGCCACGCCCACCGGCGCGGCGCTGCCGGTGGCCACCCGGGCCGGCGTCGTGCGCGCGCGGGTCGAGGGGGACACCGTCGCCGTCGAGATGCGGCGCCCCCGGGTGTACGACGCCTCCACCGCCACCCTGGGCGGCCTGACGCTGACCGGCACCGCCGTGGACGTGGGCAACCCCCACCTGGTCTGCCCGCTCCCCGGCGGGCTGGAGCTGCCGGAGCTGGACCTCACCCGGGCGCCCCAGGTCGATCCGGCGGTCTTTCCGGCGGGCGTGAACGTCGAGTTCACCGCACCGGGCACACCGGTGGAGGGGGCCGACGGGCACGTGTTGATGCGGGTGTACGAGCGCGGGTCGGCGGAGACCCTCTCCTGCGGCACCGGCGCCTGCGCGGTGGCCGCAGTGGCGCTGCACGAGGCCGCCCGGGCAACCGGGGTGGTCGCGGTCGACCTTCCCGGTGGCCGCCTCACCGTCACGGTGACGGACGACTCCTGCTGGCTCGCCGGTCCCGCCGTCCTGGTAGCCACCGGACAGATCACCCCGGAGTCCCTGCACGCCTGACCCGCTTCCCGGGACCCCTGCGCCGATCACGCAGTTGTGGTGCCTCCCCAAGGCCCCGAGTCGGGGCGAAGCTGGCGCCACGACTGCATGATCGACTGCGCGTAGCGGCGCCGTCAGGGGGTGGCGGACGCTTCGGCGGCGATCTCGGGGAGGTCGGCCGGGCCGGGGTCGGCGGCCGGCACGGGCGACGGGTTCTGCGCGGCGGCGCGTACGGCGGCGGCCACCGCGGGGGCGACCCGGGAGTCGAAGACGCTGGGCACGATCACCGTAGGGTTGATCTTGTCCTCGCCGACCACGTCCGCGATGGCCCGGGCCGCCGCGATCGCCATCTCCTCGGTGAACTCCTCGGCGTGCGCGTCGAGCATGCCGCGGAACACGCCGGGGAAGGCGAGCACGTTGTTGATCTGGTTGGGCTGGTCCGACCGGCCGGTGGCGACGACCGCGGCGTGCTTGCGCGCCTCCCGCGGGTCGACCTCCGGGTCGGGGTTGGCCAGCGCGAACACGATCGCGTCCTTGGCCATCTTGGCGATGTCCTCGCCGGTGAGCAGGTTCGGCGCGCTCACCCCGATGAACACGTCCGCGTCCATGATCGCCCCGGGCAGGTCCCCGGAGTAGTTCTCCTTGTTGGTGTTCTCGGCCAGCCACTGCCAGGCCGGGTTGAGCCCGGTCAGCCCGCGGTGCAGGGCGCCCTGCCGGTCGTACGCGATGATGTCGCCGACGCCCTGACGCAGGAGCAGCTTCATGATCGCGGTGCCGGCCGCGCCGGCGCCGGAGACCACCACGCGGACGTCCGCGAGCTGCTTGCCCACCACCCGCAGCGCGTTGGTCAGCGCGGCGAGCACGCAGATCGCGGTGCCGTGCTGGTCGTCGTGGAAGACCGGGATGTCCAGCGCCTCGCGCAGCCGGGCCTCGATCTCGAAGCACCGGGGGGCGGCGATGTCCTCCAGGTTGATCCCGCCGTACGCCGGGGCGATCGCCTTGACGATGGCGACGATCTCGTCGGTGTCCTGCGTGTCGAGCACCACCGGCCAGGCGTCCACCCCGCCGAAGCGCTTGAAGAGCGCGGCCTTGCCCTCCATCACCGGCAGCGACGCCGCCGGCCCGAGGTTGCCCAGGCCCAGCACCGCCGAGCCGTCGCTGACCACGGCGACCGTGTTCCGCTTGATGGTCAGCCGCCGGGCGTCCGCCGGGTTCTCCGCGATCGCCATGCAGACCCGGGCGACCCCCGGTGTGTACGCCCGGGACAGCTCGTCGCGGGTGCGCAGCGCGACCTTCGGGGTGACCTCGATCTTGCCGCCGAGGTGCAGCAGGAAGGTCCGGTCGGAGACCTTGCGCACGTCCACGCCGTCGAGCGCGGTGAGCGCCTCGACGACCTGGTCGGCGTGGCTGGCGTCGGCGGTGTCGCAGGTGAGGTCGACGAGCACGTGGGTCGGGTCGGAGTCGACCACGTCCAGCGCGGTCACGATCGCGCCGGCCTCACCGACGGAGGTGGTCAGCCGTCCGATCGACGAGGCGTCCGCCGGTACGGCGATCCGGATCGTGATGGAGAATCCGGCACTCGGCAGTCGGGTGATGGCCACAGGTTTCCCTCCGTCGGCACTGAACGGCTCGACTGGCATTTCTACCCGCCCTCGCAGGTCGGCCGGTATCCGGCCCCGCTACCGACGGGTACGCCTCCGGGCATATCACAGGTGCGCCGGGCGTTGTCACATGTCAGGATTGCTCGGTACGTGACAGAACGGACAGGAGATCAGCTTGCGCGACCAGGACACCGTCGTCATTCCCTTCGAAGATGAGGAGCTCGACGCCACGACCGGCGAGTTCGAGCTGTCGGAGCGGCAGGCGCTGCGGCGGGTCCCCGGCCTCTCCACCGAGCTCACCGACATCACCGAGGTCGAGTACCGCCAGCTCCGGCTGGAGCGCGTCGTCCTCGTCGGCGTATGGACCGAGGGCAGCCAGAGCGACGCCGACAACTCGCTCACCGAGCTCGCCGCGCTGGCCGAGACGGCCGGTTCGCAGGTGCTCGAGGGTCTCATCCAGCGGCGCAACCGGCCCGACCCGGCCACCTACATCGGTCGGGGCAAGGTCGACGACCTGGGCGCTGTGGTGCTCGCCACCGGCGCCGACACGGTGATCTGCGACGGTGAGCTCTCCCCGTCGCAGCTGCGCAACCTGGAGCAGCGCACCAAGGTCAAGGTCGTCGACCGGACCGCGCTGATCCTCGACATCTTTGCGCAGCACGCCAAGAGCAAGGAAGGTAAGGCCCAGGTCGAGCTGGCCCAGCTCGAATACCTCCTGCCCCGCCTGCGTGGTTGGGGTGAGACGCTCTCCCGCCAGACCGGTGGTAGCGGCCGCGGCGGTGGCGCGGGTGGTGGCGTGGGCCTGCGTGGTCCCGGTGAGACCAAGCTCGAGACCGACCGGCGCCGGATCCGGCACCGCATCGCGCGGCTGCGCCGCGAGATCAAGGGCATGACGACGGTACGCCAGACCAAGCGCGCCCGTCGTTCCCGCAACGCGGTGCCCGCGGTGGCCATCGCCGGCTACACCAACGCCGGCAAGTCCAGCCTGCTCAACCGGCTGACCGGCGCGGGCGTGCTGGTCGAGAACGCGCTCTTCGCCACCCTCGACCCGACCACCCGTCGGGCCACGGCGGCCGACGGCCGGCTCTACACCCTCTCGGACACGGTCGGGTTCGTCCGGCACCTGCCGCACCAGATCGTCGAGGCGTTCCGCTCGACGCTGGAGGAGGTGGCCGAGGCCGACCTGGTGGTGCACGTCGTAGACGGCACCCACCCGGATCCGGAGGAGCAGGTCCGGGCAGTGCGCGAGGTGCTCGCCGAGGTGGGCGCCGACAAGCTGCCCGAGCTGCTGGTGGTCAACAAGATCGACGCCGCCGACGAGGAGACGCTGCTGCGGTTGAAGCGGCTCTGGCCGGAGGCGATTTTCGCCTCGGCGCACTCGGGGCGCGGGATCGACGAGCTGCGGGCCACCGTCGAGTCGCGGCTGCCGCAGCCGGCCGTGGAGGTCCGGGCGGTCCTGCCGTACGACCGGGGCGACCTGGTGGCCCGGGTGCACCGGCAGGGCGAGGTGCTCAGCACGGCGCACCTGCCCGAGGGCACCCTGCTGCACGTGCGGGTGAGCGAGGCGATCGCCGCCGAGCTGGCCCCGTACGCGGTGGGGCAGGCGGTTGCCGCCGGGGCGTGAGCGTCCCGGCGTCACCCGGTCGAAACCTGCGGCATGCGACACTGGCGGAATGCGCCGCGCTGTTTCCTCGGTCACGGTCGCCCTCGGACTGCTGGGGGCGACCGTGGCGTTCAGCGGAGCCGCCGTTGCGGCTCCGGCCCCGGCCGCCCCCGCTCAGGCCGCCGCCCCCGAGCCCGTGCCGGGCAAGAAGCGGTGCTCCGTCACCGACGAGCGGCTCCGTGAGCTCTCCGGTCTGGTGGCGACGGCGACCGGCTACGTCGTGATCAACGACAGCACCGAGACCGACGCGCGTAAGCGGGTCTTCTTCCTCGACACCAAGTGCAAGATCTCAAAGACTCCGGTCTCCTACAGCGGCGACGGCCCGTACGACACCGAGGACCTGGCGCTGTCCAAGGACAAGAAGACGCTCTGGATCGCCGACATCGGCGACAACGTCACCGCCAAGCAGCGGCGGTCACGGGTGGCGGTCTGGACCATGCCCCTCACCGGCGCCAGCAAGCCGGTGCTCCACCGCCTCTCGTATCCCGAGAACAAGCCGCACGACGCCGAGGCTCTTCTCCTCGGGGATGACGGCGTGCCGCTGATCATCACGAAGGTGACCTCAGGCAAGGCGCAGATCTACCGCCCCACCGCGAAGCTCAAGAACGGCGACACCGAGCCGGTGCCGATGGAGAAGGTCGGCGACATCGCGCTGCCCAAGACCGAGACGGAGAACCCGCTCAACACCTTCGGTCGGGTGGCGATCACCGGGGCCGCCCGCTCGCCCGACGGCAGCCGGGTGGTGCTGCGCACGTACGCCGACGCCTTCGAGTTCGACGTCACCGGTGGCGACATCGTCGCGGCACTGACCACCGGCAAGCCGCGGGTGACCCCGTTGACGGACCCGTTCGGCGAGGCGATCAGCTACTCGACGGACGGCAAGACCTTCCTCACCGTCTCCGACGGCCAGCAGTTCAGCGCCGAGGACCCGATCGACATCCTCGCCTACACCCCCTCCACCGCGACCGCGGCGCCGGTGAGCGCGGAGACCGCCGCCAAGCCGGCGGCGAGCCGGTCCTGGTTCGACAGCCTCAGCCTCAAGGACATCACGTACCTGATCGGCGCGGTCGGAGTGGTCGGGGCACTGCTGGTGGGCGCCGGCATCGTCGGCATTCTCCGGGCCCGCCGCAACCCGGCCACCGATGATCAGTCGGACGGCGACCGGGACGACATCGTGCCCGGCGGCCGGACGGACGAGGACCAACCGGGTGCGGGGCGGTCCCGCGGCGGGGTCTACGGCGGTGCTCCGGCTGCCGGTGGCGTCTACGGCGGCGGCCGCAATGGCGCGGCCCCGGCCGGGGGCGGGGTCTACGGCGGTGCCCGTCCGGCCGGCGGCTCGGGTGGCGTCTACGGTGGCGCCCGGCCCGCTGGCGGCGGCGGTGCCCGTCCGGCCGGCGGCGGTGGCGCTGCGCGTCCGGCCGGTGGCGGTGGTCGTGCGGGCGGCGGCGGTGGCCGTCCGGCCGGTGGAGGCGTCTACGGCGGTGGCGGTGGCGGTGGCCGTCCGCCGGGTGGTGGTGGACGGCCCGGCGGCGGGGTCTACGGCGGCGGCCAGCCCGGCGGCGCGGGTGGATACGGCGGCGGCCGAGCAGAGCCGCCACGGCGCAGCGGACCGGAGCCGGACTACGGCGGTCAGCGACCGGGCCGCCGGCGCGACGACGACGGCGACCCCTACGGCCAGTATCCCGGTCGCGGCCACCGCGGCGACCGCTACTGAACCTCCTGGTCGGGTGGTGACCGCCGCGCAGGCGGTCACCCATCATCCGTCAGATGCGGCGCAGCACCGCGACGACCCGCCCCATGATGGTGGCGTCATCGCCGGGAATCGGGTCGAAGGCCGGGTTCTGCGGCATCAGCCAGACGTGGCCGTCCCGGCGGCGGTAGGTCTTCACGGTCGCCTCGCCGTCGAGCATGGCGGCCACGATGTCGCCGACCTCGGCCGTCGGCTGCTGCCGCACCACCACCCAGTCGCCGTCGCAGATCGCCGCGTCGAGCATCGAGTCGCCCTTGACCTGGAGCATGAAGACCTCGCCCTCACCGACCAGCTCGCGGGGCAGCGGGAAGACGTCCTCCACGGCCTGCTCGGCGAGGATCGGCCCACCGGCGGCGATCCGGCCCAGCATCGGCACGTACGCCGGGGTGGGGCGCTGGGCGCGGCTCAGCTCGTCGTCGACCAGGTCGCTCGGTGCGCGCACGTCCACCGCGCGGGGGCGGTTGGGGTCGCGGCGCAGGAAGCCCTTCTTCTCCAGCTCCTTGAGCTGGTAGGCGACGCTGGACGGCGAGACCAGGCCGACCGCCTCGCCGATCTCGCGGACGCTCGGCGGGTAGCCGTGCCGCTCGACCCAGGTGCGGATGAACTCCAGGATCCGCCGCTGGCGGGCGGTCAGGTCGACCGACGCGGGGTCGGGGAAGGCGCTGACCACCGGGGTGACCGGGCGCACGGCGGGCTGGCCCGTCCGGCTGCGTGCGGTGCCCCGGCGCCGAGCGGCCGGTGGACCCGCCTCGGCGATCTGCTGCGGGTTCTTCGGCCGGCTGGCCCGGTCCTCGGTCACGTCCGTCCTCCCTGGTCGGCGCTGGGTGCCTCGGCGGCTCGTGGTGCGTGCGGTGGGTACGGTGGTGCGCTGCCGGTGCGGTGGTGATCCACCGCGACCGGTTGTTCATGACCGTATAGGTGAGATCGGTCATTTTCAAACATCTGTACGACCTCTCACCGGCGTGTCGCGCGGAAAACCACTTCGCTCGTACGCCCGTTCTGATAGATGGTACGTCGGTTGGCACGCGTGTTCGAACACTCGCCGTCCGTCGGTCCCGCGCGTCGGACGGTCGGCCGACCGGGGCCGGCCGGCCGGTAACCGCGCGAGGGCCCACCCGTTGGGTTCACCGGCGGGTCGGCCACGGTGGCGCCGCCGGGTCGGTCGGGGCGGAATGACCGGGGCGGTGGGTGACGCGCCGGACACGCCGCCCAACTTGACCCGGGTCCGCTGGCGGCATACGGTCGACCCCTAGATGTAGTAGTCACACGGGCGTAAGTTGCCTATAGGTTGGGTCCGACTACCGATCGCACCCCCGCACAGCCGCACGGCGGGCGGCCATCCGAGCGATGGCGCCGCCGGGGCCGGCCGTGCCCGGGGTGCCCGGTGCGGCCGTGGTCGATCGAGGAGGTCCGAGATGCGGTGTCCGTACTGCCGGCACGCCGACTCCCGGGTGGTCGACTCGCGGGAGGCCGACGACGGCCAGCTCATCCGGCGACGGCGGTCCTGCCCGGAGTGCGGCAAGCGGTTCACCACGGTGGAGGAGGCCGTCCTCGCGGTGGTCAAGCGCAGCGGGGTAACCGAGCCGTTCAGCCGGACGAAGATCATCGGCGGGGTGCGCAAGGCGTGCCAGGGCCGGCCGGTGGACGATGATTCGCTCGCGCTGCTGGCTCAGCGCGTCGAGGAGACGATCCGGGCCAAGGGGGCCGCCGAGATCCCCAGCCACGAGGTGGGGCTCGCCATCCTGGGCCCGCTGAGGGACCTGGACGAGATCGCCTACCTGCGATTCGCCAGCGTCTACCGGTCCTTCGACTCGCTCGCCGACTTCGAGCGCGAGATCGAGACGTTGCGGGCGGCGGCCCGCGCCCGGGAGAACGGCGGGGCCGAGGCGGTCGAGACCGCCGGCCGCACCAGCTGATTCTTCGCAGTTTTGTTCGAGAGATTGGGACGCGCGGTGGGTGACCGCGCAGACGAGGGGGGCGACGGCGTGACAACAAGCCGTTCACGAAGCAAGGCGGGCGCGGGACTGAAGATCGAGCGGGTCTGGACGACGGAGGGGGTCCACCCGTACGACGAGGTCACCTGGGAGCGCCGGGACGTCGTGATGACGAACTGGCGGGACGGCTCGATCAACTTCGAGCAGCGCGGGGTGGAGTTTCCCGAGGCCTGGAGCGTCAACGCGGCGAACATCGTGACCACCAAGTACTTCCGGGGAGCGGTGGGGACCCCGGAGCGGGAGTGGTCGCTCAAGCAGCTCATCGACCGGGTGGTCACCACCTACCGCACCGCCGGTGAGGAGTACGGCTACTTCGCCGGCCCGGCCGACGCCGAGGTCTTCGCCCACGAGCTGACCTGGATGCTGCTGCACCAGGTGTTCAGCTTCAACTCGCCGGTCTGGTTCAACGTCGGCACGCCGTCGCCGCAGCAGGTCAGCGCGTGCTTCATCCTCGCCGTCGACGACTCCATGGACTCGATCCTCGACTGGTACAAGGAGGAGGGGCTGATCTTCAAGGGCGGCTCCGGCTCCGGGGTGAACCTCTCCCGGATCCGCTCCTCCAAGGAGCTGCTCTCCTCCGGCGGCACCGCGTCCGGCCCGGTGAGCTTCATGCGCGGCGCCGACGCCTCGGCCGGCACCATCAAGTCCGGTGGCGCCACCCGGCGCGCGGCCAAGATGGTCATCCTCGACGTCGACCACCCGGACATCGAGGAGTTCGTGGTCACCAAGGCGCGCGAGGAGGACAAGATCCGCGCGCTGCGCGACGCCGGGTTCGACATGGACCTGGGCGGCGCCGACATCGTCAGCGTCCAGTACCAGAACGCCAACAACTCGGTCCGCGTCTCCGACGAGTTCATGTCGGCGGTCGAGAACGAGGGCAGCTTCGACCTGCGCGGCCGGCTGGACGGGTCGGTGATCAACACGATCGACGCCAAGAAGTTGTTCCGCACCATCTCCCAGGCCGCCTGGGAGTGCGCCGACCCCGGCCTGCAGTACGACGACACCATCAACGACTGGCACACCTGCCCGGAGACCGGGCGGATCACCGCGTCGAACCCGTGCTCGGAGTACCTGCACCTAGACAACTCCTCGTGCAACCTGGCCTCGCTCAACCTCATGAAGTTCCTCCGCGCCGACGGCGGCTTCGAGGTCGAGAAGTTCGTCAAGTCGGTCGAGCTGGTCATCAGCGCGATGGACATCTCGATCTGCTTCGCCGACTTCCCGACCGAGAAGATCGGTGAGACGTCCCGCGCCTACCGGCAGCTGGGCATCGGCTACGCCAACCTCGGCGCCCTGCTGATGGCCTCCGGCCTGCCGTACGACTCGGACCAGGGCCGCTCGGTCGCCGCCGCGATCACCTCGCTGATGACCGGCACCGCCTACCGGCGCTCGGCCGAGCTGGCCGGCGTCGTCGGTCCCTACGACGGCTACGCGCGCAACGCGGAGCCGCACAAGCGGGTCATGCGCAAGCACGCCGCGGCCAACGACGAGATCAAGCCGGCCGGCACCGTGGCCACCGCGATCCAGCGGGAGGCCACGAAGCAGTGGACCCTGGGCAACAAGGTCGGCGAGAAGAACGGCTGGCGCAACTCGCAGGCGAGCGTCCTCGCGCCGACCGGCACCATCGGCTTCATGATGGACTGCGACACGACCGGTGTGGAGCCGGATCTGGCGCTGGTCAAGTTCAAGAAGCTGGTCGGCGGCGGCTCGATGCAGATCGTCAACCAGACCGTGCCGCGCGCCCTGCGCAGCCTCGGCTACCCCGAGGAGCAGGTCGAGGCGATCGTCGAGCACATCGCCGACCACGGCCACGTGGTGGACGCCCCCGGCCTCAAGCCGGAGCACTACGCGGTCTTCGACTGCGCCATGGGCGAGCGGACGATCGCCCCGATGGGTCACGTGCGGATGATGGCGGCCATCCAGCCGTTCGTCTCCGGCGCCATCTCCAAGACGGTCAACATGCCGGAGGCGGCCACCGTCGAGGACGTCGAGAAGATCTACTTCGAGGGCTGGAAGCTCGGCCTCAAGGCGCTGGCGATCTACCGGGACAACTGCAAGGTCGGCCAGCCGCTCTCGGTGGCCAAGTCCAACAAGGCCACCGAGGCTCCGGCCGCCGAGGTCGAGAAGGTGGTCGAGAAGGTCGTCGAGTACCGCCCGGTGCGCAAGCGGCTGCCGAAGAAGCGCCCGTCGGAGACGGTCAGCTTCTCCGTCGGCGGCGCCGAGGGCTACCTCACCGCGTCGTCCTACCCGGACGACGGCCTCGGTGAGGTCTTCCTCAAGATGTCGAAGCAGGGCTCGACCCTCGCCGGGGTGATGGACGCCTTCTCGGTGGCCATCTCCATCGGTCTCCAGTACGGCGTCCCGCTGGAGACGTACGTCAGCAAGTTCACCAACATGCGCTTCGAGCCGGCCGGCATGACCGACGACCCGGACGTGCGGATGGCCGCCTCGGTGATGGACTACATCTTCCGTCGCCTGGCGCTGGACTTCCTGCCGTACGACCGCCGTGCGGAGCTGGGCATCTTCACCGCCAGCGAGCGGGCCGCCCAGCTGCGGGCCGAGGCGGAGGCGGAGAGCGGCGCGGACCTCGCCGCGATGGCCGCCTCCGCCCCGGTCGAGACCAAGCCGGAGGAGCCGAAGACCGGCCCGGTCGCCCAGCCCGCGCTGGAGGTCGCCGACGTCGCCGCCGCCAAGCCGGCGCCGTCGGTCGGCTCCAGCACCGAGCTGCTCGAGGCCGTGATCGGCAAGGCCGCCGACGCGCCGCTCTGCTTCACCTGCGGCACGAAGATGCGCCCCGCCGGCAGCTGCTACGTCTGCGAGGGCTGCGGCTCCACCAGCGGCTGCAGCTGAAACCGGGAGCGACACAGGGCGCTGCCCCGGCCTCCGATCGGAGGCCGGGGCAGCGCCGTTTCCAGGGTCGTCCGGCCGCCGGTCGGCGGGTGCTGACCGTCACCCTTTTCGGGCCGCCGGTCCACGGCGGTCGCTGGGATCATCGGGTGATGACGACGGCTGACGCGTACGTCGAGTTCGGCGCCCGGGAGGTGCGGGGGCTCTCGCCGACGTACGGGCGCCTGGCGCTCGCGGTGTCCCGCGACCGTGACCTGCTCGACCTGCTCGGCACGCTGCCACCGGCCAAGCGGCAGCCGAACCTGCTGTTCGGCGTGGTCCGGCTGCTGGGCGGCCCGGTCGACGACGCGGCCGCGTTCCACGACTTCACGGTGGCGAACTGGCCGGCGATCGCCGCCGAGATGCGCGTCCGGGCGACCCAGACCAACGAGGCGGGGCGCTGCGCGGTGCTGCTGCCGGCGCTCGCCGCGCTGCCGCAGCCGCTCGCGCTGCTGGAGGTGGGCGCGTCCGCCGGGCTCTGCCTCTACCCCGACCGGTACGCCTACCGCTACGGCGACCGGCGGGTCGGCGCCGGCGAGCCGGTCCTCGACTGCGCGGCCACCGGCGCGCCCGTGCCGGCCGCCCGGCCCGAGGTGGTCTGGCGGGCCGGCCTGGACCTCAACCCACTGGACGTGACCGATCCGGCCGACGTCGCGTGGCTGGACGCCCTCATCTGGCCGGAGCACACGCACCGCCGCGCCCGGCTGCGCGCCGCGGCCGCGGTCGCCGCCGCCGACCCGCCGCTGCTCGTCCGCGGCGACCTGGTGGACGACCTGCCGGCACTGGCCGCGCGGGCGCCGGCCGACGCGACACTGGTGGTCTTCCACACGTCGGTGCTGTACCAGGTGCCGACGCCACGGCGGGAGGCGTTCGTCGACCTCGTCCGCGACCTGCCCGGCCACTGGATCGCCAACGAGGATCCGGCTGTGCTGCCCCACCAGGGGCTACCGGACCCGCCGGGCGACGCCTTCTACAACGTGCTTGCGCTGGACGGGCGGCCGCTCGCCTGGACCCGCGGGCACGGGCAGGGGTTGGTCTGGTTCGGCTGACCTCGCGAGCGGCCAGCGGCCAGCGGCCAGCGGCCGGCGACTGGCGACCGGCAGCCGGCGACGGCGACCCGGACCGATTCCGACGGGGCCGTGGGTGGCCTCTGAGTGATCGAATTGGGACAGCGGGTCAGATCGATCTTCATTAGGCTGGAGGCCCGACGACTCCGGCCCGGCGAGGTGTCATGGTCAAGCCCTCCTTCCCCCGTCCCACCCCGGCCCGTGCGACAGCGGTTCTGCTTCCGGTGCTCTGGGGCCTGGTCGTCGGCTGGTGGACGCCGCGCGGCCCGGGCACCGGCGTCGAAGCAATCCTGTCCGCCGTGGTCAGCGTCGCCGTCGGGCTCGCGGCCGGCTGGCTGACCCGGTCGCGCTGGGCCATGCTCGCCGCCCCGGTGCTCTTCGCGGTGGCGGTCGAGCTGGTGCGGATCCGGCTGCGCGGGCCGACGGTCGACGCCCCGCACCTGAGCGGCTTCGGCTTCGCCGCGCTGCTGCTCGGCCGAGGGCTGCACGGCCTGTTCACGCTGCTGCCGCTACTGGTCGGTGCGGCCTACGGCGCCGGCCTGGCCCGACGGGGCGACCGAGCCGCGGCCGGAGAGCCGGCTGCCGCCGGAGAGGCGGTCGCCGATCGTGCCGCGGCCACCGCCGGGAGGCAGGGCGCCGCCGGTGAGCCGGTCGCTGACCCCGCACCGGCAGCCGCCCGATCCCGTTCGGCGTGGTTGTGGCTGCGACGGATCGCGACCGGCCTGGCGGCCGCGGTGGTCCTGCTGGCCGCGGTGGCGGTGGCGTTGCCGGCCCGCACGGACCGGATCGACGGTGGGATCGCCGAGCTGACCAGTGTGGACACCGGCGACCGGTCGCTCGGCCTGATGCTGCGCGGCGCGGACCCGGCGGCACCGGTCCTGCTCTTCCTGCCCGGCGGGCCGGGCTCCTCGGAGGTCGGCGCGGTGCGCCGGCACCTGGCCGGGCTGGAGCAGCGGTTCGTGGTGGCCACCCTGGACCGTCGGGGTGCCGCGAAGTCGTGGGGTGCCTTCGCGCCGTCGTCGTCGTTCACGCTCGACAGCGAGGTCGCCGACGTCCTTGCCGTGGTCGAGCACCTGCGCGCCCGCTTCCGGCAGGAGAAGGTCTACCTGGTGGCGCACTCCGGCGGTTCGCTGGTCGGGGTCACCGCCGTGCAGCGGCGTCCCGAGCTGTTCCGGGCGTACGTGGGGGTGGGCCAGGCGGTGGACCTGCGCGAGGCCGACCGCCGCCAGCACGCCGACACGATCGCCTGGGCCCGCCGCACCGGCCGGGCCGACCTGGCGGACCGGCTCACCGCGCTGGGTCCGCCACCGTACGACCGGATGTACGACTACGAGCCGCTGCTCGCCAACGAGGCCGGCGCGTTCGACTACGACCGGCCCGGCGCCGGGACGTCGGGAATTGTCGACGTCCCGGAGTACGGGCTGCTGGAGAAGGTGCACGCGCTGGTCGGGCCGCTCGACGGCTTCGACGCGCTCTACCCGACGGTGCAGGACGTGGACCTCCGCCGCCAGGTGCGCCAGCTCCAGGTGCCCGTGTGGCTGGTCGACGGCGCCCACGAGGTGCCGGGCCGGCTCGCGCTGCTGCGGGAGTGGTACGACCTGCTCGAGGCGCCCCGCAAGGAGCGGGTGGTGCTCGACGGCGCCGGGCACCGGTCGCTGTTCGAGCGGCCCGGCCCGTTCACCGACCTCCTGGCCCGGGTGCGGGCCGAGACCAGCGGCGCCGGCATCTGACCAGCACACCGGCGGCCGGGGCGACGCCGCACGGCCGCCGCACCGCCGCCGGCCGTCCGGCGGCCGCGCGCCGTCGCGGCCGGGCCGGCGACAGACGCAGTCGCAGCGGGGCGCGGCCGGACGGTCAGGCGCGCTGGTGGCGGAGCAGGACGACGCCGTTGCCGAAGACACGGCCCTCGACCAGCCGCAGGTCGGTGCGTGCGTCGCGGGAGGGGAACAGCGGCCGGCCGTGGCCGATCAGCACCGGGTGCACGTAGGTCCGGTATTCGTCGACCAGGTCGTGCCGGGCGAAGGTGGCGAGCAGGTCGCCCCCGCCGAGCGCCAGGTCGCCGCCCGGCTCGGCCTTGAGCCGGCGCACCTCGTCGGGCTCCACCTCGTGGACGACGGTGGCGTTCCAGTCGGCCTTCTCCAACGTGCGCGAGTAGACGATCTTCGGCATGTCGCGCCAGATGCCGGCGAACTCCTTCATCGGCGCGCTGCTGGTCGGGTCCTGGTCCGCCGTCGGCCAGAACGCGGCCATCAGCTCGTAGGTAACCCGCCCGTTCAGGAAGCCGCCCATCGTGCGGAGCTCGTCGTTGAAGTGCTGATGCAGCTCCTCGTCGACCCGGTGCCAGCTGATGTCGCCGCCCGGACCCTCGAAGTAGCCGTCCAACGACACGCTCATGTGTACGACGATCTTCCTCATCCCGGGTGCTCCTTCGCGTCGTGCGTCGTCCCGGTCAGCCTGCCCGGACCCTATGACGAAACCGCCGGTTCCGGCATGTCCTTCATGGTCCGCAGCGGCGAGAAGAGCAGGAACAGGCAGGCGCTCCAGGTCCCGAGCACGCAGATCCAGAGCGCCGGGCGCAGGCCCAGCGCCGTGCCGAGCGTGCCGCCGACCAGTGCGCCGAGCGGGATCACCCCGAAGCAGATCCAGAGGAACGCCGCGTTGACCCGGCCGAGGATCGCCGCCGGGGTGATGCGTTGCCGGTACGTCATCGCGGCCACGTTGAACAGCACCGCGTTGGCGGAGAAGGCCGCCAGTCCGACGCCGTAGAGCAGCACCCCCCAGCCGGGTCGGGCCAGCGGCATCAGCAGGTAGAACGGGCCGGGCACGGTCATCGCCACCCAGATCACCCGGGCCGAGCCGATCCAGGCCGACAGCCGCCCGGCCAGTGCGCCGACGACCAGCCCGCCGACCGCGCTGACCGAGAAGACCAGGCCGACCTGCACCGACGAGGCGTGCAACTCGCGCAGCATGAAGGTGACCTCGATCGAGCCGGCCGCCATCACGAAGAAGTTCGACGTCGTCGTGCAGGCCAGGATGCTGACCAGGATCGGCTGCCGGCGGATGAAGCGCAGCCCGTCGGTCATCTCCACCCGCAGCGGCACCCGCTCCCGGGGTGCCGGCCCGGCCCGGGGCGTCTCCCGGATCAGCAGCAGCGTCACCGCGCTGAGCAGGAAGGCCAGGCCGTTGCTGAGGAACGTGCGGGTCGCGCCGACCAGCCCGATGAGCACGCCGCTGACCGTCGGGCCGACCAGCTCGGCGGCGTCCTGGCTCATGGTGAGCTTGGCGTTGCCGTCGACCAACCGCGCCGCCGGGACGAGCCGCGGCAGCATGCTCTTGTACGCCACGGTGAAGAGCACGGTGAGCACCCCGGAGAGCCCGACCACCGCGTACAGGTAGCCGAGCGTGAGCTGCCCAACCAGCGCGGCCACCGGCAGCGACAGCATCAGCGCGGCCCGACCCAGGTCGCACGCGATCATCAGGCGGCGCTGGTCCACCCGGTCCGCGATGATGCCCGCCGGCAGCGAGACGAGCAGATACGGCAGCCAGGCCAGGAACGTGAGCAGCGAGACCTGGAAGACGCTGGCATGCAGGGTGTCGGCGGCCAGCAGTGGGACGGCCACGCTCGCGATCCGGGTGCCCAGCTCGCTCACCGTCTGGCCGCTCCACAGCAGCAGGAAGTTCCGGCTCCGCAGCAGCGACGGAGGTCGGGCGGGCGCGGCTGCCGGGGGAGCGGCGACGTGCTGGCTCACGTGCTGGCCTGTCTGTGCGGACGGACGTGGTGGTCGCCGGGCGACGAGGACGCCGCCGGGCGGCCGCCGTCGCCGGCCCGGGGACCCTACCGGCGCCGCCCGCGTCCGGGCGCGGCATTTATCCCCCGGGCCAGCCGTCGCACCAGCCACGTCGGAGCGGCGCCCGCGGGTGCGGGTACCGTCCGAGGGCCCGCCCGGACCTCGGGCGGCGGAAGGAGATCCCGTCATGTCCATCGCCCTCCTCACCCTCGGCGGCACCATCGCGATGGGTGGGGTCGACCGGGGTCGGCCCGGCGTGGTCACCCGGCTCACCGGCGCGGACCTCACCGCCGCCGTGCCGGGCCTCGCCGACCTGGGCGTACCCCTGGACGTCCGGGACGCCCACGCGGTGCCCAGCGCCAACCTCACCTACCGTCAGCTCCTGGACGTGATCGGGATCGCCTCGGCGGCGGTGTCCGACGGCGCGGTCGGCGCGGTGGTCACGCAGGGCACCGACACCCTGGAGGAGTCGGCGTTCCTGGCCGACCTGGTGTGGCCGCACGCCGCGCCGCTGGTGTTCACCGGCGCGATGCGCAACCCCACGCTGGCCGGCGCGGACGGCCCGGCGAACCTGCTCGCCGCGGCCCGCGTCGCCGCCGCGCCGGCGGCCCGCGACCTGGGTGTGCTGGTCGTGGCCAACGACGAGGTGCACGCGGCCCGGTGGGTACGCAAGACCCACAGCACCAGCACCGCGACCTTCGCGTCGCCGAACGCCGGTCCGGTCGGGCAGGTGATCGAGGGCGAGGTGCGGGTGCTGGCCAGGCCGGAGCGGCGTGACCCGCTGCCGCCGGTCGACCCCGACCGGCTCGACGCCGTCCGGGTCGCCCTCTACCCGGTCACCCTGGACGACGACGGCCTGCTCCTCGCCGGAGTCGCGGACAGCCACCACGGGCTGGTGGTCGCCGGCTTCGGGGTGGGCCACGTGCCGGCCGCGCTGGCCCCGCTGCTCGGCGACCTGGCCGGCCGGATGCCGGTGCTGCTCACCTCCCGCGCCGGCGCCGGCTCGGTGCTGCGCCAGACGTACGGGGCGGTCGGCTCGGAGACCGACCTGCAGCGGCGCGGCCTGCTCAACGGTGGGCTGCTCGACCCGTACAAGGGGCGGGTGCTGCTGCGCCTGCTGCTCGCCGCGGGCCTGGACGGTGACGCGGTGGCCGGCGCCCTGGCCCGGTACCGCTGACCGGCGACGCGGGCTCCTAGACTGCGCCGATGACCGGGGAGCGACGACCGCTGGCGGCCCGCCCGCTGACCGAGCCGCATCCGTCCCGGCTGTCGTCCGGGCATCCGGACCGGGAGCGGATCCTCGCGGCGCACGCCGCCGCGCTGGCGTCCGGCGAGGCGGGCTACCTCGACCCGGCGACCGGGCTGTTCGTGCTCAGCGCGGGCTTCCTGGCCCGCCGCGGCACCTGCTGCGGCCGCGGCTGCCGGCACTGCCCGTACGTCGATGATCCACCCGGTGGCGCCGACGTGACAGCGGGGCGAAGCAACGGCTGAGGGCTTTCGCCCGGGCCGGACGTTCCGTACGGTGTCCGACGGACCTCGGGCGGGCGGCGCCCCGCCGTCGACGAGCGGGAGAGTGCGCGTGCGCGGGCGGATCGTGGTGGCCGGGCTGGTCGTGCTGGCGGTGTCCGGCTGTGGCGCGGAGCGCGGGCCGGTGCGGGTGCCGCCACCGGCGCCGATCGCGGTCGACGTGGCCGCCGCCTCGTCCGGCGGCGCCTGCCGGCTGCTGGACTTCGCGGTGATCGAGCAGCACGTCAAGGTCCGGTTCGACGTGGCGGCGGCCAGTGACCGGGGCGACACCCACACCTGCGTCGTCCGGACCGAGAAGGCCACCGTGCCGGAGCTGACCCTGACCGTCACCGAGACCTCGATGGACAAGGCGACCTTCGCCGCGGACCTGGTGCCCGACTCGGCCGCCAAGGTGGCCGGGCTGGGTCAGCAGGCGTACCGCCGGACCACCGCGGCCTCGGCCGGGCACGGGCCGGTCGTCGAGGTCGGCTGGCTCTCGACCGACGGGCGGTTGGCCACGCTGCACTGGACCAGCCCGCGCGGCACCGCCAAGCCGGCGGCGGACAAGGTCGCGGCCGATCTGACGGCGCTGGCGAAGAAGGTCAACACCCGCGCGCTGTGACGCGAGAAACAGCGCGCGGTGCCGCCGGGGTCAGCCGGCGGCGACGAAGACCCGGGACGCGACCTCGCGGGGCAGCCGCACCCGGTCGCCCGAGCGGTCGATCGACACGCCGTCGCGCTCCTGGGCCACGGTCACCGTGGCGCCCGGGTCGACACCCGCGGCGTGCAGCTGCCGCAGCACGTCCGCGTTGGTCTGCACGCTCTCGCAGATCCGCCGGACCACCACCGGCCCGGAGAGGCCGGGGAACGCCAGGTTGCGCTCACCGTCGACCACCGCGGTGTCCTCCGGCTCCGGCGAGCCCAGCTCCTCCAGCCCCGGGATCGGGTTGCCGTACGGCGACCGGGTCGGTCGGTTGAGCAGGTCGTAGACCCGCTTCTCGACCGCGTCGCTCATCACGTGCTCCCACCGGCAGGCCTCCTCGTGGGCCTCCTCGTAGGGCATCCCGATCACGTTCACCAGCAGCAGCTCGGCGAGGCGGTGCTTGCGCATCACGGAGACGGCCGCCGTGCGCCCGTCCGAGGTGAGCGCCAGGTGCCGGTCACCCTCGACGGTGAGCAGGCCGTCGCGCTCCATCCGCGCGACCGTCTGGCTCACCGTGGGACCGCTCTGCTTCAGCCGCTCGGCGATCCGGGCACGCAACGGCGGCACCCCCTCCTCTTCGAGCTCGAGGATGGTGCGCAGGTACATTTCGGTCGTGTCAACCAGGTCGTGCTTCACGTCAACGGCCCTCCAGTGATCGATGTTACCGCGCCGTCGGTGTAACGACCGAAACCGAATCGCGACCTCGCTGCCCGGATGGTGTTGACTGTTCGTCATGTCCGGTACCGACGACCTCCTGGTGGAGCCCGACCGGCTCGCCGCCGAGCTCGACTCCGCCGAGCCGCCCACCCTGCTCGACGTCCGCTGGCGGCTCACCGGCCCGCCCGGCCGGGACGACTACGCCGTCGGCCACCTGCCCGGCGCCGTCTTCGTCGACCTGGACACCGCGCTCTGCGGTCCGCCCGGCGCCGCCGGCCGGCACCCGCTGCCCAATCCCGGTGCGCTCGAGGCCGCCCTGCGGGCCGCCGGCGTCCGGGACGGTCGTCCCGTCGTGGTGTACGACGGCGGCGACGGCATGGCCGCCGCGCGCGCCTGGTGGACGCTGCGCTGGGCCGGGCACTCCGCGGCCCGCCTGTTGCACGGCGGCTACCCGGTCTGGGTGGCGGCGGGCCTGCCCACCAGCACCGAGGCGCCCGAGCCGGCCCCGGGCGACGTGACCGTCCGGCCCGGCGCGCTGCCCGTGCTCGACGCGGGCGAGGCCGCCCGCCTGGCGACGGCCGGGTCCGGGGTGCTGCTGGACGTCCGGGCGGCGCCCCGCTACCGCGGCGAGACCGAGCCGATCGACCCGGTGGCCGGGCACGTGCCCGGCGCGGTCAACCTGCCCGCCCCCGACTACGTCACCGACGGCCGGTTCCCCGCCGCGGCGGCGCTGCGTGAGCGGTTCGCCGCCGCCGGGGTGGCCGAGGGCGCACCGGTCGGGGCGTACTGCGGGTCCGGGGTGACCGCCGCGCAGGCGGTGCTCGCCCTGCACCTGGCCGGCCGGCCGGACGCCGCGCTCTACATCGGGTCGTGGAGCAACTGGGTCGCCGACCCGCAGCGACCGGTCGCCACCGGGCCGACACCCGGCGCGTGACCAGCGCCTACGCTGCTCCACACCGGTCCACGTGCGACGATGGGCCCATGTCCGACGACACGGTGGTGGTGTGGGACGAGTCCCTGCTCGCCTACGACATGGGTGACCATCCCCTCGACCCGGTCCGGGTGGAGCTGACCGTCGCGCTCGCCCGCGAGCTCGGCATCCTGGAGCGGCCGGGGGTGCGCCTGGTCAAGCCGGAGCCGGCCGACGACGCGCTGCTCACCCGGGTGCACGACCCGCGCTACGTGGACGCGGTCCGGTCCGCGCCCGGCGACCCGCTCTTCGCCGGCTTCGGGCTCGGCACCTCCGACAACCCGGTCTTTCCCGGGATGCACGAGGCCAGCGCGCTGGTCGCCGGGGCGAGCGTTGCCGCCGCCGAGGCGGTCTGGCGGGGCGAGGCCCGGCGGGCGGTCAACGTGGCCGGCGGGCTGCACCACGCCATGCCGGCCCGCGCGGGCGGGTTCTGCGTCTACAACGACCCCGCGGTGGCCATCGCCCGGCTGCTCGACCTGGGCGCGGAGCGGATCGCGTACGTGGACGTGGACGTGCACCACGGCGACGGCGTGCAGCAGGTGTTCTGGAACGACCCGCGGGTGTTGACGGTCAGCCTGCACGAGACCCCGCTCGCCCTCTTCCCCGGCACCGGTTTCCCGGACGAGACCGGCGGCCCGGGCGCCGAGGGGACCGCGGTCAACGTGCCGCTGCCGCCGGGCGTCAACGACGCCGGCTGGCAGCGCGCGTTCCACGCGATCGTCCCGTCGGTGCTGCGCGCGTTCCGGCCGCAGCTGCTCGTCAGCCAGTGCGGCGCGGACGCGCACCGGCTCGACCCCCTCGCCGACCTGCACCTGTCGGTCGACGGGCAGCGCGCCACCTACCTCGCCCTGCGGGCGCTCGCCGACGAACTCTGCGAGGGTCGCTGGGTCGCCACCGGCGGCGGCGGGTACGCGCTGGCCGAGGTCGTGCCCCGGGCCTGGACCCACCTGCTGGCGGTCGCCACCGGCGATCCGATCGACCCGGCGACGCTGATCCCGCCGGCCTGGCGGGAGCTGGCCAGCGCGCGCTGCCCCAACCGGGAGGTCCCGCTGCGGATGACCGACGACGCGGACCCGACGTACCAGCCGTGGCAGCCGACCGGCGAGCCGAACGCGGTGGACCGGGCCATCGCGGCCACCCGCAAGTCCGTCTTCCCGCTGCTCGGGCTCGACCCGTACGACCCGCGCGACTGAGCCGGCCGGGGGAGGACCGGCGGGTGACGACCGTGGACCAACCGGTGGACGTGCTGCTCAGCGACGGCACGACCGTCCAGCTGCGACAGATCCGCCCGGAGGACGGGCCGGGGATCGTGGCGATGCACTCGCGATTCTCCGAGCGCACCCGCTACCTGCGCTACTTCTCGCCGTACCCCCGGATCCCGGACCGGGACCTGCAGCGGTTCGTCAACGTCGACCACCGCGACCGGGAGGCGTTCGTGGTGCTGGCCGGCGGGCGGATCGTCGCCGTCGGCCGGTACGAGCGGCTCGGGCCGCAGGCGCCGGAGGCCGAGGTGGCGTTCGTGGTGGAGGACGAGTACCAGGGCCGGGGCATCGGCTCGGTGCTGCTGGAACACCTGGCCGACGCGGCCCGCCAGGTCGGCATCGTGCACTTCGTCGCCGAGGTGCTCCCGGCCAACGGGGCGATGCTGCGGGTCTTCTCCGACTTCGGCTACCAGGTGCAGCGGCAGTTCGCCGACGGCGTGGTGCACCTGACCTTCCCGATCGCGCCCACCGACGCGACCCTCGCCGTGCAGCGCGGCCGGGAGCACCGCACCGAGGCGCGCTCGATCGCCCGGCTGCTCGCTCCGCGGGGCGTCGCCGTCTACGGCGCGAGCGCCACCGGGCAGGGAGTGGGCGCCGCGGTGCTCGGGCACCTGCGCGACGGCGGCTTCGCCGGTGCGGTCGTCCCGGTGCACCCCGGCGCGGCGACCGTCGCCGGGCTGCCCGCGTACGCCTCGGCGGCCGACGCCGGCGTGCCGGTCGACCTGGCGGTCGTCGCGGTGCCGCCCGGTTCGGCGCCGGCCGTGGTCGCCGACGCGGCCGCCGCCGGGGTGCACGGGTTGGTGGTGATCTCCGCCGGCTTCGCCGAGTCCGGGGCCGAGGGCGCGGCCGCGCAGCGGGCCCTGGTCCGGGCCGCGCACGCCGCCGGCATGCGGGTGGTCGGCCCGAACTGCCTCGGCGTGGCCAACACCGACCCGGCGGTACGCCTCAACGCCACCCTCGCGCCGGCACTGCCGCCGGCCGGTCGGGTCGGCGTCTTCAGCCAGTCCGGCGCGTTCGGGGTGGCGCTGCTGGCCGAGGCGGACCGCCGGGGCCTCGGCCTGTCCAGCTTCGTGTCGGCCGGGAACCGGGCCGACGTCTCCGGCAACGACCTGCTCCAGTACTGGCAGGACGACCCCGGCACCGACGTGATCATGCTGCACCTGGAGACCTTCGGCAACCCGCGCAAGTTTGCCCGGCTGGCCCGACGGATCGGGCGCACGAAGCCCGTGGTGGCGCTCGCCTCGCCGGCCCGCCCGCTCGGCGTGGGTGACTCGGCCGGCCCGGACGAGGTGGCGGTCGCCGCGCTGTTCACCCAGTCCGGCGTGATCCGGGTGGACACCGTTGCCGAACTGCTGGACGTCGGGGTGCTGCTCGCCAACCAGCCGCTGCCGGCCGGCCCGCGGGTCGCGGTGGTGGGCAACTCGTCGGCACTCACCGGCCTCGCCGCGACCGCCTGTGCCGCCCAGGGGCTCACGCTCGCCGACGGCTATCCCCGGGACGTCGGGCCGAACGCCGGTGCCGCCGAGTTCGCCGCGGCCCTCGCCGGTGCGGCCGCCGACGAGCGGGTGGACGCCCTCGCCGTGATGGTCGCCCCGCCGCTGCCCGGGCAGCCGGCCGACGCCGACCTCACCGCCGCGCTGCCCGCGGCCCTCGGCACCGGCAAGCCGGCCGTGACGACCGTCCTGGCCGGACGGACGCCGGTCGGGATGCCGTCGTACGGAGGTGTGGAGGAGGCGGTCCGGGCGCTGGCCCGGGTGCACCGGTACGCCGACTGGCTGCGTCGCCCGGCCGGCAGCCTGCCGGAGTTGTCCGGTGTGGACCGGGCCGCCGGTCAGGCCGCGCTGCGCCCCGACGGCGCGGACGTCGACGGCCTGCTCGCCGCGTACGGCATCGATCTGGTGGCGTCGGTGCCGGCGCGGTCGGCCGACGAGGCGGCGGACGCGGCGCGGCGACTCGGATTCCCGGTGGCGTTGAAGGCCGCGGCGCCCGGGCTGCGGCATCGGCTCGACCTCGGTGCGGTCCGGCTCGACCTGCCCGACGCGGCCGCGGTCCGGCGCGCGTACGCCGAGATGTCCGCGGTCTTCGGCGCGGACGTCCTGGTCCAGCCGATGGTGCCGCCTGGGGTGGCCTGCGTGGTCGAGCTGGTCGAGGATCCGGCGTTCGGGCCGGTGGTCGGTTTCGGGCTGGGCGGCGTCGCCACCGAGTTGCTCGGCGACCGGGCCTGGCGGGCGGTCCCGGTGACCGACCGGGACGCCGCCGACCTGGTGGACGAGCCGCGGGCGGCGCCGCTGCTGCGCGGGCACCGGGGCGCCGCGCCGGTGGACCGGGCGGCCCTGATCGACCTGCTGCTGCGTGTCGGCCGGCTCGCCGACGAGCAGCCCCGGGTGCGCGCGCTGACGCTGAACCCGGTGCTCGCGCGACCGGACGGCCTGTCGGTGCTGCACGCCACCGTCCGCGCCGGCTCCGCGACGGTTCGCCCGGACACCGGTCCCCGCCGGCTCTGACGGGGGCCGCTCGCCCCGGACGGCTCGGGCCGGGGACAGGGGGGCGGAGACGCGGAGGGCCCCGGCGAACCGCCGGGGCCCTCCGTTCGAGGGTGCGTCAGCAGGCGTACGCCTCCAGGCGCTGCGCCCGCTCCGGCGCGCGCAGCTTGAGCAGCGTCACCTTCTCGATCTGCCGGATCCGCTCCCGGGACAGGCCGAACTCGCGGCCGACCTCGTCCAGCGTGCGCTGCCGGCCGTCGTCGAGGCCGAACCGGAGCCGGATCACCGCCTGCTCGCGCTGGGAGAGGGTGGCCAGCACGATCCGGACCTCGTTGCGCAGCTCGCCCTGCGCCGCGGCGTCGCCCGGCTCCTCCCGCGGGTCGACCGCGGCGACGAAGTCGCCGAGCGCGCTCTCGCCGTCCTCGCCGACCGCCTGGTCGAGGCTGACCGGCTCCCGGTCGTAGGAGATCAGCTCGATCACCTGGAACTCGGGGATGTCGAGCGCCCGGGCGACCTCGGCGACGGTGGGCTCCCGGCCCAGCGACACCGACAGCTCGCGGCGGGCCCGGACCATCCGGTTGACCTGCTCGACCATGTGCACCGGGATGCGGATGGTGCGGGCCTGGTCGGCCATGGCGCGGGTGATGGCCTGGCGGATCCACCAGGTGGCGTAGGTGGAGAACTTGTAGCCCTTGGTGTAGTCGAACTTCTCGACCGCGCGGATCAGGCCGAGGTTGCCCTCCTGGATCAGGTCGAGGAAGGCCATGCCGCGTCCCGTGTAGCGCTTCGCGATGCTCACCACCAGCCGCAGGTTCGCCTCGAGCAGGTGGTCCTTGGCCGCCCGGCCCTCCGCGACGATCAGCTCCAGATCCGCCGTCAGGTCCGGCGAGACGGGGGTGCAGGTCGCCAGCTTCTCCTCGGCGAACAGGCCGGCCTCGATCCGCTTGGCCAACTCGACCTCCTGGGCGGCGGTCAGCAGCTTCGTGCGGCCGATCCCGTTGAGGTACGCCCGGACCAGGTCGGTGGAGACGCCGCGCTCGTCGGTGGCGTCCAGGTCGGTCAGGGCCTCGCTGCCCGGGTCGTTCTCGGTGCCCGCGGCCGGGCGCATCTGGTGCTCCGTCATCTGCAGGGCCATTTCGTCTCTCCCCGTGTACGTGTGGCGCGATTCCCGGTCTGGTGCTGCCGGTGACACACAGCTTGGCGGCCGGGGCGTAAAACGGGAGTGAGGCGATCGGGGACCCGACAGCAATCCGGTCGGATCGGCGGACGCCGGCCCGTGCTCGGCGCCGGACCGATCCGCTCCCGCCGGCCGGGCGGTCCGATTTGTCGGCCTGGCGGGTCCGTGTGTCGGCCCGGTCCGCTTGCCACGCCCGGTTACCGTGCCAGCGGCCGGCCGACGGGGCCGGCACGGCACAGGCGACGGAGGGCGTTGTGGTCTTCAAACGGCTCATGCAGGCGATGGGCGTCGGTGGCCCGTCGGTGGAAACCGTGCTGGCCAACCCGAACTGCCGCCCGGGCGGCCAGCTCGAGGGCCGGATCCAGGTGGCGGGCGGCGACCACCCGGTCGACATCGAGTACGTGGCGCTCGGCCTGGTCACCCGGGTCGAGGTGGAGAGCGGCGACAACGAGTACAACACCAACCAGGAGTTCCACCGCCAGCGCGCCACCGGCGCGTTCCGGCTGGAGCCGGGGCAGCGCCACGACATCCCGTTCCGCTTCGACGTGCCCTGGGAGACTCCGGTCACCGAGCTGTACGGCCAGCACCTGCACGGGATGACCATGGGGCTGCGTACCGAGTTGGAGGTGGCCCGGGCGGTGGACAAGGGCGACCTGGACGCCGTGGCGGTGCACCCGCTGCCGGCGCAGGAGCGCCTGCTGGACGCGCTGCTGCGGCTGGGCTTCCGGTTCGCCCGGGCCGACGTGGAGCGCGGCCACATCTACGGCGTACGGCAGACCCTGCCCTTCTACCAGGAGATCGAGTTCCTCCCGGCGCCGCAGTACGCCCGGGCGATCAACCAGCTGGAGGTCACCTTCGTCGCCGATTCGCGGCAGATGCAGGTGGTGCTGGAGATGGACAAGCGAGGTGGCCTGCTCAGCGAGGGCCGGGACGCCTTCGGCCGGTTCACCGTCGACTACGCCACGCTGGACCAGACGGACTGGACCGCCCAGCTGGACGGCTGGCTGCGCCAGTCCGTGCAACGCCGCGGCCTCTTCTTCTGACCCCTCCCTCCCCGGTGTGCCCGCCCGGGTGTGGCGTCGGTGATCAAGAGGTTCGCGTCAGAGCCGGCCGGGGTTCTGACGCGAACTTCTTGATCAACAGGGCGGGGGTTTGGGGGATGGGGAGAGGGCCGGGGTCAGAGGTCCAGGAGGATGGTGCGGGGGCCGATGTTGACGCTCTCGACCAGCATGTGGGCGCGGAAGCGGCCGGTCTCCACCTTGGCGCCCCGGGCGCGCAGCGCCTCGACGACCTCCGTGACCAGGGGTTCGGCCACCTCCGCCGGGGCGGCGGCGGTCCAGGTCGGGCGGCGGCCCTTGCGGGCGTCGCCGTAGAGGGTGAACTGGCTGACCACCAGCACCGGGGCGCCGGTGTCCGCCGCCGACCGCTCCTCGTCGAGGATGCGCAGCTCGTACACCTTGCGGGCCATCGTCCGGGCGGTCTCGACGGTGTCGGTGTGCGTCACCCCGAGCAGCACCAGCAGGCCGTCGTCGATCGCGCCGACCACCTCGCCGTCGACGGTCACGCTGGCCCGGCCGACCGTCTGCACCACCGCCCGCATCAGCTCGCCCTCCCTACCCGTACCGATCCGCGGCCGGACGCCCTGACCGCCGCCATCAGCCGGCCACCGGCTCGATGATCCCGCGTTCCACCAGGTGCGCCACGATCGGTCCGGACGCCTCGGCCAGCTCGTCGGCCGTGACGTCGTGCGCCGCCGCGAGCAGGGCGAGCTGGTCGCGCAGCGGCAGCCGGCCGTCGGCGCCGCCGACCAGCGCCAGCACCAGCGGGTCGATCTCCTCGGTCCAGCGCAGCCCGTGCGGCATGGCCAGCACCTGCCGGTCCACCGCCCAACCGTCCTCGCCCATGGTCGCCTCCTGCCGCAGCTGGAGCCCGTCGGCGGCCCGGTAGCGCTCGGCGAGCAGCCCCTCGGTGTCGCGTACCCGCAGGAAGTCCTGTCGGTCGAACCAGGCGGCGATCCGGTCGCCCATCGGTGGCTCCACGCGCTGCCGCAGCTCCTCCACCCGGACCACCGGGTCGGCGTGCCCACCCCGGCGCAGCGACACGATGCCGAAGCCGATCGCCTCCACCTTGTGCGCGTCGAACCAGTCCAGCCAGGCGGCCATCCGCTGCGGGTCGGCCGTCTCCCCGACGTCGGTCAGCCACAGGTTCACGTACGCCATCGGGTCGGCCACCTCGCGCTGGATCACCCACGCGTCCAGGCCGGTGCCGGCGAACCAGCCGGCCACCCGCTCGTCCCACTCCTCGCCGGCGACGTGCACCCAGTTCGCCAGGTACTGCATGGTGCCGCCCTCGGTGAGCAGGTCGGGCGCGGCGGCGGCCAGCTCGGCGCCCATCGCGTCGCCGACCCGGCCGGAGTCGCGGTAGACGTGCGTGGTGGTGCCCGGCCCCACCACGAACGGCGGGTTGCTCACCACGAGGTCGAACCGGCGGCCGGCAACCGGCGCCACCATGTCGCCGCGGAGCAGCTCCCACTCCTGGCCGTTGAGCGCGGCGGTGGTGGCGGCGAACCGCAGCGCCCGCTCGGAGACGTCGGTGGCGGTGACCGAACGGGCGTGGGTGGCCAGGTGCAGGGCCTGCACGCCGGAGCCGGTACCCAGGTCCAGCGCGGCGTCGACCGGCCGCCGGACGGCGGCGCCGATCAGCGTCTGGGTCGCTCCGCCGATGCCGAGCACGTGCTCGGCGTGCAGCGGCCGGCCCGGCCGGGCGCTGGCCGGCACGTCGGCGAGCACCCACCACTCGTCGCCGTACGGTTCCAGGTCCACACCGGCGCGCAGCCCGTCGCCGTGCCGTTCCAGCAGCCCGCCGGCGACCGCCTCCGCGAGGTCGAGCGGGGCCAGCGCGGCGGCCACCGTCTCCTCCGTCTCGGTCTGGTCGCAGATGAAGACCCGGATCAGCGTGCCGAGCGGGTCGCGCTCCTCGGTGGCCCGCAGCGCGGCCCGGTAGTCGTTGCGGGCCACCCCGCCGGTGGCCTGCGGGCCGAGCCGGTCGGCGATGCCGTTCGAGGTGAACCGGGCCCGGGTCAGCGCCGTCCGCAGCGCGTCCACCCCGGCGGGGGAGAGCAGCATGTCGTGTTCGTCCACGTCGTCATCCTGCCTCCCGCGGTGTCCCGGCTCGGCGCCACCCGGCAGATCCGTGGGCGCCGGATGCGCGGGTGCCGGGGCGTCGGTGGCCCCTGTCCCCGGCGACCGGGCAGGATGGTGCACATGACGCTCGTGCTGCCCATCGACCCCGAGGCCAACCGGCTGCTGGAGCGCAGCCCGCTCGCCCTGCTGGTCGGCATGGTCCTCGACCAGCAGGTGCCGATGGAGAAGGCGTTCTCCTCGCCGTACGTGCTGGCCCAGCGGCTCGGCCACGACCTGGACGCCCGGGAGCTGGCCGAGTACGACCCGGAGGAGCTGGTCGCCGTCTTCGCCCAGCCGCCCGCGCTGCACCGGTTCCCGAAGGCGATGGCAGCCCGGGTGCAGGAGGTGTGCCGGGTGCTCGTCGACCGGTACGACGGCGACGCCGCGACGCTCTGGTCCGAGGTGACCGACGGGCGGGAGCTGCTGCGCCGGATCTCCGACCTGCCCGGCTTCGGCAAGCAGAAGGCGCAGATCTTCCTCGCGCTGCTCGGCAAGCGGTTCGACGTCCGGCCGGACGGCTGGCGGGAGGCGGCCGGCGGCTACGGCGACCCGGGTGCCCACCGCTCGGTGGCCGACGTGACCGACGCCGAGTCGCTGCGCCGGGTCCGCGAGTACAAGCAGCAGATGAAGGCCGCCGCCAAGGCCGCGAAGGGCTGATCCTGGCCGGCGGGGCCGGTCCGGGCCGGACCGACCGATCTCGTCCCGGCGCCCGCGCCGCGTGGTACGACTCTGGGGTATCTGGCACCGAGCGGACGGAACCGGCGGCCGATGACCACCGCGAACGGCGTTGGACTGCTGCGGGGCGGCGTCGCGGAGCCGCAGCGGGCGACGTTTCTCGAGCTGTTCTTCGACCTGGTGTTCGTGTTCGCGCTGACCCGGGTCTCGCAGCGGCTGATGGAGGACCTCACCGGGGGTCGGCAGATGGTCCTGCCGGCGGTCGGCCAGACGACGTTGTTGCTGTTGGCGCTGTGGCTGGTCTGGACGAACGCGGCCTGGGTGACCAGCCGCTACGACCCGCGCCGCCTGCCGGTCCAACTGATCATGATCGGGCTCATGTTCGCCAGCATGATCATGGCACTCGGGGTGTCCGGGGCCTGGGACGATCGAGGCCTGATCTTCGCGGTGGCGTACGTCGTCGCCCAGGTCGGCCGTCCCGCGGCCTTCCTGCTCGTGCTCCGCGGCCGGGAGCGGCGCATCCCGGCGCGGCTGGTCTGCTGGCATTCGGCGACGGGCGGGTTGTGGATCGTCGGGGCGCTCGTTCCGGAGGCGCCGGTGGGCGGCGCGCTGTGGACGCTGGCCCTGGCGATCGAATACGCCGGGCTCGTCCTCGGCTGGCCCACGCCGGGGCTCGGCCGGTCACCGATCACCCGGTTGGCGATCGCCAGCGAGCACCTGGCCGAGCGGTACGGGCAGTTTGTTCTCGTCGCGCTCGGCGAGTCCATCCTGCTCACCGGGGTGACCTTCGACGGCGGCCGATTCGGGGTCGGGCAGACGACGGCCTTCGTGGTGGCCTTCGCCACCACCGTGCTGCTGTGGCGGATCTACTTCTTCGGGTCCCGACGGGTGATCCCCAGGGCCATGACGGCCGGCCCCGGGGCGGAGGCCCGGATCGGGGCGGTGGGCGGCTACGGCCACCTGGCCATGGTGGCGGGCATCCTCGCCACCGCGGTCGGCTACGAGCTCGTCATCCGGCATCCGTCCGGGCACCTGGATCCGGCCTGGCTCGGGGTCATCCTCGGCGGACCCGCGTTGTTCCTGGCCGGCGGCGGCATGATCGAGTACTACACGCTGCGCCGGCCGCACTGGTCCATGGTCGCCGGGCTGGTGGTCCTGATCGCGCTGGCCCCGGTGGTGGCCCTCGGGCCGCCGCTGGCGGCCGCCGTCGTCGCCGTCGCGGCCCTGGCCGGGATCGCCGTGGCCGACGCGATTCGGCCGCCGGCCACGCCCCGTGCGGAGGTGCCGCCGCCGAGCTGACCCGGGACGCGCACCGTCCGCCGGCGCGCTCCCGGCCGGCCCCGGGGTCGGTGCCCGCGTCAGGCGGCGGTCGGGTGGGCCAGCGAGGCGAGCGCCCGGCGGACGTCGGCGAGCGAGACGGTGGCCGAGTCGTCCAGGTCGGCCAGGCCCGCCTCGATCCACTGCCGCATCAGGGTGGTCACCCCGATGCCGCGCGCGTCGGCCGCCGCCCGCACCCGTTCGTACGTCTCCAGCGGCAGCCGCACCGACCGGCTCACCATCGGCACGTCGGTGTCGGGGGTCGGCAGCTCCACCGGCTGACTCTCGTCGATCAGCTCCGCGAGCCGGTCGTCGCCGCTGTGGAACTGCTTGGTCGCGTCGTTACGGTGCATCGTCACCGCCTCCTCATCGGCGAGATCTCCGCACGGCCTCGTCGTAGCGCTTGGACTCGACGTCGCTAAGCTCGCGGGCGGAGAGGATGTCCCAGTCGTTGTCGGTGCCGTCGGCCTCGGCGAGCAGCACGGCCAGCCGGCGGCCCCGCCGGGCGGCGGCGTAGACGACCATCACGTCGTCGCCCAGGTGGCGGATGACCCGCCGGGCGCTGTGCAGCGCCTCCCAGACTTCCCCCGGTGTGACGTCGTAGACCTTCAGGTTGGCCAAGGCTTCGTCGGTGAAGCTGAACCTGCTGCCCACGACGGGAGCGTACCACGCACGTAACACGGACCGCTGCTGCGTCGAAGCTCGCTGATCACGGCAGGTGAGTGACAGGATGGGGCGTAATCCCCTCGAGGAGGTCCGTGGTGAAGCGTCAGGCGTACCAGCCGATTCTGATCACCGACGCCTCACGCAGCCAGGACGATCAGCTCACCACTCGTCAGCGACGCTATGTGCTGATGATGGGGATCCGGGTCGCGTGCCTGGTCGTGGGCGCGATCCTGGTGGGCGCGCAGCCCCCCCTGCTCTGGCTCTGGCTGTCGCTCTGCGCCCTGGGCATGGTGCTCATCCCATGGCTGGCGGTGCTGCTGGCCAACGACCGGCCGCCGAAGGAGGAGCACCGGCTGGCCAACCGGTTCCACCACCAGCACCGCGACGAGGCCCCGCCGATGAGCCTCACCGCCGAGGAGCGCCCCCACAAGGTCATCGACGCCGAACCCTGATCCCGGCGTCAGCGGGTCGGGCGGGCGCCGACGGTGGCGACCGCGAGCGCGCCGAGGTCGCCGGCCCGGGCCAGCGCGGCCTGCGGCTCGGCCCCGCCCAGCCACGCGGTCAGCAGACCCGCCGCGAAGGCGTCCCCGGCGCCGGTGACGTCCACCACCGCCACCCGCCGGGCCGGGGCCACGCTGACCGTTGCCGTCCGGTCCACCCACACCGCGCCGGCCGCCCCCCGCTTCACCACGACCCGGCGGGCCGTCGCCGACAGCACCCGCGCCTGGGCCGCCGGGTCCAGCCCACCGGCCAGCACGGTCGCCTCGTCGGCGTTGACCAGCAGCAGGTCGACATCGCGTACCCAGGCCAGGAAGGCCGCCGCCCCGACCCGCCGCAGGGGCGCCGCGGAGGCCGCGTCGACGCTGGTGGTGAGCCCGCGCTCGCGGGCGGCGGCCAGCGCCCGCAGCCCGGCCCCGCGCGACCCGGCATCCAGCAGGGTGTACGCGGACAGGTGCAGATGCCCGGCGTCGGGCGCCTCGGCGAGGGCCCGCTCGACGTGCGCGGCGGTCAGCCGCAGGTTCGCCCCGCGCTCGGTGACCATGGTCCGCTCGCCGTCGGCGGCCAGCACGACGACCGTGCCGGTCGCGGCGCCCCCGACGCGGTCGACCGCGCAGTCGACGCCACCGTCGGACAGTTCGGCCACCCGGTCGCGCCCGGCGGCGTCGTCGCCGACCGCGCCGACCAGCGTCACGGCCACCCCCTGGGCGGCGATCCAGGCGGCGGTGTTCGCCGCCTGCCCACCGCCGCCGAACCGGATCTCGGCCGGCGTGTCCGAGCCGGTGGCGAGGGGCCCGGACAGCACCGCGACCACGTCGGTGATCACATCGCCGACGATGACGACGCGCGACGCGCGGCTCATGCCGGGGCGTCGGTGCGGTGGGCGGCGGCCACCGCGATCCGCGCCGCCAGGTCGGCGTTGCGCAGGATGATCCGCACGTTCACCGCCAGGCTGGCGCCCTCGGTGGCGGAGTGGAAGTGGGCGAGCAGGAACGGCGTCACCGCCTTGCCGCTGATCCCGTCGCGCCGCAGCAGCGCCAGGCCCTCGGCGAGCGTACGGTCGTGCAGCGCCGGGTCGAGCTGCTCGCCGGCCGGGAGCGGGTTGGCCACGATCAGGCCCCCGGCGGGCAGCCCGTGCTGCGCGCGGGCGGCGAGCACGTCGGCCACCTGCTCCGGCGAGTCCACCGACCAGTCGAGGTCGAAGCCACCGTCGGTGAGGTAGAAGCCCGGGAACCGGCGAGTGCGGTAGCCCACCACGCCCACCCCGAGGGTCTCCAGGCGCTCCAGCGTGGCGCCCACGTCGAGGATCGACTTGACCCCGGCACACACGACCGCGATCGGCGTCCGGGCGAGGGTGACCAGGTCGGCCGACTCGTCGAAGGTCTGTGCCGCCTCCCGGTGCACGCCGCCCAGTCCACCGGTGGCGAAGACGCCGATGCCCGCCGCGGCGGCCACCGCGCTGGTCGCCGCCACGGTGGTCGCGCCGTCCGCCCCGGTCGCGGCGGCCACCGCGAGGTCGCGTACGGAGAGCTTGGCCACCCCGTCGACGGTGGCCAGCCGGGTCAGCTGCGCGTCGTCGAGGCCGACCACCAGCTCCCCGCCGACCATGCCGATGGTGGCCGGGACCGCGCCCGCGTCCCGGACGGCCGCCTCGATCTGCCGGGCCACCCGCAGGTTCTCCGGACGGGGGAGACCGTGCGAGACGATGGTGCTCTCCAGGGCGACGACGGGACGCCCGTCGCGCAGGGCCCCGGCCACCTCGGTGCCGTAACGGATGTGAAAGTTGGTCACGGTGATCACCGTACGTCCCGGCCCCGAAAGGGCTGAAGTGGACCGGACCGCGGTGACCTGCCAGACTTGTCGGTTGGAGGTGCAGACGTGAGCACACAGGTTCTCGAGCGTCCGGAGCTGAAGGACGCCGACACCGGTCCCGAGATGTTCCACTACGTCCGCAAGGACAAGATCGCCGAGAGTGCCGTGATGGGCACCTTCGTCGTCGCGCTCTGCGGGGAGACGTTCCCGGTGACCAAGGCCGCCAAGCCGGGTTCGCCGGTCTGCCCCAAGTGCAAGGAGATCTACGACTCCTGGGGCGAGTGAACCGGGGCGGCCTCCCCGGCCGCCCACGTAACCTGCGGCGGTGACCACCTCCACCGCCCTTCTCATCGCCGACCTCGTCGGCGTCGCGGTCTTCGCCGCGTCCGGCGCCTCCGCCGCGGTGGCCAAACGGCTCGACCTGTTCGGCGTCGTCTTCGTCGGCTTCGTGGCCGCCCTGGGCGGCGGGATCTTCCGTGATCTGGTCATCAACGAGGTTCCGCCGCTGGCCTTCGCCGACTGGCGGTACGCCACCGCGGCCGCGGTGACCGCGGCGGCGGTTTTCTGGTTGCATCCCCAACTGGCCCGGCTGCGGACCACCGTGCTGGTGCTGGACGCGGCCGGGCTCGGCCTCTTCACGGTCACCGGCACGCTCAAGGCCCTCGACGCCCGGGTCCCGGCGGTCGGGGCATGCGTGATCGGCATGCTCACCGCGATCGGCGGCGGGCTGGGCCGGGACCTGCTCACCGGCGAGATCCCGGTGGTGCTGCGCCGGGAGATCTACGCGGTGGCCGCTCTCGCCGGCTCGATCGTGGTGGCGGTGCTGCACGGCCTGGGGTACGTCGGCCCGGTGCCGCTGGTCACGGCGGCGGTGCTCATCTTCGGGCTACGGCTGGTGGCGCTGCGTCGACGGTGGGCCGCGCCGGTGGCGCCGATGCGTCCGCCGCGCACCCGGTCGGAGCCGGGGCCGGACGCGGAATGGTGACGGGCCGGGCCGCCGGCCGGCGCCCGGAGGTGGACCGCCGCCGGCGGTGACCGGCGGCACCTGAGTGGCGGATGTGACCAGCGTGGCGTCGCCTGGGCCGGGCGGCGCCCGCTGGTTATGCTGAGTCGGCCTTCGCGGCATCTTCGGCGCGGAGGCGTTTTCATGGGCGGCGGCACCCGTGGCCCTCGGCCGGGGTCCGCCTTCGTGCGGTCGGAGAGGAGCCTTCGCGTGGCAGCCCGGTTGCCGGCGATCGAGACGTTCCCGGCACTTCGCGCCTGGCAGCGCAAGGCGATGGTGGAGTACCTGCGCCGGCGTGCCGAAGACTTCACGGCGGTCGCCACGCCGGGAGCGGGCAAGACCACGTTCGCCCTGCGCATCGCCGCCGAACTGCTCGCCGACGGCACGGTCGAGGCGGTCACCGTGGTCGCGCCGACCGAGCACCTGAAGAGCCAGTGGGCGGAGGCCGCCGCGCGGGTCGGCATCCAGCTCGACGCCGCGTTCCGCAACGCCGACCTGCACTCCTCGGCCGACTTCCACGGGGCCGTGGTCACCTACGCCCAGGTCGGGATGGCCCCGCAGGTGCACCGGCGGCGCACCATGACCCGACGCACGCTGGTGATCCTCGACGAGATCCACCACGCCGGCGACTCCCGGTCCTGGGGCGACGGCGTGAAGGCCGCCTTCGAGCCCGCCGTACGCCGGCTGATGCTCACCGGCACGCCGTTCCGCTCCGACGACAACCCGATCCCGTTCGTCACCTACGAGCGCGGCGGTGACGGGCTGCTGCGCTCCCGCGCCGACTCGGTCTACGGCTACTCGGACGCGCTGCGCGACGGGGTGGTCCGGCCGGTGCTGTTCCTCGCGTACTCGGGGGAGACCCGGTGGCGGACCAACGCCGGGGAGGAGTTGGCGGCGCGGCTCGGCGAACCGATGACCCAGGACCTGATCGCGCAGGCCTGGCGGACCGCGCTGGATCCGGCCGGGGACTGGATGCCCCAGGTGCTGCGAGCCGCCGACGCCCGGCTCACCGTGCTGCGCGGGGCCGGGATGAGCGACGCCGGCGGCCTGGTCATCGCCACCGACCAGCAGACCGCCCGTGCGTACGCGAAGCTGATCGAGCGGCTGACCGGTGAGAAGGCGGCTGTCGTGCTCTCCGACGACGCCGGCGCCTCGGCGCGCATCGCGACGTTCTCGGCGTCCGACCAGCGGTGGCTCGTGGCGGTGCGGATGGTCTCCGAGGGTGTGGACATCCCGCGCCTGGCGGTGGGCGTCTACGCGACCAGCGCCAGCACGCCGCTCTACTTCGCCCAGGCGATCGGCCGGTTCGTCCGGGCTCGCCGCCCTGGCGAGACCGCCTCGGTCTTCCTGCCCAGCGTGCCGCACCTGCTCGGGCTGGCCAGCGAGATGGAGGCCGAGCGGGACCACGTCCTGGGCAAGCCGAAGGACTCCGACGGCTTCGACGACGACCTGCTCGAGCGGGCCCAGCGTGATGACCAGGCCAGCGGCGAGCTGGAGAAGAGGTTCGCCGCGCTCTCGGCCACGGCCGAGCTGGATCAGGTGATCTTCGACGGTGCGTCGTTCGGCACGGCCGCCCAGGCCGGCACCCCGGAGGAGGAGGAGTATCTGGGCCTGCCCGGTCTGCTCACCGCCGATCAGGTCTCCATGCTGCTCACCAAGCGGCAGGCGGAGCAGTTGGCCGCCCAGCGGCGTAGGGCGGCCGTCCGGACGGCTGAGCCGGCCGCTGCGGCCCCGGAGGCGCCGGCCGCGCCGATGAGCGCCGCCCAGCGGCGGGTGGCGCTGCGCCGCCAACTCAACGCTCTGGTGGCCGCCCGGCATCACCGCACCGGCCAACCGCACGGCAAGATCCACGCCGAGCTGCGTCGCCTCTGCGGCGGCCCGCCCAGCGCCCAGGCGACGATCGAGCAGCTCGAAGAGCGCATCGCCACCGTGCAGACCCTCTGAGATCCCCGCCCCGCCCCGGCGGGCTCCGCGGCCGTGGCGCCGGTTTGCGTTGATCAAGAGGTTTGCGTCAGGAATCGCGATCCGCGTGACGCGAACCTCTTGATCACGCGTGGGGCCGGACGGGGCGCGAGGGCGCGCTTGCGGGGCACGGGGCGGCCGGGGTGCGGGCGTGAAAAAGCCGGCCGGAGGCACCCATCGGGTGCCTCCGGCCGGCTGTGCCGGTTATGGAATCAGTTCGCCATCAAATCGGCGCCACGCCAGCTGAACTCGGGGTCCGCCGCGTACCGCACGGTGATCTTCACGAGATCCTCCGCGTACTTGTTCGCGTGGTGCCCACAGAACACCAACTCGCTCCCACCCGCCAGAGTGATGCGGAGCTTGCCGGCAGCATTGCAGCGGTCGCACCGTTCATCGGCGGCCGGGGGGCTCACCGTCTCGGGCGGCGGCGTGAGGGTCGGGGTCATCGCCTTCCTCCTCTGGTCGTCACCGATGAACACTCTCTTCGGTTGCTCACCTATCCTGCAACATCCTCGTCGGGCCTGGCCTTCCCTGTGTGCCCGCGGGGGACCGAGGTCACACATGGCAGGGACAGTGTGCCGTGTACCAAGGGTGCCACGTCAACGATCACAATCGTGCAACCGGTCGATCACCATCCGGCGTTGCACGCCAAGTGGTCAAACCGACACGCCGGGTTGACGATTCGGGCTCAGTCCAGGTAATCCCGCAGGACCTGGGACCGCGACGGATGGCGCAGCTTGGACATGGTCTTCGACTCGATCTGCCGGATCCGTTCCCGGGTCACCCCGTAGACCTGGCCGATCTCGTCCAGCGTGCGCGGCTGCCCGTCGGTGAGGCCGAAGCGCAGGCGTACCACGCCCGCCTCACGCTCGGAGAGCGTCTGGAGCACCTGCTGGAGCTGATCCTGCAGCAGCGAGAACGAGACCGCGTCGACCGCGACCACGGCCTCCGAGTCCTCGATGAAGTCGCCGAGCTGGCTGTCGCCCTCGTCACCGATGGTCTGGTCGAGCGAGATGGGCTCCCGGGCGTACTGCTGGATCTCCAGCACCTTCTCCGGTGTGATGTCCATCTCCTTGGCCAGCTCCTCCGGGGTGGGCTCGCGGCCCAGGTCCTGGAGCAGCTCGCGCTGTATCCGGCCGAGCTTGTTGATCACCTCGACCATGTGCACCGGGATGCGGATGGTGCGGGCCTGGTCGGCCATGGCGCGGGTGATGGCCTGGCGGATCCACCAGGTGGCGTAGGTGGAGAACTTGTAGCCCTTGGTGTAGTCGAACTTCTCGACCGCGCGGATCAGGCCGAGGTTGCCCTCCTGGATCAGGTCGAGGAAGGCCATGCCGCGACCGGTGTAGCGCTTCGCCAGCGACACGACGAGTCGCAGGTTGGCCTCGAGCAGGTGGTTCTTGGCCCGCTCGCCGTCCCGGGAGATCCACATCAGGTCGCGCTGCATCTCGCGGCTGAGCTTCTCCTCGCCCTCGTCGGCGGCGCGCAGGCGCTCCGCGGCGTAGAGCCCGGCCTCGATCCGCTTGGCCAGCTCGACCTCCTGCTCGGCGTTGAGCAGCGGGACCTTGCCGATCTGCTTCAGGTACGCCCGGACCGAGTCGGCGGAGGCGGTCAGCTCGGCGTCACGCCGGGCCTGCTTGAGGGCCTCCGACTCCTCGTCGTCCCACTCGAAGTCGTTGTCGGTGGCCGAACTCGCCGCGTCGGCTTCGGCGGCCTGGGTCAGCTCGGCCGGCTCCTCGACCACCACGTCCTCGATCTCGGCGGCGAGCGCCTCCGGATCGATCTCCGCCTCGCCGTCCTCGCCCTTGGCCTTCTCCGGCGCGGCCTTGGCCGGCTTGCCGGCGGCCGTGGCGACCGTCGCCTTGGTGGCCCGGGTCGACTTCGCGGCCTTGGCCGGCGCCGCCGCCTTGGCCACCGCGGCGGTGGTGCCGGCGGCCTTGCGCGCGGTCGCCTTCCGCGGGGCGGGCGCCGGCGACTCGTCGGCGGCGGGAGCCTGCTTCGGGGCGGGCGCGGCGGCCTTCTTGGTGGTCTTGGCGGTGGTGGCCCGGGACGCCGGCGTGGCGGAGCGGGCGGCGGCGACCCGGCGACGGGTGCTGGCCGAGCCGTCCACGACCACGGTCACTCCGGCCTCGGAGAGCGCCCGGAGGATCTTCTTGGCCTGGGCCGGAGTCACCTCGGCGGACTCGACGGTGCGCGCGAGCTGGGCCGACGTGAGCTGGCCGCCGGCGCTCTGCGCGTGGGCGATCAGGGTGTCGGTGAGCGAGCGAACGTCGGCGCCGGTCTGGCGGGGTTCTGTCACGAATGACCTTCCGGAGGCGAAGAGCGAGCACGGCCGGGTCGCCCGGCGCAGCAGGGGTTACCGTGCCGGACGATGTGGTTGAGGAACCCCCGTGTCCCGGGCCGGCCGGCCGGTCGTCGGCGGTCCGTGGCGCGTGGGCAGGGGTGAATTGTAACGCCGTCTGCGGCGATCATCCTGCGCCGCACGGCGTACGGGGCGCGGGGACCGCCAATTCGACGCAGATGTGGACTTTGTAAGGATGATACCCGCGCGTGAGCCGGAACGCCCCGGTCGTGCGGGAAGGGGACGAAGGATGGACCGTACGGTGCCGTCGCCGGGCAGTTTGCTGGAGATCGCGATCGAGGTCGCGCGGGACGCCGCGGCGACCGCGTACCGGATGCGGGCCGAGGGCGTCTCGGTGGCCGCGACCAAGAGCACGGTGACCGACGTGGTCACCGCCGCTGACCGGGCGGTCGAGCGGCAGGTTCTCGGCGCGCTGGGCCGGATCCGGCCGGCCGACGCGGTGCTCGGCGAGGAGTACGGGTCGGGTGACACCGGGCCGGTCGGCGCCGGCGGCGTGCGGTGGATCGTCGATCCGATCGACGGCACCGTCAACTACCTCTACGGGCTGCCCCACTGCGCGGTGTCGCTCGCCGCCGAGGTGGACGGCGAGGTGGTGGCCGGCGTGGTGCGCAACGTGGCCACCGGGGAGGAGTGGACCGCCACCGCCGGCGGCGGCGCGTGGCGCGACGGCGAGCGGCTGCGCTGCTCCACGGAGGCGGACCTGGGCCAGGCCCTGGTCGCCACCGGCTTCGGCTACGACCCGAAGCGTCGGGCGCACCAGGCTCGCGTGGTGGCCGAGTTGATCTCGCACGTCCGCGACATCCGCCGGTTCGGCGCCGCGGCGCTGGACCTCTGCCTGGCCGCCGAGGGTCGGGTGGACGCCTACTACGAGAAGGGGCTGGCCGCCTGGGACCAGGCGGCCGGAGCGCTGGTGGCCACCGAGGCCGGGTTGACGGTGGCCGGGCTGGGCGGCCGACCGGCGGGGCCGGAGCTGGTGATCGCCGCGCCGCCGGCGCTCTTCGCGCCGCTGCACGACCGGCTGGCCGACCTCGACGCGTCCGGCGGCCCCTGATCGCCCGCCGGCCGCGGTGCGGTCAGGTCACCTGTCCGCCGGGCCGGGGGCCGGGGGCCAGGTCACTTGTCGACCGGGGCGGGGCAGGAGCCGGGCGGCGCGACGGGGGAGCCCAGGTCACCGAGGGACTGGTTCACCTCGGTGGTGGTCGCGAGTTGCTGGAAGCTGTTGCCCAGCACGACATCCACCGTGTCGTCGGTCCGCTTCGCGTCGTAGACCGGCTCGGCGTTGTCGAGGAAGTACGCCCGGAGCAGGTGCGCCGAGCCGACGCCCTTCGGGCCGTACCGCAGCTCGGCGACGTCGTCCACCTGCTTCTTCTCGTTGCCGACCTTCTTGACCTGGAACTTGCGGTTGCGGAAGTCGTCGGCGACGGTCGCGGCGCGGCCGGCCTCGTCGGTCGCGTTCAGTACGTTGATCTTGACGTCCTTGGGCTCGTGCAGGGTGACGTCGGCGAGTGGCCAGCCGTCCGGGCAGCCCGCGGCGGTGCCGGCGTTGCCCTGGCTGTCGCGGACCAGCGCGACGACCACGAAGACCAGGGCGAAGACCGCCAGCAGGCCGACGACAACGAGTGCCCGCACTCGCGCAAAACTCATCTGGGCGCTCCCCGGACTTCAGAAGGGTGGCGGCGGCCGGCGGCGGATGCGCCGCCCCGGGCCGTCGGGTACGCCGCTGAGGTTAACGGTTGTCCGGCTGTCGCGTGGAAACAGCCGGACATGCCGGCGCGCCATCCCGGAACCAGGTACTACTACCCCTATCTTCGTGTCGCCTGAGTCACATTGGGAACATCTTCCCGTGCGGGGGCGTACATCTTTGCCACAAGGGCGGTATACATGCCTCGCCCAAAGGGGGGGTAAGGTACCGCGCTCGCTGGGGGGTTTCCTGGCGGCCCCGGGCCGGGATCGATTTCGGGTCGGGTGACCGACACAACGCGTGGCCGGCCAGCGGAACCGAAACAGCGTCGTCCGGCGTTACAACCGGAAGCGACAACATCGATATGGGAGAGTGAAACCGATGGCCACCGACTACGACGCCCCGCGTCGCGACGAGGTCGACCTCGGCGAGGACAGCCTGGAAGAGCTCAAGGCCCGGCGCGTCGACACACAGTCGGGCGCTGTGGACGTCGACGAGGCCGAGGTGGCCGAGAGCTTTGAGCTGCCCGGCGCCGACCTGGCCGACGAGGAGCTCACGGTCAAGGTGCTGCCGATGCAGCAGGACGAGTTCCGCTGTGCTCGCTGCTTCCTGGTCCACCACCGCAGCCAGCTGGCGGTCGAGCGCAACGGCGAGCTGATCTGCCGCGAGTGCGTCTGACCTCTGTCCACACCAGCGGCGGCCTCCCGATCGAGGCCGCCGCTGTCGGCGTCACCATGCGCCGCTAGCCGGGAACTGCTTGACTCGTAACGGTCAACCTACGACGACGTCAGCATCCGGAGGTCGGGACCGATGAGCGAGCAGGGCGGCGCACCCGAGCGCGACCCGGCGGAGCTGGGCGCCACCGTGGCGGCCTTGACCGAGGACGACATCGCGCCGGCGCGGCGCCGGCAGTTGCTGACCCGGCTCGTCGGCCAGGCCCGCACCCGCGGCCTGGGCGACCTGTTCAAGCCCCGGGCGGCGGTCCGCTGGATGGTCGACACCGTCACCGACATCGCCCCGCACGTCCCGGTCCGGGACCTGGCCACCCTGCGCCGGCACTTCGAGGGCCTGGACGATGAGGCGCTCGCCGAACGGCTGGTCCGCAACGCCGCCCGGGCGACCGCCGGGGTCGGCGCGGCCGGTGGCGGCGTGGCCGCGGTCGAGTGGACGGTCACCCCGACCCTGCTCTCCGCCCCGGTGCTGCTGGCGGCGGAGACGGTCGCCGTGGTGGCTGTCGAGCTCAAGCTGATCGGCGAGCTGCACGAGATCTACGGGGTCCCGCTGCCCACCGGCCGCAGCCAGCGGGCCGTCGCCCTGGTGCACGCCTGGGCCACCCAGCGCGGGGTCAACCCGATGATGCCGGGCGCGGGTATCGGGGCGGTGCTCGGCACCGCGGCCCGCCGGGAGCTGCGGGACACCCTGCTGCGGCGTTTCGGCCGCAACCTCACCACGCTGGGGCCGTTCCTCACCGGAGCGGCCGTGGCCAGCTTCCTCAACCGTCGGGCCACCCGCTCGCTCGGCGACCAGGTCCGCGGCGACCTGCGCCGCAAGCGCCTCGCGCTGCCCGGCCCGCCGCGCAACCTGCCCGGGCCGTCCGATCAGCCCTGAGCGTCGCGGGCGGCGAGGACCGCCTCGGCCAGCGCGACCGGATGCCGGGTGCTGACCACCCAGAACGGGGTCGGGTCGTCCGGATCGTCCAGCACCACCTGGACCGCGCCACCGATCCACGGACGCTGGACCACGAACGCCAGCGGGTCGGCGCCCACGCCGAGCACCTCGCGGCGGCCGGCGGCGTCCAGCGGGACCACGTCGGCGACGTACCGCACCGGCAGGCGGGCGTCGTCCACCAGCAGCTCGCCGTCGCGCACCGCCACCCGGATCCGGCCCAGCCACCACAGCCCGGCGGCGGTGACCGGCGGCAGGACCGCGAACGGCAGCCAGGAGCGCAGCCCGGGCGCACCCATCCAGATCTCCGCGGCGAGCAGGCCGGCGACCGCCAGCCCGGCCAGCCAGAGCCACCAGGACAGGCCGAGGCGCTCGGAGTACGCGGCGGGCGCCGCCACGGGCGGCGCCGGTGACGGCGAGGACGGCGACAGGCTCACAGTCCGAGGGTACGGCGGACGGCGGCCCGGGTACCCGGCAGGATGGCAGGGTCACCACTGGACCGGACGGAAGAGGGAATCGTGACCGACGTCGTACCCGTGCCCCTACGGCGGCTCGATCCCGAGCTGCCGCTGCCGGCGTACGCCCATCCCGGCGACGCGGGGGCCGACCTGGTGGCCGCCGCGGACGTCGAGCTGCCGCCCGGCGGGCGCGCCCTGGTCCCGACCGGGGTGGCGATCGCGCTCCCGGAGGGGTATGTGGGCCTGGTCCACCCCCGGTCCGGGCTCGCGGCCAGGCTCGGTGTGACGGTCCTCAACGCGCCCGGTACGGTCGACGCCGGCTACCGGGGGGAGATCCTCGTGAACCTGATCAACCACGATCGGGTGACGCCGGCGAAGATCGCCCGTGGCGACCGGATCGCCCAGCTCGTTGTGCAGCGGGTGGCGCGGGCGGACTTCCAGCCGGTGGCCGAGCTGCCGTCGTCCCGGCGGGGGACCGGCGGGCACGGCTCCACCGGCGGGCACGCCGGTCTGGTGCCGCCGCCGGCGGAGCCGCCGCGACCGGACCGGCGTAGCGAAGAGGTGACAGGGTGAGCGCGAACAGCGGAGGGTGGGCGCAGTGATCTTCTCCCGGAAGCGGGCCGGTGCCGGACGGCAGACCCGCGACGAGCGGCCCGAGGTCCGCGACGAGAACGAGATCGAGGCGGTGACCACGCCCGTCCTCACCCGTGGCCCGTACGACATCTCCGAGGCGCCGGCCGGCGTGGCTCGGCTGGACCTCGGCAGCCTGCACATCCCCGCGGTGCCCGAGGTCGAGGTGCGGGTGCAGGCCGACCAGCAGGGTGTGATCCAGCAGGTCGTGCTGGTGCACGGGGAGAACGCCCTGCAGCTCGGCGTCTTCGCCGCCCCCCGGTCCGAGGGGATCTGGGACGAGGTGCGCGAGGAGATCCGCCAGTCGCTGTTCACCGACGGCGCCGCCGCCCAGGAGGTCGCGGGCGAGTACGGCACCGAACTGCGGGCCCGGGTGACCACCCCGGACGGCGTGACCGACCTGCGCTTCGTGGGCATCGACGGCCCGCGCTGGATGGTGCGCGGTGTCTTCCAGGGCCCTTCGGCGAGCGATCCGGCGGCGGCCGGGCCCCTGACCGAGTGCCTGGACGGCCTGGTGGTCGACCGGGGCAACGAGGCCAAGCCGGTCCGCGAGCCGCTGCCGCTGCGGCTGCCGCGTGACGTCGCCGACCAGGCCGAGCTGCAGGGCGAGCCGGAGGGGGCGTCGCCGGACGGCGGGCGACCGGCCGCGCGGCCGCGCCAGGTCTGACCGCCCACCACCCGACCACCGGGACCGGCCCGATCGGCGTACGCTGGCGGGGCGGTCCCGGACGCCGGGTCCGGGCGGTGCCGGCGCGGGCCGGCCGGCGTGGAGAGGGTGACGCGGGGGTCATGACGACCGACGAGAGCCGGGTGTCGCTGCGGCGCATCCTGCAACGGCTCACCGCGAGCGAGGCCGAGATCGAGGCGGAGGAGCTGCAGCGCGAGAGCGCGGAGTGCGGCGGCACGCTGGCCCGGCAGTGCTCCCGGGGCCAGGTGGTCTCGGTCGCCGGGCGGCTGCGCACCGTGGTCTACACGCCGCGGACGAACCTGCCCACCCTCGAGGCCGACCTCTACGACGGCAGCGACGTGGTGACGCTGGTCTGGTTGGGCCGGCGGCACATCGCCGGAATCGAGCCGGGTCGGCACCTCACCGCCCGGGGGCGGGTCGCGATGCGAGACGACCGCAAGGTCATCTACAACCCGTACTACGAGCTGGACGCGCCGAAGTGAGTGACGGCGTGGGCACGGCGGACGGACGAGGGCCGATGACGACCGGACAGCACCCAGCGGCCGGGCCGGCGACCGGGCCGGAGGACGAGGAGCGGCTGCCCACCATCGCCGAGCAGATGGCCGACCAGCTCGGCGGCTGGCGCGGGCTGGTGGAGTCGAGCATCCCGGTGGTGGTCTTCGTGATCGCCAACATCGTCGGCGAGCTGCGCCCCGCGGTGATCGCCTCGGTGGCGGTGGCGCTGCTGATCGCCGGGCTGCGGCTGGCCCAGCGCCGCCCGATCCGGCACGCGGTCAACGGGCTCTTCGGCATCGCCATCGGTGCGGCGATCGCCTGGCGTACGGGGAACGAGCGGGACTTCTACCTCCCCGGCATCCTCTACGGCATCGGCTACGGCGTGGTCCTGCTGCTCTCCGCCGCCATCCGCCAGCCGCTGGTGGGCTGGATCTGGTCGGTGCTGGTCGCCAAGGGCCGGTCCGAATGGCGCGACGACCCCCGCCTGGTGCGGACGTTCACCTCGCTGACCGTGCTCTGGGGCGTGGTCTGGCTGGCCAAGGTCGGCGTGCAGGCCGGGCTCTACCTCGCCCACCAGGACACCGCGCTCGGTGTGGCCCGGCTGGTGCTGGGTTACCCGCCGTACGCGCTGCTGCTGCTGATCACCGTCTGGTGGGTGCGCCGGGTGACCCGGGAGACCCAGCCGGACCCGCTGCCCGGCAGCTGACCGACCCGCCCGGGCCGCCGGTCCCCGGCCCTCCGACCGGTGGTGGGGGAGCCGGGTGACGCGGTCGGCTCAGCTCGCCCCGCGGGTGCGCTCCACGCTGTCCGGGCCGAGGATCACCGCGCGCACGGCGTCCTCCACCTCGGCCGTGCACACGAAGATCAGCTCGTCGCCCGCCTCGATCGGGTCGTCCGAGCTGGGGACCAGCACCCGCTTGCCCCGCAGGATCGCCACCAGCGCGGAGTCGCGGGGCAGCGGCACCGCGTGGATCGGTTGGCCGACGTAGGGCGCGGTCGGCGGCAGGGTGATCTCGACGAGGTTCGCCTCGCCCTGCCGGAAGGTCATCAGCCGGACCAGGTCGCCGACGGTAACCGCCTCCTCGACCAGCGCGGCCATCACCCGCGGCTTGCTCACCGCGACGTCGACGCCCCACTGCTCCGTGAAGAGCCACTCGTTCTCCGCGCGGTTGACCCGGGCGACCACCCGCGGCACCGCGAACTCGGTCTTGGCCAGCAGCGAGACCACCAGGTTGACCTTGTCGTCCCCGGTGGCGGCGACCACCACGTCGCACCCGGCGAGGTTGGCCTCCTCCAGGCTGGCCAACTCGCACGCGTCGGCGAGAACCCACTCGGCGGTGGGCACCCGGTCCGGCCGGAGCATCTTCGGCTGCCGCTCGATCAACATCACCTGGTGGCCGTTGTCGATCAGCTCCTGGGCGATCGAGCGGCCCACGTTGCCGGCGCCGGCGATGGCGATCCGCATGGCTCAGTGCCCCCCTTCCGGCGGCGCCGCCGCCACCGACGTGACGGTGGTGGCGATGTCGTCGGTGACCAGCATGAACACCTGGTCACCCTCCTGCAGCAGCGTGGACGCGGTGGGCAGCGTGCCGATCCCGAAGCGGATCAGGTACGCCACCCGCGCCCCGACCGCCTCCTCCAGCCCACGTACCGACCGGCCGACCCAGTCCTTGTGCACCGGCACCTCGACGATCGACACCGTGCTCGTCGGATCGCGGAAGATCTCCACGTTCCCCTCCGGCACCAGGTGCCGCAGCATCCGGTCGGCGGTCCAGCGGACGGTGGCCACGGTCGGGATGCCGAGCCGTTCGTAGACCTGTGCCCGACGCTGGTCGTAGATGCGGGCCGCCACCCGGGACACCCCGAACGTCTCCCGGGCCAGCCGGGCGGAGATGATGTTGGAGTTGTCGCCGCTGGAGACCGCGGCGAACGCGTCGGCCCGCTCGATGCCGGCCTGCCTCAGCACGTCACCGTCGAAGCCGGCGCCCGTCACGGTGATCCCGGCGAAGTCCGGGCCGAGCCGGCGGAAGGCGTCGGCGTCCTGGTCGATCACCGCGACCGAGTGCCCCCGGGACTCCAGGCTGTGGGCGAGGGTCGAGCCGACCCGGCCGCAGCCCATGATCACGACATGCACGCTTCCTCCCAAGCTGCGACCCGTCCGCGCCGGGCCCGTCGACTGCGAGCCTGCCACGTCCCGGCCAGGAACGGGGACCGACCGTACCGCCGGCACGGGCGGTGATGATCGCCCACCCCCGCACCCCCGGCACGGTGGTCGTACTCTTGGCGTTCGTGGCCCACCCCACCTCGCTGCTGAAGCGGCTGCTCCTCGGTCGACCGTTCCGGTCCGACCGGCTGCAGCACACCCTCCTGCCGAAGCGCATCGCGCTGCCCGTCTTCGCCTCGGACGCGCTCTCCAGCGTCGCGTACGCGCCGGACGAGATCCTGCTGACCCTCTCCATCGCCGGGGCCTCGGCGTACGTCTTCTCGCCGTGGATCGCGCTCGCCGTGGTGGTGGTCATGCTGACCGTGGTGGCCAGCTACCGGCAGAACGTGCACGCCTACCCGTCCGGCGGCGGCGACTACGAGGTGGCCACGGTCAACCTGGGCCCGAAGTTCGGCCTCGGGGTGGCCAGCGCCCTGCTGGTCGACTACGTGCTCACCGTCGCGGTGTCGGTCTCCTCCGGGGTGGCCAACCTCGGCTCGGTGGTGCCCTTCGTGGCCACCCACAAGGTCATGATCGCGGTGCTCGCGGTGGTGCTGCTGACCGCGGTCAACCTGCGCGGACTGCGCGAGTCGGGCACCGCGTTCGCCATCCCCACGTACGGCTTCGTGATCGTGATGGGCGGGATGCTGCTTACCGGGCTGGTCCGGGTCTTCGTGCTCGGCGACGACCTCCGCGCGCCGAGCGCCGAGCTGGTCATCCAGGCCGAGCACAGCGTGACCGGGTTCGCCCTGGTCTTCCTGCTGCTGCGGACGTTCAGCTCGGGCGCCGCCGCGCTCACCGGCGTCGAGGCGATCTCCAACGGCGTGCCGGCGTTCAAGGCGCCGAAGAGCCGCAACGCGGCCACCACGCTGCTGCTGCTCGGTGTGATCGCGGTGAGCCTGCTGGTCGGGATCATCTGGCTGGCCCGGCTGACCCACCTGCAGTTCGTCGAGGACCCGGCCCTCCAGATCGTCTCCGGCCCCGAGGGGTACGTGCAGAAGACCGTGACCACCCAGCTGGGCGAGGCGGTCTTCGGGTCCGGGTCGATCCTGCTCTACGTGGTCGCCGGGGTGACCGCCCTGATCCTGTTCCTGGCCGCGAACACCGCCTTCAACGGGTTCCCGGTGCTCGGCTCGATCCTCGCGCAGGACCGCTACCTGCCCCGGCAGTTCCACACCCGGGGCGACCGGCTGGCCTTCTCCAACGGCATCCTCTTTTTGGCCGTCTTCGCGATCGTGTTGATCGTCGGCTTCCAGGCCGAGGTGACCCGGCTCATCCAGCTCTACATCGTCGGGGTCTTCGTCTCGTTCACCGTCTCGCAGGCCGGCATGATCCGGCACTGGAACCGGCACCTGCGGACCGAGCGGGATCCGGAGGCGCGCCGCCGGATGCACCGCTCCCGGGCCATCAACACGTTCGGCATGGGCCTGACCGGCACGGTGCTGGTGATCGTGCTGGTCACCAAGTTCCTGCTCGGCGCCTGGATCGCGATCGCCGCGATGGCGGTGATCTACCTGGTGATGCTGGGCATCCGCGCCCACTACGACCGGGTCGCGCGGGAGTTGACCCCGCCGGACGAGGGGCGCGCCGTCCTACCCGCCCGCAACCACGCGATCGTGCTGGTCAGCAAGCTGCACCAGCCGACCCTGCGGGCCATCGCGTACGCCCGGGCCACCCGGCCGGACACGCTCACCGCGGTGACCGTGAACGTGGACGAGAAGGACACCCGGGACCTCCAGGCGGAGTGGGAGCGGCGGGAGCTGCCGGTGCCGCTGACCGTGGTCGACTCGCCGTACCGGGAGATCACCCGGCCGATCCTGGACTTCGTCGCCAACACCCGACGGGAGTCGCCGCGCGACGTGGTCACCGTCTTCATCCCGGAGTACGTCGTCGGGCGCTGGTGGGAGAACTTCCTGCACAACCAGAGCGCGCTGCGGCTCAAGGGCCGGCTGCTCTTCGAGCCGGGGGTGATGGTGACCAGCGTGCCGTGGCAGCTCGCCTCGACCGCGAGCAAGGACCTCGACCGCCTGGACGCCACGCTGTCCCGCGGCCCGGCCCGCGGCCCGCGGGTGGCGCCGCGCAGCACCCTGCCGCCGAGCGTCCCGCCGGTGGTCTCCGCGCCGCCGGGCGAGGGCGGTGGCCGTGACTGAGCCGGCGGTGGGCCCGGGCGGCCCGGAGCTCGGCGAGCGCCCGGACGGGGCCGGAGCGGACGAGCCGGCCGGCGCGGACGACCGCCGCGGTCTGGCCGAGGCGGAGCGGGTCGAGCTGACCGTCGGCCCGGTCGCCCCCGGTGGGCACTGCGTGGCCCGGGTGGACGGGCAAGTCGTCTTCGTCCGGCACGCGCTGCCCGGCGAGCGGGTCGTCGCCGAGGTCACCGAGGTGCACAAGGGGTTCGTCCGCGCCGACGCGGTGACCGTGCTGAGCGCCTCCCCGGACCGGGTGGAGGCACCCTGCCCGTACGCCCGACCGGGCCGCTGCGGTGGCTGCGACCTCCAGCACGTCGCCCCGGCGGCGCAGCTGGAGTGGAAGGCCGCCATCGTGCGCGAGCAGTTGACCCGGCTGGGCGGGCTGACCGAGACCGAGCTGGAGCGGCTGGGTGTCCGGGTCGAGGCACTGCCGGGCGGGCCGCTGGGCTGGCGCTCCCGCGTTCGGTACGCGGTAGACGCGGCGGACCGGGCCGGGCTGCTCAAGCACCGCTCGCACGAGGTGGTGCCGATCGACCGGTGCCTGATCGCGCACCCGGCGATCCAGCGGCTGCGGGTGCTGACCCCGAGCGGCGCCCGCTGGCCGGACGCCGAGGCCGTGGAGACCGTCGCGTCCACCGGCGGCGACGTGGCCGTCGCGGCGGTGAGCGCGGGCGTGGCCACCCCGGCGGAGGGGCCGGCCACCGTCCACGAGGTGGCCGCCGGCCGGGACTGGCGCCTGCCCGCGACCGCCTTCTGGCAGGTCCACCCCGCCGCGGCGGACACCCTGGTCGGGGCGGTGCTGGAGCTGGTCGACCCGCGTCCGGGGGAGTCGGCCTGGGACCTCTACGGCGGCGCCGGGCTCTTCGCCGCCGCGCTCGCCGGCCGGGTCGGTGACTCGGGCCGGGTCACCCTCGTCGAGGCGGCCGAGCAGGGCGTCGCCGCGGCCCGGGAGAACCTGCGTGACCTGCCCCGCGTCGAGGTGGTGGCGGCCCGGGTGGAGACCGCGCTGACCCGCCGGCGGATCACCGGCCCGGTCGACGTGGTGGTGCTCGACCCGCCGCGTACCGGCGCCGGCGCCCGGGTGGTCCGCCAACTGGTCGCCGCGGGGCCGCGGGCGATCGGGTACGTGGCCTGCGACCCGGCCGCGTTCGCCCGGGACGTGCGCACCTTCGCCGAATCGGGCTGGCGGCTCGCCGCGCTGCGCGGTTTCGACCTGTTCCCGATGACCCAGCACGTCGAGCTGGTCGGCCTGCTGCTGCCACCCGACTGAGACCCGGTCGCCGGCGCTAACCTGGCGCGGTGAAGATCGTCGGGTTGATGTCGGGGACGTCGTACGACGGGGTCGACGTGGCCGCCGCCGAGTTCCGCACCGAGGGGGACACGCTCTGGCTGCGTCCGCTGGGGCACCGGGGCATCGACTACGACGCGGAGCTGCGCGCGCGGATCGGGGCGCTGCTGCCCCCGTCGGCCACCACCATCGAGGCGGTCTGCCAGCTGGACAACCGGTTGGGCGGGGTGTTCGCCGAGGCGGCGGCGATCGGGCTGGAGCTGGCCGGCGGCGCGGCCGACGTGGTGGTCTCGCCCGGGCAGACCGTCTTCCACTGGGTGGAGGCCGGGGTCGCCCGGGGCACCCTGCAACTCGGTTCGCCGGCCCGGGTGGCCGCCCGGGCCGGCGTACCCGTGCTCAGCGACCTGCGCTCGGCGGACATCGCCGCCGGCGGGCAGGGCGCGCCGCTGGTGCCGGCCTTCGACGCCCTGCTGCTGGCACCCGACGACGGGGCGCCCGCCGCGGCGCCGCGGGCCGCGCTGAACCTCGGCGGCATCGCCAACCTCACCGTGATCGCACCGGGCGCGCCGGTCCTCGGGTACGACGTCGGGCCGGCCAACGCGCTGCTGGACGCGGCGGCACGCCGTCTCCTGAACCGGCCCTGCGACCTCGACGGCGCGCGGGCGGCGGCCGGGCGGGTGCATCCGGGCCTGCTCGACGCGCTGCTCGCCGAGCCGTACTACGCCGCGCCGCCGCCGAAGTCGACCGGCAAGGAGCTGTTCCACGCCGGCTACCTGGACGAGCGGCTGGTCGGGCTCGGTGAGCCGGTCCCGGCCGACGACGTGCTGGCCACGCTGACCGAGTTGACCGCCCGGGTGGTGGCGGCCGAGTGCGACCGGCACGGGGTGGTCGAGGTGGTCGCGGCCGGCGGTGGAGTGCGCAATCCCACGCTCCGCGGCCGGCTCGCTGCGCTCGGCGCCGGCCGGTGGCGGCTGAGCACCACCGACGAGCTGGGCGTGTCGGCGCAGGCCAAGGAGGCGTACGCCTTCGCGCTGCTCGGCTGGCTGTCCTGGCACGGACTGCCGGGGGCGATCCCTTCGGTGACCGGCGCCTCCCGGCCCTCGGTGCTCGGCTCCTGGACCCCCTCCGGGCCCGGCCCGCGGACCGCGCCTCCGGCACCGCCGCGCCGGCTGCGAATCGACTGCTGACGCCCAGCTCAACGGCCGGATACACCCTGTACCCGGCACGCTCGGGCGTCGGGCCGGGCTGCGGAGTACCGGCCGGCCGATAGACTCTGCGGTCATGAGTGTTGAAGAGGACACGGCCAACCACGGCCGGCTGCTGGCCACCGTGCGGGGTCCGCAGGACGTCAAGCGGATGTCCGCCGAGCAGTTGGACATTCTCGCCGCCGAGATCCGTGACTTCCTGATCGCCAAGGTGTCCCGCACCGGTGGGCACGTCGGCCCCAACCTCGGCGTGGTGGAGCTGACACTCGCGATGCACCGGGTCTTCGACTCGCCGCGGGACCGCTTCCTGTTCGACACCGGCCACCAGGCGTACGTGCACAAGATCGTCACCGGGCGGCAGGCCGGTTTCGACCGGCTGCGCCAGCGCGGCGGCCTCTCCGGCTACCCGAGCCAGGCGGAGAGCGAGCACGACCTGATCGAGAACTCGCACGCCTCCACCGCCCTCTCCTACGCCGACGGGCTCGCCAAGGCGTACGCGCTGCGTGGCGAGCCGCGCAGCGTGGTCGCCGTGGTCGGCGACGGCGCGCTGACCGGCGGCATGTGCTGGGAGGCGCTGAACAACATCGCCACCGCCGGCAACCCCCTCGTCATCGTGGTCAACGACAACGGCCGGTCCTACGCGCCGACCATCGGCGGGCTCGCCGACCACCTCTCCTCGCTGCGGCTCAACCCCGGTTACGAGAAGGTCCTCGACACGGTCAAGGACGCCCTCGGCTCCACCCCGCTGGTCGGCCGGCCGATGTACGAGGTGCTGCACGCGGTCAAGAAGGGGATCAAGGACGCGGTCGCCCCGCAGGCCATGTTCGAGGACCTCGGCATCAAGTACGTCGGCCCGGTCGACGGGCACGACGTCGCCGCGGTCGAGTCGGCGCTGCGGGCGGCGAAGCACTTCGGCGGCCCGGTGATCGTGCACGCGGTCACCCGGAAGGGCTACGGCTACCGGCCGGCCGAGGAGGACGAGGCCGACTGCCTGCACGGCCCGGGGGGCGCCTTCGACGTCGAGACGGGCCAGCTGGTCGCCGCGCCGTCGGTGAAGTGGACCCACGTCTTCGCCGACGAGCTGGTCGCGATCGCCGACGAGCGGCCGGACGTGGTGGGTATCACGGCCGCGATGGCCGAGCCGACCGGCATCGCCACCCTGGCCCGCAAGTACCCCGAGCGGGTGTACGACGTCGGCATCGCCGAGCAGCACGCGGCCACCTCCGCGGCCGGCCTGGCGCTGGGCGGCCTGCACCCGGTGGTGGCGGTCTACGCCACGTTCCTCAACCGGGCCTTCGACCAGGTGCTGCTCGACGTGGCGATGCACAAGCTGCCGGTGACCTTCGTGCTCGACCGGGCCGGCATCACCGGCCCGGACGGGCCGAGCCACTACGGCATCTGGGACATGTCGGTCTTCGGGGTGGTGCCGGGTCTGCGGATCGCCGCGCCCCGCGACGCCGCCACGCTGCGTGAGGAGCTGCGCGAGGCGATCGCTGTCGACGACGGTCCGACCGTGGTCCGCTTCCCGACCGGCACCGTCGCCGCCGACCTGCCGGCCCTGCGCCGGGTCGGCGCGGTCGACGTGCTCGCCGAGTCGGCGCGCACCGACGTGCTGCTGGTCGCCGTGGGCGCGTTCGGCCACCTCGGCATGGAGGTCGCCGCCCGGGTCGCCGAGCAGGGCTACGGGGTCACCGTGGTCGACCCCCGCTGGGTCCGTCCGGTCCCGGCCGAGCTGGTCGAGCTGGCCGCCGGACACCGGCTCGTGGTCACCGTCGAGGACGGCGTACGGGTCGGCGGCGTCGGTGACGCCCTCGCCCAGGCGATGCGGGACGCCGACGTCCGGGTGCCGCTGCGCGACCTCGGCGTGCCGGCGGCCTGGCACCCGCACGGCACCCGTGCGCAGATCCTCACCGACCTGCGCCTCACCGCGCAGGACGTCGCGCGGGACGTCACCGGCTGGATCTCCGGGCTGGACGGCGCGCCGGTCGAGCTCACCGCCGACGACGCGGCCGCGCAGAACTGACGACCACACGGCGGGCGGCTCCGGCACCGGAGCCGCCCGCCGTCGCGTCTTTCCGGACCGGTGCGACGGCGGCGCCGAACCGGTCGTCGCTCAGCGGCCGCCGACCGAGCGGTAGTGCGTCTTCTCCGTACCGGCCAGGCTGAACGTCTCGGTGTGCTCGGGCTGCGGCACGACCGCCAGCCCTGGTCGCTCCACCAGCAGCGGCGTGTCCGGCGGCACCGCCAGGTTGGTGTCGCGGCTGGCCCGCCAGCTCAGCACAACCAGCGGCCGACCGGGCACCGGCAGCCGGTACGTCTGCAGTGGGGTCGACCGGTCGGCCGGCGACACCACCGGTGCGCCACCGTCGGCCGGCCGGTAGACCACCGCGGTCATCGTGTCGGTCGCGCTCTCCCAGGTGAGCTGCTGAAGCTCGGCCGGCCCGCCGCCGAGGGCCACCTCGCCCAGTGATCGGACGGCCACCTTCGCCATCGGCCAGGAATCCGGCACCGAGCGCGGCGCGTCCCGGTCGCCGACCCGGCGCGGGATGCTGCCGAACGGGCCCTTGTCGCCGGCCAGCGCGCAGGTGTCCAACCCGGTCAGTGCCCGCTTGCCGGAGCCCGTCTCGTCGCGGACCAGCGGGTACCGCGGGTCGGCGGTGTCGGTGCCGAGGTCGAGCAGCCGGTCAGCGGCCCGGCCGCGAGGCAGCGACTCGGTGGTCCGCAGGGTGGCCGTCACCGGCACCGCCCGGCAGCCCGGCACGTCGACCGGCGCGCTGATTCCGTCCCGGGTCTCCAGGGCCCGGCCGTCCGGCCCGAGCAGGCGTTCCACCCGGGCGGAGGTCAGGTAGCGGCGCCCGGTGGGGGTCCGCACCGGCAGCACGTCGGAGTAGACGAGGTAGCCGGGATCGGTGTACTCGGTGGCCCGGGTGACCGCGTACCGGCCGCCGTCGCCGGTGAGTTGCAGCAGCCAGGAGGCGCTCTCGCCGGGGACATCCGCGGCGACCAGGGCCACCGGCACGCCGTCCATCTCGCCGGAGAAGAGGATGCCGGACGACGACAGGTGCACCCGGTCGTCCGCCGGCGAGCGCCAGGCCCGTACCGCCCGGGTCACCGCCGCGGTGGCGGCGGTGTCGCCGGCCAGGCTGCCCCGGGGCGGCCAGACCGCGAGTGACCCGTCCAGGCTGTCGTAGCCGACGGGCAGGTCGTCGGCCTTCCGGTCGGCGACCGGACCGCAGGCCGTCACGGCCAGCAGCACGGTGAGAAGTGCGGTGACCGTCTTGCCGCTCGTGCGGACTGGCGCCACCTGTACGCCCCCGATCGCTCGACTCCTGCCGGAAGCGTCATGGTACGAGATGTCCGACCAGTGCGACCCGCCGCCTCGTGCCGGGCCGGCCGTGCACCGGACAGCCCACCACAAAGGACCGACTCCATGGCTTTGGCTGCCATTTCGGTGCCTGAGGTAGACTCCGCCGACTGTGACGCCTGCCGAGCTCCGCGCCGAGTCCGCTCGCGAGACCGACGCCGCCGCGGACGTCCCGTCCGGTCCGACCGTCAACAGCGTCGCCGGCGGCGCCGTCGCGACCCTGCCCGAGGTCGCCGATCCGTCGGCGTCGCCGATCGACGAGCTCGCCGACCGGGTTGACGGTGCCACGGCGGCCCCGACCGACAGCGCCCCGACCGACGGCCCTTCGACCGACGGTGCCCCGACCGACGGTGACCCGACCGACGACGACGGCGCACGGCGCGCCCCCGCGGCGCGCCGCCGGTGGACCCGTCGCCGGCAGGACCTGGCGGTGTACGCGCTGTTCCTGCTCGCCGCGCTCTGGGTGACCAGCCGAATCTGGGCGGACCCGGCCGGCCGGGTGGCCTCGCTCTACAGCAGCGACCCGGCGCAGGTGCAGTTCTTCCTCGCCCACTCCGTCCGGGTGGTGCTGCACGGGGAGTTCCCGTTCTACACCGACCAGTTCAACTACCCGGACGGCGTGAACCTGATGGCCAACACGGCCGTCCTCGCGCTCGGCATCCCGATGGTGCCGGTGACCCTGCTCTTCGGACCGGCGGTCTCCTTCGTGCTGCTGGTCACGCTCGGCCTCGCCGGTACCGCCGCCGCCTGGTACTTCGTGCTCTCCCGGCACCTGGTCCGCACGCCGCTCGCCGCCGCGGTCGGCGGCTGGTTCTGCGGCTTCTCCCCGGCCATGCTGTCGCACGCCAACTGGCACCCGAACATCATCAGCCAGTTCCTGCTGCCGTTCATCGTGTGGCGGGTGCTGGTGCTGACCCGCTCCCGCCGGCCGGTCCGCGACGGCGCGATGCTGGCCCTGCTGGTCACCGCGCAGGCGTTCATCAACGAGGAGATCCTGCTCTTCACCGCGCTGGCGTGCGGGGTCTTCCTGCTCGCCGTGCTCGTCCAGGAGCCGGCCCGCTGGTCCGCGGCGTGGCGCCCCCTCGCGGTCGGGCTGTCGGCCTGCACGGTGCTGGCCGGGGCGCTGCTGGCGTACCCGCTCTACATCCAGTTCGCCGGGCCCATGGCGTACCACGGGCTCAGCGACACGGTCCAGGACTACGGCAACGACATCGCCGCCTTCTTCGCCCCCGGCTCGCCGACACTCGGCGGCCACCAGCGCGCCAACACCAACCTCGCGCCCAACTACTCCGAGGAGAACGCCTTCTTCGGCTGGAGCCTGACGCTGCTCGCCGTCGGCATCGTCGTCTGGCTCCGGCGGGAGCTGCTGGTCCGCGCCCTCGCGGCGACCGGCGTCCTCTTCGCCGTGCTCTCCCTCGGCGAGCGGGTGTCCTGGTGGGACCGGGAGCTGTTCACCGGCCCGTGGCAGCTCCTGGTCGGGCTGCCGCTGCTCGACGCGGTGGTGCCCACCCGGTTCGGCCTGATCACCAGCGTGGCGATCGCCCTGCTGCTGGCCGTCGCCGTCGAGCGCGCCTGGTCGCTGCGGCCGGCCGACCGGCGTACGGTCCGGACCATCACCGCCGCCGGGCTGGTGCTCGCGCTGCTGCCGATCGCGCCGATGCCGCTGCGGGTGATCTCCCGCCCGCCGGTGCCGGACTTCATCACCGCGGACCGCTGGCGGGCGTACGTGGGGCCGGACCAGACGCTCGTGCCGATCCCGGTGCCGAGCATGGGCAACACCCACGGCATGCGCTGGGCGGCCACCACGAACCTCGACTTCAAGATCCCGGGCGGCTACTTCCTCGCCCCGCGCAACGGCAACACCGGCGACCCCGGGCGGTTCGGTGGGCGGCCCAGCGGCGTGGGTCAGTTGCTGGAGAAGGTGGCCACGACCGGCCGTACGCCGACGCTGGACGACCGGCAGCGCCGCCGGTCGCTGGACGAGCTGCGGCACTGGCGGGCGGCGATCCTGGTGCTGCCGGTGCGCCAGCAGAACGCCGAGCCGCTGCGGCGTACCGTCGAGCAGCTGGTCGGTCCCGGCCGCCGCGAGCTGGACGTCTGGGTCTGGGACGTGCGGGCGCTGACCGACCGCACCGCCTGATGGCGGCCGGCACGACCTCCGCCCCGGCCGAGGTCGCGGCGGAACCCCGCCGGCGTCACCGCCCGGTGTGGACGGTCGACGCGCTGGTGGTGGCCGGCTACCTCGGCCTGGCGGTGCTGCTGACCAGCGGGCAGTGGCGTCACCCCCGCCGGCTGTTCCACCAGGCGGGGGACCAGATCCTCTTCGAGTGGATGCTCGCCCGCGCGGCCCGGGCCGTGGTCGGGCTGGAGAACCCGCTGCACAGCACCGCCCTGAACGCGCCGGACGGGGTCAACCTCATGGCGAACACGTCCGTGCTCGGCCTGGGCGTGCCGTTGACGCCGGTCACCCTGCTGTTCGGCCCGCAGGCAGCGTTCCTGGTCACGGTGGTCTGCTGCCTGGCCGGCACCGCCGCCGCCTGGTACGCGCTGCTGCGCCGCCGGCTGGTCGATTCCCGGGCCGCCGCCGCGGTGGGCGGGCTGTTCTGCGGCTTCGCCCCGGGAATGGTCGCCCAGGCGGGCGCGCATCCCCACATGGCCGCTCAGTTCCTGGTGCCGGTGATCCTCGCGGTGGTGTTCCGGCCGGACCGCGGCCGGGTCCGCCGGGACGGGCTCCTCCTCGGCCTGCTGGTCACCTGGCAGGTCTTCCTCGGCGAGGAGCTGCTCGTCTTCCTGGCCCTCGCCGCCGGCGTGTTCGCGGTCGGGTACGCGCTCGCCGACCGGCCCGCGGCCCGCCGGTTGGCGCCCGCCCTGCTCGGCCGCATCGGCATCGGCACGGCGGTGGCGGGGGTGCTGCTGGCGTACCCGCTGTGGTTCCAGTTCTTCGGTCCGCAGCACTACCGGGGGATGGCCTTCGACGCGTACGGCTACCAGCTCGACGCCGCGTCGTTCACCGCCGCCGCCCGGCAGACCGTGGTCGGGGACGACTACCTGCCCGGGCTGCTCTCGCCCAACCCGACCGAGGAGAACTCCTTCTTCGGGCCGGGCCTGCTCGTGCTCGCCGTGGTGATCGTGATCTGGCTGCGCCGGCGGACGCTGGTCCGCGCGCTGGCCGGCTGCGGCGTGCTGTTCGGGCTGCTCTCGCTCGGCGCGGAGATCCGGGTGAACGGGACGGCTACCGACGTCCCCGGCCCGTACCGGCTGGTGGCCGCGCTGCCGCTGCTCGACCTGGCGGTGCCCGCGCGCTTCGCGCTGGTCTGCGTGCCGGTGCTCGGGATCCTGCTCGCTCTCTCCCTGGACCGGGTCCGCCCGCTGATGGTGCCGCGGCGGCTGCTCTGGGCCGGTGCGGTGGCCGCCGCGCTGCTGCCGCTCACGCCCACCCCCATCCGGACCGTGCCGGCCGTCCCGGTCCCGGCGTTCGTGACCGACGGCGGCTGGCGAGCGTACGTGCCGCCCGGGCGGACCGTCGTCCCGGTGCCGCCGGTCACCGGGGCGGCGGTCAGCCCGGCGATGCTGTGGTCGGCCCGGACCGGGCTGGCCTTCCCCGCCCCCGGCGGCTACTTCATCGGCCCGACCGGCCCGGACGACCCGACCGCTCGGTGGGGCGCTCCGGACCGGCCGACCGCGGCCCTGCTGCGCCGGGTCGCCGAGACCGGCGAGGTGCCGGTGGTCACCGACGCCGACCGCCGGCAGGCCGTGGACGACCTGCGGCACTGGCGGGCGGCGGTCGTGGTGCAGGCCGTCCCGCGCCACTCCGACCCGGTCCGGCGGACGCTCGACGCGTTGCTCGGCCCCGGCCGGGAGGTCGGCGGCGCGTGGGTGTGGGACGTCCGGGACCGGGTCGGCTGAGGTCAGCCCAGCTTCGGGCGGACGTCCCAGAGCCAGACGTCGTCGACCCGCTGCGGCGGCCCGAGCAGGCCGGTCATCAGCTCGCGCAGCACCGCCTCCCGCGGGTGGGCGCCGAGCACCACCACCGAGGCCCGCCACCAGCGCAGGTCCTCGATCGCCTGGCGTCGGTTCTCGTCGGTGAGCACCGGCACCGTGCCGGAGTCCATCGTGGAGTAGATGAGGGTGCTGGTGGGGCGGTTCGGCGCGCCGAAGACGCCCTCGCCGGTCTCGTTGGGGCCGATGAAGTAGCCGCCCGGGATGGGGAACTTCTGCCCGGTGAGCGCGCTCCAGCGCAGCGTCGGCAGGCCGTGCACGTTGCTCGGGATCGGCACCGGCACCAGGGTCCGGCCGGCCGGGACGTACGGCCGCCACCCGCCGTCGGTGATGAAGCGCGGCGGCGGGTCGATCGGCTGGGCCGGCAGCGGCCGGGGGAACAGCGGCAGCACGGCGAGGGTGATCGCCGCGTACCCCACCGGGCGCAGCCACCGCCGGCGCCTCGTGCCGGCCGTCGCCGCCGTGCCGACCGGGGTGGCGGTGCCGGCCGGCGTCGCGTCGGCCTCGCCGGTGCGCTGGGCGGGCACCCGCACCCTGGCGACGGCCGGGCGGCCATCGCGGGACAGCGTGTCCCAGGCCAGCGCGAGCAGCACGCCCACCGCGCCGGCGACGACCAGGGTCAGCCGGGTCGGCATCATCATCTCGACCAGCGGCAGGTCGTCCGAGATGTAGTGCCACGGGCCGTTCACCTCGGTCTCCACGCCGTTCAGCCGGATCCGCGGCCCGAGCGCGGCCACGGTGAAGACCACCACGAGCACGGCGAGGACCCGGGCCACCAGCGACCGGCGGACCAGGAGCGCCAGGGCCACCACGGCGACCAGCACGAGCGGCCAGCCGAACCAGGTGTTCTGCTCGGTCAGCCCGATGGTCTGCTCCACGGCGGGATCGCCGGCCCAGGTGTCGCGGGCGAACGTGACGAAGGCGGCGAGGTCCTCGCCCCAGTTGTGGAACACCCCACCCTGCAGGCCCCGGTAGGACTGCGGCCCGTTGAACTGGAACCAGATCGGGTACGCGGTCAGCAGCAGGGCCAGCCCGCCGCCGACGCCGAGCGCGGCGGCGAAGGTGCCGGCCCGGGCCAGCGCGGTCGCCGGCCGCTGCGCCGCGTAGGCCAGCACGACGACCAGGCAGGCCAGCGCGGTGAGCAGCAGCATCTCCTCGTTGATGAAGATCTGGTACGCCACCAGCAGGCCCAGCGCCAGCCCGTTGCGCCGCCACCGGCCCGGCTCGCCGAGTCGCAGCACCCGGACGACGATCAGCGGGAGCAGGAAGTTGGAGACGAAGTTGGGTTGCCCGTTCGCGTGGTGGACGATGCCCGGAGCGAAACCGAGGAAGGCGCCGCCGACGAAGGCCGCCGCGCGCGAGCGCACCAGGTGCCGGGAGAGCATCCAGTAGCTGGTCGCCGCCGTGGCCGCCAGCGCGCCGCCCAGGTACAGCGCGTACATCACCTGCGGGCCGAGCAGCATGGTCAGCGGCGCCAGCGGCAGGGTCACCCCGAGCAGCGAGGTGTTCGCCATCATGTTGACCCCGAGCGGCGCGTTCTGCCGGGCGGTGAAGAGCGGATTCTCCAGATGGCGCACCGAGTAAGCGCCGTGCGCGAAGAGCCACTCGAACCAGGTGTGGTCGGTGGGCAGGTGCGAGGAGACCCGGCCCTGCACGTCCCCCCAGTAGTTGAGGCAGACGAAAACGCCGAGCAGCACATAGGCTCCGAGAGCCACCAGGTCGACGCGGGCCGGTCGGCGTCGGGGCCGTCGCGACGGCCCGACCTCGACGGGGTCGGCGTCGACAACGGCACTGAGTGAGGGATCTACCACCGGCACAGCCACGACGCGCCATCGTACAGGCGAGGATGCGTCGCATTTGCCGGGCCGCTACGGTCACGGCCGGTTTGCCGGGGTGGCACCCGTCGCGGCGGGGCGACGGGAGGACGTGATGACGCTCATCGACCTGGGCGATCTGCGTGAAGACCCCGCCCCGAGCGTCGCTTCGCGTCGCCCCCCGCCGCTCGGCCGTCCACTGCGGACGTTGCTGGTGCTGCTGCTCGCGCTGGCCACGCTGTCCGCGGCAGCGCCCCCGCCGGGCCGGATGTGGGCCGTCGTGCCGGCAGCCCCGGTCGCCGAGGCCCTCTTCGCCGGCGACCTGCTCCTCGTCTCGCAACTGGTGCCGGGTTCGGCGGACGGCAGCCGCGATCTGGTCGCCTACCCGCTGCCCGATCGGGCGACCACCGCCGCCCAACGGCCCGAGCCGTTGTGGCAGGTCCGGCTGCCGGCCGCCGGCGAGATCTGGCGGGTGCAGGCGGGCAAGGGCGTGCTGGTCCTCTCCGGCTCCGTGGGATTGGACGGCACGCCCGAGACCACCGTGCTGGACGCGGAGACGGGGCGGGTCCGCTGGCGGTTGCCCGGCTTCAGCCAGCTCGACGCGACCGGGCGATTGCTGCTGGAGAACATGGTCGGCGCGACGAAGGTGAGTTCGGTCGACCTCGCCTCCGGCCGGGTGCTCTGGTCGATACCGTCGCCGCCGACCCCGCGGATGCAGGTCCGGGTCCGGGACGGCGTGATCGACCGGATCGTGGCGATCGGACCCGACGGGCTCGCGGAGGTGCGCGACGCGGCGACCGGCACCGTGCTGCGCCGCGCCGACCTGGGTCTCGACGCGAAGGTGTCCGAGGAACGCCGCCACCAGGTGGTAGCTGACTTGCTGCTCGTCGTCGACGGCTCGCGGTCGCGGGTGCGCGCGTACGACCTGGACCGGCTGGAGTCGCGCTGGGAGGCCGACCTGCCCCTGATGTCGTACCTGGTGACCTGCGGTGCCCTGCTCTGCGCCCAGGGGCCGGCCGGCGGGATCCGGGCGGTCGACCCGGCGACCGGCGCGGCGCGGTGGAGCGCCCCACCGGCGTGGGACGGGATCCTGGGCGCCCGGGGGGACCGGCTGCTGGTCATGGGCGGTCGGGTGGCCGGCAACGCGTTCGCGGTGCTGGACGCCGGTACCGGCCGGGTGGTGGCCGAGCTGGGCGAGTGGCAGCCGCTGCCCTCGACCGACCCGGACGGGCCGCCGGTCGGCCTCCGGCGCGCGGCCGACGGCCGGCTCGTCGTGGTCGAGTTCGATGTCGTCGCGGGGCGGGTCCGAGTCCTCGACGTGGTCACCGACACGGCCGGCCACTGCCAGGTCGGCGCGGACGCCGTCGTGTGTCGCCGGTTGGACGGATCGTTCGGGGTGTGGCGGTGGCGGCGATGACCAGTGGCCCCGTGATCGACCTGGGGGAGTTGCGGCACGAGCCGGAGCCGGAGGCGATGCCTCGGCCGCCCCGCGCGGCCGGCCGGCCACTGCGCTGCGCCGTGGTGCTCCTGCTGGTGCTGGCCGGCCTCGCCGGCGGCGCGCCGGCGCAGCGGCGGACCATGGTGGTCCTGCCGGCCCGGCTCGGCGCGGACGCGCTCGTCGCCGGGGACCTGTTCCTGGTCATCGACCCGTTCAACGGCCCTGGTGGGCAGCGCCGGCTGGTCGCCTACCGGCTGCCCGGCGGCGCGCCGGCCTGGGAGATGACCCTGCCGGTGGAGGGCCGGTTCTGGGGGATGTCGTCGACGGGCGACGCGCTGCTGGTGACCGGCTACCAGGGCGCGGAGGACGCGCGGAGCAGCGTCACCGTGGTGCTGGACCGGGAGACCGGGGCGTACCGGTGGCAGCAGCCGGGCACCCCGCTGGAGCTGGCGGACGGCAGCCTGCTGCTCGAGTCGGTCGACGGGGAGCGCGGCGGCACCCTCCGCGCGGTCGATGTCTGCTGCGGCACGCCGCGCTGGGCGATCGACGTCGCGCCCCGCCAGATCGCCTACCGGTTCGCACCGGCCGGGGTGGACCGGATCGTGCTGAGCAGCGCCGAGGGCCGGGTGGAGGTGCACGACGCGGCCACCGGCGCGCTGCGGGTCGCCGCCGACCTGTGGGAGCCCGTGAGCTACCGGAACGTCAACGTGCAGGTGATCGGGGACCTGCTGGTCACCATCGGTGACTACCCGGGCATGGTCACCGGGTACGACCTGGACCGGCTGCAGCGGCGCTGGCAGAGCCGGGTCGAGGACGCCCTCTACGGCGCGGACTGCGGCCCGGTGATCTGCGTGCAGGGCCGCGGCTCCGGGCTCCGGGTCCTCGACCCCGTCACCGGGCGCCGGCTCTGGGCGGACGACCGCTGGGCCGCGGTCTGGTCGAGCCGGGGGCGGCTGGTGGCCAGCGCGGTGAGCAGCGCCGGCCCCGGCGCCGAACGGTTCGCCCTGCTCGACCCGACCAGCGGCACGGTCCTCGGTGAGCTGGGGCGGTGGGAGCTGGCCCGGCCGGCCCGGATCGACGACCCGCTGATCGGGACGCGTCGGCACCCGGACGGCGGGCTGCTCGTCGCCGAGTTGGACGCCGGCACCGGCACGGTCCGGCCGCTGGACGTGCTCGCGGACGCGGCCGGCGACTGCCAGAGCAGTGGTGACCTGCTGATCTGCCGCCGGGCGGACGGGGCGTACGGGCTGTGGTGGTTGCGCCGCTGATCACCAGTTCGGCTGGGCGGGCGCCGGGGGCAGCGGCACCCCGGGCGGCCGGATGACGTACGCCATCCCACCGCTGCCGCGCTGCCAGACCGCCTCGAACCGGTCCCGGCGCACCGTCTTGCGCACCGCCTCGTCGTCCGGCGCGTACGGGTCGTTGAGGACCGGATCGCCCTCGGGGGTGAAGCCGACCAGCACGATGAGATGCCCCTGCGTGTCGTAGTCCAGCCCGGGCACCTCACCGGCCGTGAACGCGGCGGAGACCACCAGCGGGATGCCGGCGGCGATGAACGCCTCCGCCTCGGTGAGCGACCGCAGCCGGGTGACGAACGCCTCCACCCCGTGCAGCCCGGCGTACGCGGTGTTGAACGGCCAGTTGCCGGCTCCGGCGTAGGCGTGGTCGAAGCAGTGCCGGGCGGCGTGCACGACCACCGGCCGGGGGCCCGGCGGGTCGACCCACGCGTACCGGTCCGGCGGCGGGGCGGCGCCCCAGTAGGCCAGCACCATCGAGGTGCAGGTCGGGCTGCACCAGGAGTCGCCGCCGCCGCCCCACCGCGGGTACGCGCCGTGCACCCGCTGCGAGTACCGCGGCACGGCCAGCACGACCCCCCGGGCGGCGCCGCGCGCCCCGCCCGCCACCGCCCCGCTCGACTCCGCCCCGCCCGGCTCCGCCCCGCCCGGCTCGGCGTCGGCCCGGGCGGTGGCGACCGCGCCGGCGGACCGCAGCACCGGCGTGTGCCCGCTGCCGGCCGGCCGGAGCAGGGTCACCCGGAGCTGCCATCCCGTCACGGTGGCCCCGGTGACGACCAGCGTGTCGGTCGCCACCCGGGCGGCGTCGTCGCGCTGCCCCGGCACCGAGGTCCGGCGCGTCGACGTGTCGCCGGCCGTCCACCGGCCCAGCACGTACCAGCCGGTGGCCGGGGCGCCGTCGTGCCAGCCCCGCAGCTCGACCTCGACCCAGCAGCCGTCCGGGGCGTCGGCGGTCCACGACGGAACCACCTCGCCGACGGGAAAGCCGACCGGCACCGGCGGCGCGGTCCAGCTGCCCCACTCGTACCGGCGGTCGTCGCCGTCCGGGCCCGGCCGGACCGCGCCGCCCGCCGGCCCGGCCAGCACCAGCCCGCGTGTCTCGCCGCGCAGCCCGACCGTGTCGCCGGTGTCCCCTCCGGCCGGAAAACGGAAGCCCCGGTAGGCGATGTCCCGGCTCCGGGGTGGGGCCGCTGTGGTCATGGGCACGTCCGTCCGTCGGTGAAGCTGACTGCCGCAAGCTTCGCGTACGCCGAAGGTTTTCGGCAACGGCGGCCGACCCGGGCGGCGAGGGACGCTGGTTTGGTGGCCGGCACTAGGTTGTCGGTGGTCAGCAGGAGGAGGCCGGCATGCGGGTACTGGTGGTGGAGGACGAGCGCAACCTCGCCGACGCGATCGCGCGGGGCTTGCGCAAGCGGGGCATGGCGGTCGACGTCGCCTACGACGGCGACAGCGGACACGAGTTGGCCTTCGTCACCCGGTACGACGTGGTCGTACTGGACCGGGACCTGCCCGGCGTGCACGGCGACCAGATCTGTGCCGACCTGGCCGCCTCGGGCGCGCTGACCCGGGTGCTGATGCTCACCGCGAGCGGCACGGTGGCGGACCGGGTCGAGGGGCTCCAACTGGGCGCGGACGACTACCTGCCCAAGCCGTTCGCCTTCGACGAGTTGGTCGCCCGGGTGCAGGCGCTGGGCCGGCGGGCCACCCCGGCCGCGCCGCCGGTGCTGGCCGTGGCCGACCTGGTCCTGGACCCGGCCCGGCGGGTGGCAACCCGGGGCGGGGTGCCGGTGGACCTGACCAACAAGGAGTTCGGCGTGCTCTGCGAGCTGCTCAAGGCGCGCGGCGCGGTGGTCTCCAGCGAGGAGCTGCTGGAGCGGGTCTGGGACGCGAACACCGACCCGTTCACCACCATCGTCCGGGTCACCGTCATGACACTGCGCAAGAAACTCGGCGACCCGCCGCTGATCGAGACGGTCGTCGGGGCCGGCTACCGGACGGCCGAGGCAGCCGCGTGAGCGCGAGGAGTGAGCCGGATTTGCGAGCCCTGCGGTCGCGAACGGAGACGGCACTGTGACCCGGCGGAGGCGGCTGCGGCCGACCCTGCGGCTGCGGCTCACCCTGCTCAACGGAGTGCTGCTGGTCGGCGCGGGCGCGATCCTGGTGCTGCTCGCCTGGCTGCTGGTCCGCGACGCGCTCCGCCCGACCGACGAACTGCTGCCGGGCACCACGGTCGTGCTCGCCGACGGCCGCTCGCTGGACGCCGGCGAGTGGCAGCGGCAACTGGTCGACGCCGCGTCCGGCGAGCTGCTGGCCAAGGGCCTCGTGGCGCTGCTCGCCATCAGCGTGGTCGGCGTGGCCGGCGCGTACGCGGTGGCCGGGCGGGCGCTGCGGCCGCTGCACCAGGTCACCGCCACCGCCCAGCGGCTCGGCGAGGCCACGCTGGACCAGCGGATCGGCTACTCGGGGGCCGACGACGAGGTCGCCGAGTTGGCGAAGACCTTCGACGCGATGCTGGACCGGATCGCCGTCGCGTTCGAGGCGCAGAAACGCTTCGTGGCCAACGCCTCGCACGAGCTGCGGACCCCGCTCGCGGTGATGCGGACCGAGATCGACGTGACGCTCAGCGATGACGAGGCGGACATCGCCGAGTACCGCCGGATGGCCACCGTGGTCCGGGACGCCTCGGAACGGGCCAACGGGCTGGTGGACGCGCTGCTGGTGCTGGCTCGCAGCGAGGCGCAGGTCGGCCGCCGGCTCGGCCGGCGTACGGAGTGCGATCTGGCCGGCGGCACGGCCAACGCGCTGTCGGCGATGCGCCGGGAGGTGGAGCGGATCGGGCTGCGGGTGCAGACCTCGCTGGAGTCCGCCCCGGTGGTCGGCGACCCGGGCCTGCTGGACCGGCTGGCCGGCAACCTGATCGAGAACGCGGTTCGCTACAACCACCTGCACGGGCGGCTCTGGGTGCGCACCGGCACGGACGGCGAGCGTTCCTGGCTGGTGGTGGGCAACACCGGCTTCGAGGTGGACCCGGCGGACGTCCCCGGGCTGTTCGAGCCGTTCCGGCGCGGTGGGCGGGAGCGTACCGGCGCCCGGGGCTCGGGTCTGGGTCTGTCGATCGTCCGGGCGGTGTGCGACGCGCACGGCGGCACGGTGCAGGCGTTCGCCCAGCCCGGCGGCGGCCTGGAGGTGACGGTCACCCTGCCGTCGGCCGACGGCGTCGTCCCCGCGGCGCCCGTCCCGGCCGAGGGGCGCGGTGGGCCCGAGGCGGCCGGCGGGCGCTGAACCGTCGCCACCGCGGTCGGCGGCCCGCCGCGGCCGCGGTGGCCCCGCACGGCCGGGAATATCCGCTTGCTCGCCGTGAGAGGTTGGCGGCATGGCTGTGCGAGTGCGTTGGATCGACGTGGACTGTGCCGACCCCTACACGGTGGCGAGCTTCTGGGCGGAGGCGATGGGGCTGCGGCACCATCCGGAGAACGCGCCCGGCGAGGACGAGTGCGCGCTGCTGTCCGGTGCGGACATCGCCGAGGGCGGCATGCTGTTCCAGCGGGTGCCGGAGGCGAAGGAGGCGAAGAACCGGATGCACCTGGACCTGCAGCCCACCGACCGGACCCGGGACGAGGAGGTCGAGCGGCTGCTCGGCCTGGGAGCCTCGCTGGTCGCCGATCACCGTGAGCCGGACGGCACCGGGTGGGCGGTGCTCGGTGACCCGGAGGGCAACGAGTTCTGCGTGGAGCGCAGCGCCGCGGAACGGGCCGCGACGGGCGGCTGACCCGCCGGCGCCGTCGTTGGCGCGGCAGGGGTACGGCGATGAGCGGTATGACTCAGCGGCATAATTATGACGCAGCGTCATACCGCCCACACCGACAGTCGGTCGTCGAGGCCCTGGCGTGCGCCTCCCGTCACGACGCCTGACGGTGGGTCGCGGGCGCGCGGCTCAGTCGAGCAGCCAGTGGTGCAGGTGCCTGCCCTACGGAGTCAGCGCGGTGCTCCGGCCTGGGCCCGTGGGATCCCCGGCGGGTGGCGTCGGGGATCCCACGGTACGGCTCAGCCGCGCTTCTCGATCTCGCCGCGCATGGTGACGAAATCGGCCTTGACCTCCTCGGCGGACTTGAAGAACACCACGATGGCGCCGACGCTGCCCTTGTCGGCCCAGAGGCAGACGCCCAGTGGTGCGTCGTCGGCCTTGCCGTCGCCACAGCGGGCCTCGCCGCCGAGCGGGCCCGCCTCCACCGGCTTCATCTCCTTCACACCGAGCTCCGCGGCCATCCCGGACACGGCCTCGTCCAGCTCCTTCTTCGGGTCGGCCATCAGCCCGGAGACGCCGACGACCATCACCAGGTCCTGCTTGGCCGGGTCACCGTAGAAGCCGCCGACCGCGCTGGTCTCGCCCTGCGCCGTCTTCTTCATCTCGGTGACCATCTGGTCGGAGAGCGACTGCAGCGTCGGGTCGGTGACCTTGGGTCGCCCGGCGAGCGTGGCCGGGGCCTCGACCCGCGTCCGGCTCGCCTCGACACCCTCGCTCACCTCGTCCTTGACGGCGAACCAGGTGATCGCCGCGCCGCCCACGCAGAGCACCAGCACGACGGCGACCACGATCAGGACGATCCGGCCGGCGCGGGACTTCTTCGGCGGCGGGGCGGCCTCGGTCGGCTCACCGTACGGCTGCCCGGCCTGGTGCGGCGGGAAGCCGCCCTGCTGCGGCGGCGGGTAACCACCGTGCTGCTGGTCCGGCGGGTAACCACCGGGCTGGTGCTGCGGGTAGCCGCCGGGCTGCTGGTCGGGCGGGTAGCCACCCGGCTGCCGCTGCTGCGGCCCCGGGTAGCCGCCCTGCTGAGAACCGGGGTACCCGCCCTGCTGAGCACCGGGGTAGCCGCCCTGCTGCGGCCGCGGGTAACCGTCTTGGGGCGAACCCGGGTAGCCGCCGTGCGATCCGGGGTGGCCGCCCTGCGGGTAACCGGGGTAATCGCCCTGGTGGGACGTGGGGTAACCGCCCTGCGGCGATCGGGGCTGGCCGCCCTGCTGTGGCGGGGGGTAGCCGCCCCGCGGGGGCGGCGGGTACGAGCCCTGCCCGTGGGGCGGGGGATAGGAATCGGCCGGCGGGTAGGACATGGGTCAGCTCCAGGGGTGATTTGCCGAACGGGCGATGTTATCCAGCGGCGGCCCGCCGCCGCTGCCCGCCGAACGGCCCACACAGACGCTCGCGGTGGCCGGCCGCGTCCCTTTGGGACGCCGCCGACCACCGCGAGGTGGGGGAGCGGTGTGATCAGGCGCGCAGGCTCGCCGCCCCGAGCGGGAGGAACCGCTGGCCGGTGACCCGCTCGGAGGTGCCCGTCCGATCGAGGTACGGCGTGACGCCACCGAGGTGGAACGGCCAGCCGGCGCCGAGGATCATGCACAGGTCGATGTCCTGCGCCTCGGCCACCACGCCCTCGTCGAGCATCAGCCGGATCTCCTGCGCCAGCGCGTCCAGCGCGTTCTGGCGTACCTGCTCCGCGGTCAGCGGCTGGTCGCCGACCACGAGCAGCTTGGCGACCTCCTCGTTGACCTGGTCGTCGACCACGATGGGCTGGCCGGAGTCGGCGATCCGCTTGAGGTTCTCGCTGACGCCGAACCGGTCCGGGAACGCGGCGTGCAGGGTGCCGCCCACGTGGTACGCCACCGCCGGGCCGACCAGCTGGAGCAGGGCGAGCGGACGCATCGGCAGACCCAGCGGGTCCAGCGCGCTGTTCGCGACGTCCAGCGGGGTGCCGGCGTCGACGGCGGCGAAGACCGAGCCGAGGAAGCGGGTGAGCAGCCGGTTGACCACGAACGCCGGGGCGTCCTTGACCAGCACCGAGGACTTCCGCAGCTGCTTGCCGACCGCGAACGCGGTGGCCAGGGTCGCGTCGTCGGTCCGCTCACCACGGACGATCTCCAGCAGCGGCAGCACCGCGACCGGGTTGAAGAAGTGGAAGCCCACGACCCGCTCCGGGTGCTCGAGCTCCTCGGCCATCGCGGTGACCGACAGCGACGAGGTGTTCGTCGCCAGCACCGCCTCCGGCTTGACGATCTTCTCCAGCTCGGCCCAGACCTGCTTCTTGACGCTCAGGTCCTCGAAGACCGCTTCGATGACGAAGTCGGCGTCGGCGAAGACGCCCTTGTCGACCGAGCCGCTGACCAGGCCGTACAGCTTGGCGGCGGTGCCCTTGTCCATCCGGCCCTTGCTGACGGCCTTCTCGATCTGGCTGTGCACGTAGCCGACGCCCTTGTCCACCCGGGACTGGTCCAGGTCGGTCATGACGACAGGCACCTGGAGCCGGCGGGCGAACAGCAGCGCGAGCTGGCTCGCCATCAGACCGGCGCCGACGATGCCGACCTTGGTGACCGGACGGGCCAGGCCCTTGTCCGGCGCACCCGCCGGCCGCTTGGCCCGCCGCTGCACCAGGTCGAACGCGTACAGGCCGCTGCGTAGCTCCTCGGAGAAGACCAGGTCCGCGAGGGCCTCGTCCTCGGCCGTGGTGCCGGCCGCGAAGTCGGCGTCCTTCGCCGTGTCCAGCAGGTCCAGCGCCTTGTACGCGGCCGGAACCGCGCCGTGCAGCCGCTGGTCGAGGGTCTGCCGGGCGAAGTAGAGCACGCCGGCCCACATGTCCCGGTCCACCTCGGGGCGGGTCACGGTGACCTCACCGCGGACCACGCCGGCCGCCCACTCGAGGGACCGCTCCAGGAAGTCGGCCGGCTCCAGCAGGACGTCGGCGATGCCCAGCTCGGCGGCCTGCTTCGGCTTGAGCATCTTGTTCTGCATCAGCGGGTTCTGGATGATCACCTGGGTTGCCGCCGGGATGCCGATCAGGTTCGGCAGCAGCTGGGTGCCGCCCCAGCCGGGCACCAGGCCGAGGGAGACCTCGGGCAGGGCGAGCGCCGCCGCGCCGCCGGACAACGTCCGGTAGTGGCAGTGCAGCGCCAGCTCCAGGCCGCCACCCATCGCGGCGCCGTTGACGAACGCGAAGGTGGGCACGGCGCTGTCCTTGAGCCGGGCGAAGACCCGGTGGCCCAGCCGACCGATCTCCAGCGCCTGGTCGCGGTTCTCCAGCAGCGGCAGGCCGGTGATGTCCGCGCCGACGCAGAAGATGTACGGCTTGCCGGTGACCGCCACGAACGCCGGGTTGGCCGCGAGGGCGGCGGTGATCGCCTCGTCCAGGCTGGTCAGGCCGGCCGGGCCGAACGTGTTCGGCTTGGTGTGGTCGAGACCGTTGTCCAGCGTGATCAGGGCGGCGGGACGGTCCAGCCCCGGTACGTTCACCTGACGCAGCAGCGCCCGGGTGACGACCTCGTTCGGTGCGGCGAGCGCGCTCACTTGTTGCCCTCCGTCCAGTGCGGGTTCTCCCAGATCACGGTGCCGCCCATGCCGATGCCGATGCACATGGCGGTGATGCCGTAGCGGACCTCGGGGTGCTCGGCGAACTGCCGGGCGAGCTGGGTCATCAGCCGCACGCCCGAGGAGGCGAGCGGGTGCCCGATGGCGATCGCGCCACCCCACGGGTTGACCCGCGGGTCGTCGTCGGCGATGCCGAAGTGGTCGAGGAAGGCGAGCACCTGCACGGCGAACGCCTCGTTCAGCTCGAACAGGCCGATGTCGTCGATGGTCAGGCCGGCGATGCGCAGCGCCTTCTCGGTCGACGGGATCGGGCCGACGCCCATCACCTCGGGCTCCACACCGACGAAGCCGTACGACACCAGCCGCATGGCGACCGGCAGGCCCAGCTCGCGGGCGGTCTCCTCGGCGGCGATCAGGCTCGCGGTCGCGCCGTCGTTCAGGCCGGCCGCGTTGCCCGCGGTGACCTTGCCGTGCGGGCGGAACGGGGTCTTGAGGCCGGCGAGCTTCTCCATCGAGGTGTCCCGCGGCGCCTCGTCCACGGTCGCCAGGCCCCAGCCGGTCTCCGGGTCGCGGACGGCCACCGACACCAGGTCGTCCTGGAGCTTGCCGTTGGCGTACGCCTTGGCGGTCTTCTGCTGCGAGGCGAGCGCGAACGCGTCGGTGCGCTCCTTGGTGATGTGCGGGACGCGGTCGTGCAGGTTCTCCGCGGTGGCGCCCATGACCAGCGCGGACGGGTCGACCAGCTTCTCGGCGATGATCCGCGGGTTGGGGTCGACGCCCTCACCCATCGGGTGGCGGCCCATGTGCTCCACGCCGCCGGCGATGGCGATGTCGTACGCGCCCATGGCGATGCCGCCGGCCACGGTGGTCACCGCGGTCATCGCGCCGGCGCACATGCGGTCGATGGCGAAGCCGGGGACGGTCTTGGGCAGGCCGGCGAGCAGCGCCGCGGTCCGCCCGATGGTGAGGCCCTGGTCGCCGATCTGGGTGGTGGCGGCGATGGCGACCTCCTCGACCCGCTCCGGCGGCAGCTGCGGGTTGCGGCGCAGCAGCTCGCGGATGCAGCGGATCACCAGGTCGTCGGCGCGGGTGTTGGCGTACATGCCACCCGCCTTGCCGAACGGGGTGCGGACGCCGTCGACGAAGACGACATCCCGGACTTCACGGGGCACTTGAGCCTCCTCTTCGACCACAATCCGGCCTCCGGTCCGACAGGCGGCACACGGGACCGATCGCAGGTCGCCGGCACGGGCGTTTCCCTCGGATGCTACTCGCCAGTAACCAACCGGGACACCACCCCCCGTGTGGCCCAGCCCACACCCCGCCCCGGACCGGCGGGGCGGGTTTACTCCGTCGGGGCCGGTGGGTCGGTGAGGGCCGTGGCGAGGTCGGCCGTGAGCAGCGCGATCTGCCACTCGCGGGCGCCGAAGCCGCGCAGCGTCTCGGTCACCGTCTCCTCGGTGACCTCCTCGGGCGGCACCCAGGCGAGCCGGCGCACCGAGTCGGGGGCGATGAGGTTCTCCGCGGGCAGCCGGTGCTTTCCCGCGATCCCCAGCACCACCTCGCGGCACCGGGTCAGCCGGGCCGCGGCCACCGGGTCGCGCTCGGCCCAGCGGTGCGGCGGCGGCGGACCCTCGACCACCGGGGCGACCGGCAGCGCGTCGTCCGGCAGTTGCCGCGCGTCGTCCAGCGCGGCCAGCCAGGTGCGGGCCAGCCGTCGAACCGAGCGCCCACCGAAGCCGGGCAGGGTGAGCAGAGTCTTCTCGTCCTTCGGGTCCAGCTCCGCGGCGGCGATGATCGCCGAGTCGGGCAGCACCCGGCCCGGCGCGGCGTCCCGGCGGGCGGCGATCTGGTCGCGGGCGTACCACATCGAGCGGACGCGGGCCTGGGCGCGCGCCCCGCGCACCCGGTGGATGCCGGAGGTGCGCCGCCACGGCTCGGCGCGCACCCGCGGCGGCCGGGCGCCGGTGCGGACCAGCGCGGCGAACTCCTCCGCCGCCCATTCCGACTTGCCCTGCCGGGTCAACTCCTCGTCGAGCGCGTCGCGAAGGTCGGTGAGCAGCTCGACGTCGAGAGCGGCGTAGGTCAGCCACGACTCGGGCAGCGGGCGGGTCGACCAGTCGGCCGCCGAGTGATGCTTCTCCAGGGTGAACCCGAGCAACTGCTCGGTCAGCGCGGCCAGGCCGACCCGCTCGAATCCGGCCAGCCGAGCGGCCAGTTCCGTGTCGAACAGTCGGCGTGGTCGCAACCCCACCTCGGCGAGGCAGGGCAGATCCTGGCTGGCCGCGTGGAGCACCCACTCCGCCTCGCCGATCGCCTCGTCGAGCGCGGTCAGGTCGGCCAGTGGCAGCGGGTCGATCAGCGCGGTGCCGGCCCCGGCACGCCGGAGCTGCACGAGGTAGGCCCGCTGGCTGTAGCGGTAGCCGGAGGCTCGCTCGGCGTCGAGGGCGACCGGGCCGCTGCCCGCGGCGAATCGCGCCACGACCTCGGCGAGCTCCTCCGGGGTGGCCACCGGTTGCGGGGTGCCCTCGCGGGGGGCCGTCAATGGAACGGGGCCGCCGGAGGTCTCGTCGGTCCCCGCGTCCGCCGGCTCCGGCCGAGCCGACGGCGGGTCGTGCGAATCGTTACCCGTACGGCTTTCGACGGCCCGACGGCGCAGGGGTGGTTCGTCGGTCACCTGCCAACCCTAGTGCGCGCCGCGATCCGGCGGGGGCAGCCGGTCGTCGTGTGTGTCTGTCGGATGGCTGGCGGGCCGTCGTCGCAGGCCGGACATCGGGGAAGACAAACCCCGTTCGCGCAGGTACGGTCCATCGAGCCGCCGTCACGGCCCGATGTGACGGGCGGCGTGGCGTCAACGGGGAGGCGTGACGATCATGACGGCTGGCTACGGTTCGGCTGGCTACGGTCCGGCGGACGGGGAACCGGCGGACGGCCGGCCCCGCGACGCGGAAACGCCCGCCCCGGCACCGGACCGACCGGGTCCGCTACCCCCGCGGATCGAGCCGCCCCGGACCGGGTCGGCCTGGCCGGCGGCACCGGCGCCCGGCGTTCCCGCGCAGCCGGGCCCGCCCGTGCCGCCCGGCGTTCCCACCCAGCCCGGCGCGTTCGCGCACCCCGGCGTTCCCGCGCAGCCCGGCGCGTTCGAGCAGTCCGGCGTTCCCGCCCAGCCCGGCGGGCCGGTCCAGATGGGCGGGCCCGGCGTGCTGCCGCACCCGGCCAACCCCGCGGCGGCCCCGGCGGGCTGGCCGCCCGCCGGCCCGCCGGCTCCGGCGTGGCCGGCGAGCGGGCCGGGGTATCCGGTGCCGGGCGCCGTGCCGCCGCCGCGAGCCCGCCGCCGGCGCTGGCTCACCGTGACCGCCGCGCTGGTCGTGCTGGTGTTGGCCGGGTTGGCCGGCTTCCAGGCGTACCAGATCGACCGCCTGACCGACCGCCTCGCGGCCACCGACCGCCGGCTCGCGGAGGCCCAGAGCGGCGACGGGAGCCGTTTCGACGGCCTGGAGAAGCGGGCGGAGGCGCTCGAGAAGCAGGCCGGGGCGACCTTCAACCCGGAGGCGGTGGCGAGCGCCGTGCTGCCCAGCGTGTTCCGGGTCCGGGCCGGCCAGTTCACCGGCACGGCCTTCGCCATCGGCAAGCCGGCGGCCGGCGGCGGGACGAACCTGTTCACCAACTTCCATGTCGTGGAGGCGGTCTGGGACAGCGGCGGCCGGGAGGTCTTCCTGGAGCGCACCGACCAGCGTTTCCCGGCCACCATCGTCAAGGTCGACAAGACCAACGACATCGCCCACCTGCGTACCACCGGCAAGTTCAGCGGCCTGGCCGCCGCGCCCGACGCGCTGAAGTCCGGCCAGCAGATCGTCGTGGTCGGCGCGCCGCTCGGGCTGGAGGACAGCGTCACCACCGGCGTGGTGAGCGCGATCCGCAAGGCCGAGCCCGGCGGCCCGCCGGCGATCCAGTTCGACGCCCCGATCAACCCCGGCAACTCCGGTGGCCCGGTGATCAACGGCAACAAGCAGGTGGTCGGTATCGCCACCGCCAAGGCCCGTGACGCCGAGGGCATCGGCCTCGCTGTTCCCATCAAGACCGCCTGCGACGGTTTCAAGATCTGCTGACGGGCGCTCGCGCCCCGATCCACCTGCCGCAGACCACACCACGGCCGTGTCCGGCCGCGCGTTCGAGCCCGGCCGGGTCCGTACCACCCGGCCGGCACCTGCCCACCCACCTGAGGTCCGTCGCGCCCGACCGGCGCGGGGACCAGCACACCTTGGAGGAGAACCATGTCCGAGCCACCGACCGGGCCGCAGGGCAACCCGCCGGCCGCGCCCGGTCAGCCGCCGTCCGGCGGCACGCCGTACCCGCCGCAGCAGCCCGGGCCGCAGAACGACGCGCAGCAGACGGTCCCGCAGCAGACCGTCCCGCAGCAGCCGGTCGCCCAACAGCCGGTCCCCCAGCAGGCGGTCCCCCAACAGCCGGGTCCGCAGTACGGCGCCGGGCAGCCGGCGCCGCAGCAACCTGGGCCCTACGGCTCCGCCACCCCGGAGCCGCCCACCGTGCCGTACTCGGCGCCGCCCGCTCCGGCCGGGTACGCCGTGCCGGCCAGCGTCCCGCCGTACGGTGGTCCGATCTCCGGGCCCCCGGTCGCCGGGGTCGAACACCCGATGTCGGCGCCACCGGTGTCCGGCCCGGCCTACGCCCAGCCGATGTCCGCGCCGCCGGTCTCCGGCCCCGCCTACGGGCAGCCGATGTCCGCGCCGCCCGGCTTCGTCCCGCCGTACGGCCCGGCCGCCCCGGTCGCCCGCAAGGGCCGCGCGGTGCTGATCCTGGCCCTGGTGGCCGGTCTGCTGTTCGTCCTCGGCGGCGTGATGACCGGCCTCTACGTGACCAAGGGCAACGAGCTGGACCGGACCGAGCGGCGGCTCACCGGCCAGGTCAGCGAGCGGGACGGCACGATCGCGGCGAACGCCAAGGAGATCGAGAAGCTGAAGACCGATCTCCAGGGTGTGCAGGACAAGCTGGCCGACACCGAGCAGGATCTGACCGGCACCCGCAACGACCGTGACGAGCAGGCCCGGCAGAAGAAGGTCATCGCCGACTGCCTGGACAAGCTGACCACCGCGCTCGGCGCCGCGTCGGTCGGCAACAAGGCCGAGTACGACAAGGCCATGAAGGGCCTGGACAAGGTCTGCGACGAGGCCGAGAACTACCTCTGACCGGCCTGCCCGGGGTCAGGCCGCGCCGGCGGGGCGACGCTCCGGCAGCGCGGTCACCCCGGGCGGCGGCAGCCCGGCCGTCGACGCCAGCAGCGCGCACCAGGCCAGCAGGTGCGGTGCCAGGTCGTCGTCGACCGGCGTCCACGAGGCGCGGATCTCGATGTCCCCGACGGCCGGTGGGCCGGCCAGGTCACCGAACCGGGTCGACATGGTCTGGGTGACCGTCCCGCCGACGGCCCGATGACCGGCGCCCTGGGCGTCCAGCGCGTCGGTCAGCCAGGTCCAGCCCACCCCGGGCAGCAGCGGGTCGGCGGCCAGATCGACCTCCAGCTCGGCGGTCACGTACGTGACCAGCCGCAGCGTGCCCTGCCACACCTCGTGCCCGGCCGGGTCGTGCAGCAGGATCAGCCGCCCGGTGGTCACCTCGTCGCCGTCGCGCTGCACGCTGGCGGAGAGCGCGAAGGCGTACGGGGCGAGCCGCTGCGGCGCGCCGACCTCCTCGAGCACGATCTCCGCCCGGGGCGCCGCGGATCGGAGCCCGGCGACCGCGCGGGCGAACGTCTCCGGAAGCGCGATCGGGGGGGCCATGTCGGCAGCCTAAGCCGCTGTCCCCGCCGGGGCGGCGACGGCGCGCCGACTTGTCGTCGGGCGCGGCGGGTCACAATGCGGGGCGGGGGCCGCTGGGGCGGCTGTGGGCCGTGGCACGATGGCCGCGATGACCACGGACAGCACGGGCACCGCAGCCCGAGACGGAGCCCCCGCCCCCGCCCTCGCCGGACCGGGCGACTCGCCCTTCGTCCGCGCCTGCCGACGTCAGGCCGGCCCGCACACCCCGGTCTGGTTCATGCGCCAGGCCGGTCGCTCGCTGCCGGAATACCGGGAGATCCGGGCGAACGTGGCGATGCTGGAGTCCTGCCGCCGGCCCGACCTGGTCACCGAGATCACCCTCCAGCCGGTACGCCGGCACGGCGTGGACGCCGCGATCCTGTTCAGCGACATCGTGGTGCCGGTCGCCGCCGCCGGAGTGGACCTGGACATCGTGCCGGGCACCGGACCGGTGGTGGCCGAGCCGGTGCGCACCGCCGAGGACGTCGAGCGGATCCGCCCGATCAGCCGTGACGACGTCCCGTACGTGGACGAGGCCGTCCGTCAGCTCGTCACCGAGCTGGGCGACACCCCGCTGATCGGCTTCGCCGGCGCGCCGTTCACCCTGGCCAGCTACCTGGTCGAGGGTGGCCCGTCGCGCACCCACGCGAAGACCAAGGCGCTGATGTACGGCGACCCGGAGCTGTGGCACGCGCTCTGCGCCCGGCTGGCCGAGATCACGCTGGCGTTCCTGCGCGTTCAGGTGGCGGCCGGGGTCTCCGCGGTGCAGCTCTTCGACTCGTGGGCCGGCGCGCTGTCGCTGGCCGACTACCGCCGCTACGTGTTGCCGCACTCGACGACGGTGCTGGCCGGGCTCGCCGACGCCGGGGTGCCGCGCATCCACTTCGGCGTGGGCACCGCCGAGCTGCTCGGCGCGATGGGCGAGGCCGGCGCTGACGTGGTCGGCGTCGACTGGCGGACGCCGCTGGACGTCGCCACCCGCCGGATCGGCCCGGACAAGGCCGTGCAGGGCAACCTCGACCCGGCCGTGCTGCTCGCCGACTGGCCGGTGGTCGAGGCCGAGGTGCGCCGGGTGCTGGCGGAGGGGCGGGCCGCTCCGGGGCACGTGTTCAACCTCGGGCACGGTGTGCTCCCGGAGACCGACCCGGACGTGCTGACCCGGGTGGTCGCGCTCGTGCACGAGCTGACCGCCGGTCCGGACGACCGGGGCTGAGCGGCATGCGGCGGCCGTGGCGGGTGGCGGTGGTCGGCGGCGGGATCGCCGGGCTGGCCGCCGCCGTCCGGTTGCGCGACGAGGCGCCCGCCGGCACCGAGATCACGGTGTACGAGCAGTCCGGCGCGCTCGGCGGCAAGCTGCGCACCGGTGAGCTGGCCGGCGGGCCGGTCGAGTTCGGCGCCGAGTCGTTCCTGATGCGCGACCCGGCCGGCGGGGAGTCCGCCGCCGTGGCGCTGGTCCGCCGGCTCGGGCTGGCCGACCGGATCGTCCATCCCACGGTCGGGCAGGCCGCGCTCGCCGTCGACGGCGGGCTGCGCCCGATCCCGGGCGGCACGCTGGTCGGCGTACCCGGGGATCTCGACCGGGTGGCGACGGTGGCGACGCCGGCCGCGGACGCCGACCGCGACGAGGGCCGTGCCCTGCTCGGCCCGGACGAGGACGTGGCGGTCGGTGCCCTGGTCCGCTCGCGGTTCGGCGACGAGGTGGTGGACCGCCTGGTCGACCCGATGCTGGGCGGGGTGTACGCCGGCCGGGCCGACGATCTCTCCCTGGTCACCACGATGCCGGCACTGGCCCGGGCGGCCCGGGCGGAGCACACTCTGGTCGGCGCGGTCCGCGCCGCGCAGGCCGCCGCGCCGCGCGCCCCGGGCGCGCCGGTCTTCGGCACCCTGGCCGGCGGGCTCGGCACCCTGGTCGAGGGCGCGGCGCGGGCCAGCGGCGCGACGATCCGCCGGGACGCGGCGGTGCGGGAGCTGCGCCCGACGCCGGCCGGCTGGCGGCTGACCGTCGGCCCGACCCGGGATCCGGAGGACGTCGAGGTCGACGCGGTGGTGCTCGCCGTGCCGGCCCGGCCGGCCGCCCGGCTGCTCGCCGGGCCGGCCCCGGAACTGGCCGGCACCGTGGGCGGGCTGGACTACGCGAGCGTCGCGCTGGTCACCCTGGCGCTGCCCGAGCCGGCGCTGCCCGAGCTGTCCGGCTTCCTGGTGCCCGGCACCGAAGGGCTGCTCGTCAAGGCGTCGACGTTCTTCACCACCAAGTGGGGGCACCTGCGCCGCCCGGACGGCGTGGCCCTGGTTCGCGCCTCGGTCGGCCGGTACGGCGAGGAGGCGTCGCTGCAACGCCCGGACGAGGACCTGGCCGCGACCGTGCACCGGGAGCTGTCGGCCGTGCTCGGCACCCCGCTGCCCGCTGCGGTGGACGGGCACGTGCAGCGGTGGGGCGGGGCGCTGCCCCAGTACACGCCGGGGCACACCGACCGGGTGGCCGGCGTCCGGGCCGCGCTGCGGGCGAGCCACCCGACGCTGGCCCTGGCCGGCGCGGGGTACGACGGGGTCGGCATCCCGGTCTGCGTCCGTTCGGGTGAGACGGCGGCCGACGAGATCATCACTGCACTGGGAGGATCGGGGAGATGACCGAGCAGACCAACGCTGCCCGGCTGCGCGAGCTGAACGCCAGCATCCGCTACACCATGTGGTCGGTGTTCCGGGCCAACAGCCCGCTGCCGTCCCTGCGGGACAACGTCACCGCCGAGGTGCAGGCGCTGTTCGAGGAGTTGGCCGGCAAGGACGTCGTGGTCCGCGGCACGTACGACGTGGCCGGGCTGCGCGCCGACGCGGATCTGATGATCTGGTGGCACTCGGCCTCCAGCGACGCGCTCCAGGACGCGTACCTGCGGTTCCGGCGTACCACGCTGGGCCGGGCGATGGCCCCGGTCTGGTCGCAGATGGCCCTGCACCGGCCGGCCGAGTTCAACAAGAGCCACATCCCGGCCTTCCTGGCCGGGGAGAAGGCGCGCCGTTACGTCTGCGTCTACCCCTTCGTCCGCTCCTACGAGTGGTACCTGCTGCCCGACGAGGAGCGGCGCGAGCTGCTCGCCGAGCACGGCCGGTTGGCCCGCAACTACCCCGACGTGCGGGCCAACACGGTGGCCTCGTTCGCGCTCGGCGACTACGAGTGGATGCTCGCCTTCGAGGGCGACGAGCTGCACCGGATCGTGGACCTGATGCGCGACCTGCGCGCCTCGGGCGCGCGCCGGCACGTCCGGGAGGAGATCCCCTTCTTCACCGGCCGCCGCCGCTCCATCGCCGAGATCGTGACCTGCCTGGTCTGAACGGCGCGGCAGGGCCGCCGCTGACGCTGTCCGTACAGCGGCGGGCCCGCCGACGGCTCGACGGCGACCGCGACGTCCCCCTGGCTGGTGGTCCCGTGGCGTTACCGCGACGCCGGCCGGCCGGTGGTCAGCGGGTTGGTTCGCGGCGCATCGGGGTGTGCGGGATGCCGTCCTCGACGTACTCCGGGCCGGAGACGGTGAAGCCGTGCTGCGCGTAGAAGTCGACCAGGTAGGACTGGGCCTCCAGCACGCAGGGGCGGCCGCCCACGACGGCGAGCGCCTCGGTCATCAGCCGGCCCGCGTGTCCGCCGCCGCGCGCGGACGGGGCGACGACCACCCGGCCGATCCGCGCCACGCCCCCCGGATCGGCCAGGATGCGCAGGTACGCCAGCGGCGCACCGCCGTCGGTGAGCCAGAGGTGCCGGGTGCCCGGCTCGACGTCGCGCCCGTCGAGTTCCGGGTAGGGGCAGTTCTGCTCGACCACGAACACGTCCAGCCGCAGCTTCAGCAGGTCGTGGAAGGTGCGGGTGTCCAGGTCGGTGAAGGCGGCGGTGCGGACCTCGGTCGTCTGCGACGGCATCCTGCGATGGTAGGCCGCCGGCCTGTCCGGCCCGGTGCTACGTCCCGGCGCCGTGACCCGTGCCGTCACCGCCGTCGCGCGCCGCGCCGGCCAGTTCCCCCGGCGGCGCGACCGGCGTCGTCGACGGCGGCGCGGGGTTCCGGTCCGGCGCCAGGTACGTCGCCGCGACCGCGGCCAGCAGCAGCACCCCGCCGAGGAGCACCGGGGTCGGCAGCGGCTCGTCCAGGAGCGCCACGGCGAGCGCCGCCGCGGTGAGCGGTTCCACCAGGGTCAGCACCGCGGCGACGCTGCCCTCGGTGGTGCGCAGCCCGGCGTAGAAGAGCGCGTACGCGATCGCGGTGGTGACCACCCCGAGGTAGAGCAGCAGGGCCACCACGTCGGGGCGGACCGGCACCGCGGCACCGGCGGCGAGCGCGAACGGGGCGAGAGCCAGCGCGCCGATCACCATCGAGATCGTGGTCAGCGTCATCGGCGCGGTGTGCCGCGAGACGTTCCGGCTGACGATGGTGGTTGCGGCGTACCCGAGGCCGGACCCGGCCGCCGCGAGCAGGCCGAGCAGTGGTCGCGGCGCCGCCGCGGTGGGCTGCGCCGCCGCCCCGGTGATCAGGACGAGACCGACGACCGCGGCCCCGAGCGTGCCCAGCCGGACCGGTCTGGGCGCCCGCCGGACGCGGACAGACTCCCAGGCCGCGGTGAGCACGGGGGCCAGGCCCAGGCTGACCACGGTGGCCACGCCGACCCCGGCCAGCGCGACGGCGGCGAAGTAGAGCGCCTGGTAGAGGCCGAGCCCGACGCCGGTGAACAGCAGCGGCAGCGGGGTGGCGCGCAGCGCGGCCAGCATCGGGCGCAGCCGTGCGGCGGCGACTGCCGTGAGGACGAGCGCGGCGATCGCCAGGCGGTGGAAGCCGATGGCCACCGGGTTCAGGCCGGTGGTGTCGTGGACGAGATGTACGACGACTCCGGTGGTGCCCCACAGCACTCCGGTGACGGTGATCTGGATCAGTCCGGTGCGGTCGTGGTTGACCGCCGTCCGGCGGGCGGACGGCGTGCGACGAGAGGACATGCGTGCGCTCCGAGAGGGTGAGCCGCTGACGGGGACGACGTCGGCGGAGCGCACACGACGAGAAGGCCGACCCGGGTCACCCGGTCGGTGGCAGGCGCGGCGCTCCGGTCAGGAGCGCGGCGGGGGCAGGACGCCCGGGAACGGCTGCATGCGACGACCGTATCCCAGCGGGTGCCTCAGGCGGGGCGGGCGCCGACCGCGTCCCGGATCTCGGCGCCCTTGGCGCCCTCGACGGCCCGGGCGCAGTGCCCGGAGCAGAAGAAGCGGCCGGAGACCTCGACGCCGTGCCCGACGATCTTGATCTGGCAGTGTTCGCAGATCGGCGCCATCTTGTGGATCGCGCACTCGAAGCTGTCGAACGTGTGCGTGTCGCCGCTGACGGTCCGTACCTCGAACGCCATCCAGTAGTCGTTGCCGCAGACCTCACAGGTTGCCACGAGAAACCCCCCGATTCAGGACATGTACTCCCAGGGTGCGGCAGTCCTCGCCGCTGTTGGGCGAAATGGCGCAAGCCGGCCCGCCCGGGCGGCGTGTCGGCTCCGGCGTGTCGGCCGTTAGGCCTGGTGAGCGTCCCTCGAAGCCCCTGGAGGTCCCCCCGTGATCAAGCGCAACAAGCTCTTCGGCAACAAGACCCGGGTCACCTTCTGCCTTCCGGGGGACGCCCCGGCCGGCACGGTGAGCGTGGTCGGCTGCTTCAACGGGTGGGAGCCGGGACGGCACGAACTCGTCGCCCGCCGGGACGGCACCCGGACGGTGACCGTGCGGCTCGGGCCGGGCGAGTACCGGTTCCGCTACCTGGCCACCGGCGGGGTCTGGCTCGACGACGAGACGGCCGACGGGGTGGACGAACGGGGCTGCACCCTGGTGCTGTGACCGCATTCGCGTCTGACGATGTATTTATCGATGACGGTCTTTACTGTTAACAAAGTTTAAATTATGTTGGGGGGCACCTTCACCAGGCAGAGGAGGTGCCACCATGCGTCGAAGAATCACCGTCCCCCTCGTGGCGGCCGGTGCCGTCGTGTCCTCGCTGGCCGTCGCGGCGCCGGCGCAGGCACACGGCTACGTGTCGTCCCCACCCAGCCGGCAGGCGCTCTGCGCGCAGAACCGGGTCCCCGACTGCGGGCAGATCAAGTACGAGCCGCAGAGCGTCGAGGGCCCGAAGGGGCTGCGCAACTGCCACGCCAACATCGCCCACTTCGCGGTCCTGAACGACGACAGCCGCGGCTGGCCGGCCACCTCGGTCGGCAGCACGGTGACGTTCACCTGGATCAACACCGCGCGGCACGCCACCAGCAACTGGGAGTACTACATCGGCAACACCCGGGTCGGCGTGGTCAACGGCAACGGCCAGCAGCCCGGCGCCACGGTCTCGCACACCGTCAACCTCGGCGGCTTCTCGGGACGGCAGAAGATCCTCGCCATCTGGAACATCGCCGACACGGCCAACGCGTTCTACTCCTGCATCGACGTGCAGATCGGCGGCGGCGGAGGCCCGGGCCCCACCCCCACGCCCACCCCCAGCCCGACGCCCACGCCGCGTCCGACGCCCACGCCGACCAACCCGCCCGCCAGCGGCACTTGGACGGCGGGTCGCGCCTACCAGGTCAACGACCAGGTCACCTACAACGGGATCAGCTACCGGTGCCGGCAGGCGCACACCGCCATCGCCGGCTGGGAGCCGCCGAACGTGCCGGCGCTCTGGAGCCAGATCTGACCGTCCGGGCGCGGCCCGTACCGGCACCGGGCCGCGCCCTCCTTCGGGCCGGAAGATCGGAGGACGGCATGACGCGTCTGTCCGTGGTGACCCCACTCGTCGCCCTGCTGCTGACCGCCGGCTGTGCCGTCGGCGCGTCGGCGCCGCCCACAGCGACCCCGGCAGTCGGCGCCACACCCGGCGCGTCCACCGCGCCGGAGCTGAGCGGCATCGACCGGCTCTTCCTGACGATGATGGTGGCGCACACCGAGCAGACCCTGGAGATCGTGCGGCTGGCCCGCGACCGGGTGACCGACGCCGAGCTGCGGACCCTGGTCGCCGCGATCGACGTCACCGAGGCGGACGAACTGGCCACCATGCGGGACTGGCTGCGCTCCGCCGGTCCGTCGGCCGGCCCCGGCCGCCACGCGCACGACGGCCACGGGGTCACCGCCGAGGAGCTCACCCGGTTACGGACGGCCAGCGGCCCCGACGCCGACCGGGTGCTGCGCGAGGTGCTCGGCGCCCACCAGCGGTCGGCGGCCGACCTGGCGCGGGCGCACCAGGCCGCCGGCACCGATCCCGGCGTGCGTGACCTCGCGCGGCGGATCGAGCAGTCGCGCACCGCGGAGGTGCGGCTCCTGGCGGGCTAGCCGGCCACCCGCCTTCCGTCGACCGGGCACCGGTCGCCGGTCAGCGCGGCTCGAGGCGGATGGAGACCGAGTTGACGCAGTGCCGGGTGTCCTTCGGGGTGAAGCCCTCGCCGTGGAAGACGTGCCCGAGGTGGCTGTCGCAGCGGGCGCAGCGGATCTCCGTACGGACCGTGCCGAGGGAGCGGTCCTCGATCTCCTTGACCCGACCCGGGATGGCGTCGTCGAAGCTCGGCCAGCCGCAGTGCGAGTCGAACTTGGTGTCGCTGGAGAAGAGCTCCAACCCGCAGGCCCGGCAGTGGTAGACCCCCGGCGTCTTCGTGTCGACGTACTCGCCGGTCCACGGGCGCTCGGTGCCGGCCTCGCGCAGGACCCGGAACTCCTCCGGGGTCAGCCGGACCCGCCACTCGTCCTCGGTGCGGGGCAGTTCGGTGTCGTCAAGACTCACCCGCCAACGGTACGCCCCACGTCGTACCGGTCGCATATGGTCGCCTGATGGGTGGCACCACGAAGGCCAGCGTCACCGAGATCGAGGTGGCGGGGCACACCGTCCGACTGACCAGCCCGGACCGGGTGATGTTCCCGCGGCGGGGGTTCACCAAGGCCGACGTCTTCAGCTACTACCTCGCGGTGGGCGACGGGATTATGCGTGCACTGGGCGAGCGGCCGACCACGTTGCAGCGCTTCCCCGAGGGGATCGAGGGGGAGATGTTCTTCCAGAAGCGGGTGCCGGCCCGGGGCGTGCCCCCGTGGGTGGCGACCGCCGAGATCAGCTTCCCCAGCGGCCGGACGGCGGCCGAGCTCTGCCCGGCCGACCTGGCGCACGTGGCTTGGGCCGCGCAGATGGGCACCGTCGTGTTCCACCCGTGGCCGGTCCGCGTCGGCGACGTCGACCGCCCCGACGAGCTGCGCATCGACCTCGACCCGCAGCCGGGCACCGACTTCGCCGACGCGGCGCAGGCCGCCGGTGAGGTGCGTGCCGTGCTCGACGAGCTGGGGGCGACGGGGTGGCCGAAGACCTCCGGCGGCCGGGGTGTGCACGTCTATCTGCGCATCCACCCCCGCTGGACGTTCACCGAGGTGCGGCGGGCCACGATCGCGCTGGCGCGCGAGGTCGAACGCCGCCGGCCGGAGCTGGTCACGACCGCCTGGTGGAAGGAGGAGCGCGGCAGTCGGGTCTTCGTCGACTTCAACCAGATGGCACGGGACCGCACGATCGCCTGCGCCTACTCGCTGCGGGCCAACGCCCGGGCCACCGTCTCCACCCCCGTCACCTGGGACGAGCTACCCGACGTCGACCCGGACGACTTCGACCTGGCGACCGTCCCGGCCCGGCTGGCCGAGCGGGGCGATCCGCACGCCGGCATCGACGACGCCCCGTGGGACATCACCCCGCTGCTGGAGTGGGCCGACCGGGACGCGGCCGCGGGCCAGGGCGACATGCCGTACCCGCCGGACCACCCCAAGATGCCCGGCGAGCCGAAGCGGGTCCAGCCCTCCCGGGACCGCGACCGTCCGCGCTGACCCGACCCTGCCTCGGGTGGCCGTGCGGGCCACCCGGAAGACGGCAGCGAGGCGATAACGATCATGTAACGGGCGCGAACCTTTCCCACCGCGTGACCGCTTTCCCTGATCGTCGGCCCGACGGGGGCCAGGGGAGGGCGTCGGATGAAGCTGGTGTGGAGGCGGGCCCGCGAGGCACGGGGGCTGCTGGCGGCTGCGGTGATCGCCGCGCTCGTCGCGGTCGCGTTGGTCACCGGGCTCTCCGACTACAGCCGGCGTTCGGTGGCCGCCGGCCAGAAGGCCCTGCTCGCCGGCGCGCCGGTCGAGGAGCGCAGCCTGCTGGTCAGCGGCTCCGGTGGCCGGGACGCCGCGGAGTTCACCAACCGCGACCGGACCGTCCGCGACGGCCTCACCGCCGCCTTCGGTGGTGCGCCGACCACCGTGAACGGCGCCCGCTACGGCAGCGGCCGGGAGCTCACCGGAGACCTCGGCCCGGCTTCCCGGAGCGGCGACGACCCGATCTTCGCCAACCTGGCCACGCTCGACGACCTGCCGGCCCACGCCGAACTGGCCAGCGGTGCCTGGCCGACGCCGGGGGCGGCACCGCTGCAGGTGACGCTGCCGGAGAAGGTGGCCGCCGGGCTCGGGCTGACCGCCGGCGCACCGATTCCGACGCTCGACCGCAGCTCGGGCCGCCCCAGCCAACTGGTGCTCGCCGGGACGTGGCGGCCGCGCGACGCCAGCGACCCGTACTGGCGGCTGGCGCCCGGAGTGGGAGCGGGCAGCGCCGCCGAGTCCACCACCTCGTACGGGCCGTTCGTGCTCGACCGGGCCGACTTCGCGGCGACGTTTCCGGGTTCGGTGTCGGCGTCCTGGGTGGTCGAGCCGGATCTCACCGCCGTGGGGGCGGACCGGCTGCCCGGACTCTGGCCGGCGGTGAACGCCGCCCTCACCGAGGTGCCCGAGGCGGCCGGCCTGGGCTCCTCCGCGCAGACCATCACCACGATGGGCCGGCTGCTCGACCGGATCCCCCGGGCCGACCTGGTCGGCCGCTCGTCGCTGGCCACCCCGCTGCTGCTGATCGTGGTGCTCGGCGGGTACGCCCTCGTGCTGGTCGCCGCACTGCTGAACGAGGACCGGCGGAGCCAGACCGCGCTGCTGCGGGCCCGCGGCGCGGCGCGCCGGCAACTGGCCGGGCTGGCCGCCCGGGAGGCCACCCTCGTCGTGCTGCCGGCCGCCCTGCTCGGGCCGCTGTTCGCCAGCGAGGCGCTGCGGCACACCGACACCGGGAGGGCCGCCGGCACGGCACTCGTCGGCGGCGACGCCACCCTGCTCTGGACGGCGGCGCTGGCGACCGCGGTCGGTTGCCTCGTCGCGATGGTCGCGCCCACGCTGCGGGGGGCGGGCACGTACGTGGCCGACATGGCGGCCCGGTCCCGACCCAACCGGGCGGCGAGCGTCCAGCGAGCCAGCGTCGACGTGCTGCTGGTCGCGCTCGCCGTGCTGGCCTGGACGCAGCTGCGCCAGTACGACTCGCCGCTGGCCGGCGCCGGGGAACGCCTCGGGCTCGACCCGCTCCTGGTCGCGGCGCCGACACTCGGCGTGCTGGCCGGCGCGGCGGTGGCGTTGCGGCTGCTCCCGCCGGCCACCCGCTTCGCTGAGCGGTTCGTCAACCGCAGGCTGTGGACCGCCACCATGTTCGGCATGTGGCAGGCGGGACGGCGCCCGCACGCCGGCCCGGTGCTGCTGCTCGCCCTCGCCGTGGGCGGGAGCACCCTGGCCTGGTCGCTGGTCAGCACCGGCGAGCGGTCCCAGGGCGAACAGGCCGACCACACGGTCGGCGCCGACCTTCGGGTGACCGAACGCGCCGGGGCGGCGCCGCTCGGGCGGGCCGGTGAGCTGGCCACGCTGCCGGGCGTGCGGCACGTGCTGCCGGCCTGGCGCGACGAGGTACGGATCGGCCGGGACAGCCTGCCGGTCACGGTGGTGAGCCTCGACGCGGCGAACGCGGCCGGGACGGTGCGGCTCAGCGACCGCCTGACTGACGAGTCCGCGGCAGCGGTCTTCGACCGGCTGGCCCGGGACCGGGCCGCCCCCGCGGGAGTGGCGCTGCCCGCCGGCACCCGGGCGCTGACCGGCACCATCCGCACCCCGGTGCGGGAGTCCGTGCGGGCGCACCAGATCGCCGTCTCGGTGCTGCTGACCCGGGCCGACGGGCTTGCCCTGCGACTGCCCGCGGTCAGCGCCGAGAGCGACGGCCGGCCCGCCCCGTTCACGCTCGAGTTCCCGGAGGGGGCCGGCGATCTCCGGTTGGCCGGGTTCGTGGCGGACGCCGGTGACGCGGCCGGCACCGCGTACCGGCTGGAGGTGACCGACCTGCGGGTCGTGGGCGCGGACGGCGCGGCCCGACCGGCGCAGCTCGGCGACGCCTGGGCGGGGATCAGCGGCGACGGGGGCGAGCAGCCCCTGGTCTCCCGCACCCCCACGGGCCTGGACGTCGACCACAAGATCGAGCTGAGGCCGGGCGGCCGGTTCGCGTTCCAGCCGTCGTCCCGGTTCGCCGTCGTGCCGACCGGTGAGAACCCGCCGGTGCCGGCGCTGATGACCCCGGCGGTACGCGAGGCGCTGAGCCTGAAGCCGGGGGACACCTTCAAGTTGGCCCTCTCCGGGGCGACGGTGCCGGTGAAGCTGGTCGGGGAGATCGACGCAGTGCCGGCCACCGCCGGGAACGGCATGCTGCTGGACCTGCCCGCCGCGATGGACTGGCTGGTCCGCGCCGAGGGCACGGTCCGGCCGGTGTCCGAGTGGTGGCTGGGCACCGGCGACAGCGGGCACGCCGAGGCCCTGCGCGCCGCGGCGGCGCTGCCGCACACCGCCGTGCTCGATCGGCGTGAGGTGGCCGAGGCCGCCGCGCACGACCCGTACTGGCGGGGCGCTCGCACCGCGCTGCTCGCCGCCGCGCTCGGTTCGGTGCTACTGGCCCTGGTCGGGCTGATGGTGGACGTCTGGGCCACCGCCCGACACCGGTTGACCGAGTTCGCCGTCCTGCACACACTCGGCGCGACCCCACGGCTGCTGGCCCGGGCGCTGCTCGCCGAGCAGACCTTCCTGGCCGGGATCGGGGTCGGGGTCGGGCTGCTGCTCGGGGCGGTCGTGGGCGCGACCATGGCGCCGCTGGTCATCCTCACGCCGGCCGCCGGTCGGCCGGTGCCCGAGGCGGCCTTCACGCTGCCCTGGGCGCCGATCGGGCTGACCGCGCTCGGCCTGCTGCTGGCGGCGCTCGCCTTCAGCGCGTTCATCGCCGTCGGCATCCGGCAGCGGGTGGCGGCGGCGCAGCTTCGGATCGGGGGAGATCGGTGACCGGGTGCAGCGGACGGACGGAACGCGCGGAGGTGGTCCGATGAGCATCGGCGCGGTCGCCCGCCGGGTCCGGGCGTACGGCGGGCAGTTCCTCCTCCTGGCGGTGCTGACGGTGCTCGTCACCCTGCTGATCAGCGGGGTGCCCCGGGTCACGAACCGGCTCGCCGAGCAGGGACTCCGCGAGCAGATCGCGGCCGCCCCACCGGCGCAACGGGATCTCACCTACTCCACGGCACCGGTGACCAGCGGGGGCAACGGCACCTCCGTGATGGAGGCGCAGCAGCGTGAACTCGGGGCGTTGCAGTCGGCGATGCCGGCGGACGTGCGGGACCTCGTCGCGCAGCGCTGGTACGCCGCGGAGAGCGAGCCCGGCCGGCTGACCGGCCCGGACCTGAGAGCCCGGAACCTCCTGGTCGACCTGGTCCTGCGGGCCACGCCCGGGATCGAGGAGGCCGGCACGCTGGTCGACGGACAGTGGCCGCGGGGCAGTACGACGCCGGGGCAGCCGGTGCAGGTGGCCCTCGTCGAGGAGGTCGCGCGGAAGCTCAACCTGCGGGTCGGCAGCCGCCTGAACCTGGCCGCCCTGCGCGGGCCGGGCCGCCCGACCCCGGTGACCGTCGTGGGCGTCTTCCAGCCCCGCGACCGCGCGGACGGGATCTGGGACGCGTTGCCGCAGACGCTGCAGGTCGAGGAGCCGCCGGGCGACGGGATGCCGTTCGTGGCGGTGGGCGTCGTCGACGGACCCGACCTGGACCGGCAGGCCGCCGCCGATTGGCCGGTCCGGTTCAGCTGGCGGTATCGGCTGGGCGTGGACGGCCTCGACGTTCGACGGCTGGACCAGTTGATCGACGGTGTCCGGGAGATGGCGCGGACCAGCCCCGGGGGCCGGTCCCTGGTCCAGGGCGTCGACATCCCGCTCGGGAGGTTCGCCGCCGCGCTGGCCGCCGCGCGTACGGTTCTCGCGGTGATCGGTGCCGGCGTCCTGGCGACCCTGGGCGGGCTGGTCGTGCTCGCCTCCGCGCTGGCGATGCGCCGCCGGCGGCACGAGTTCGTGCTGGTACGCGCCCGGGGCGGGGCGGCCACCGCCGGCGCGCGCCGGAGCCTGGCCGAGTCGCTGCTGGTCATCCCGCCCGCGGCGGCGGTGGGCTGGCTGCTCGGCGGGCTGGTCCCGGGGCCGTCCGGCGACACCCTGATGATGGCGGTGGCCGCGACCGTGCTGCTCACCCTGGCCCTGCCGGTCGCCACGCTCCTCCTGCCGACCGGGAACACCGGGCGGCGTGACCCGGTCCGGTTGCGGCCCTCCGCCCGCCGGGCGACCGTCGAGGTGTTCCTGCTGCTGCTGGCCGCGCTGGCGGTCGTACTGCTGCGTCGCCGCGGCCTCACCCTCGGCGAGCTCGATCCGCTGCTGGTGTCGGTGCCGGTGCTGCTGGCCGTCGCCGCGGCGGTGCTGGCGCTCCGCGCGTACCCGTGGCCGCTGCGGCTGGCCAGCCGGATCGCCGCGCGGACCCGCGGCAGCGTCGCCTTCCTGGGCACCGCCCGGGCCGGCCGGTCCGTGGCGGCCGCCCCGCTGGTCGTCGTCGTGCTGGCCTTCGCCACCGCGGCGTTCTGCGCGGTGGTCGCCGCCGGCGTCGAGTCGAGCCGGGACCGGGCGACCAGCGGCTCACTGCCCGCGGACGCGCTGATCCGCGGCGACCGGCTCGCCCCGGAGACGGCTGCCGAGCTGGAACGACTGCCCGGGGTGACCGACGCCGTGCCGCTGGCCTACCAGTCGGCACAGCGGATCGCCCGGGACGCGGGCGGCACGGACGCCCAGGTCGGCACCGCCAACCTCCTGCTGGTCGACGGGCCGGAGCTGGCCCGCATCGTCCGGGAGACCGGCGTCGACCTGTCGGTGCCGGCGGTGCTGCGGAGCGCCGGCCGATCGGACGGACCGGTGCCCGCGGTGGTCTCCCCGGCGGTCGCCGACGACCTCGCCCGGGAGGGCCTCGACGGTTCCGCGTTCATCTCGGTCCAGGGCGTGCGGTACGAGTTCCGGGTGGCCGGTGGGATGTCGTCCTTCCCGCTGGCCGGCGCCGAGAGCGGCCGGTTCGTCATCCTGCCGTGGCAGGCGCTGCCCGAACGCCCCAACGTCCCGGTGCCGTCCGGCTTCCTGGTCGCCGGCGACGACCTCGACGCGGAGGCGCTGCGGCGGGTCGGCGACGAGGGGCAGTCCCGCTACCAGAGCAGCGGGGTCGTCACCGGCGGCGAGCGCCCCCGTGGCGTGGAGGTGCTCACCTGGGCGGAGACCCGCCGGCAGGTGGGTGGTGGCGGCGCGAACGGCCTGCTGGTGTTCGGCTTCCTCGCCGGAGCGGCCGGCGGGACCGCGCTCGGCCTGCTCGCCATCGCGTTCACCGTGCTGGCCGGCGCCCGCGCCCGCGGCCAGGTGCTGTCCCGGCTCCGCACGCTCGGCCTGTCGAGCCGGCAGTGGCGGGGCCTGCTGCTGGTCGAGTTGGCGCCGCTGGTCGGCGTCTCGGTGCTCACCGGCGCGCTGGTGGGTGCCGTGCTGCCGCTACTGCTCACCCCCGTACTCGGCCTGACCGCCTTCACCAGCGGCGCCCCGGTCCGGGTGGCGTTCGAGCCCGGCCTGGTCGCCGCGGTGCTCGCGCTCGGGGTGGTCGCCCTCGGCATGGCCGTCGCCGTCGAGGCCCTGAACAACCGCCGGCTGCGCCTCGGTGAGGTGCTCCGGCTCGGAGAGGAGAGCTGAGATGACCGCTACCGCCCAGACGCCGGTCGTGCCGGACCTGGCCGCCCTGCACCAGCGCGCCGCGCAGCGCGCGGCCGAGCGGGCCGGCGGCCAGGACCGGCTGCGCGGCCACATCGTGTGCGACGGACTGGTCCGCATCTTCAAGACCGAGGGGGTGGAGGTGGTCGCCCTGCAGGGGCTCGACCTGGTCATCGACCGGGGCGAGCTGGTGGCGATCGTGGGGGCCTCCGGCTCCGGCAAGTCGACGCTGCTGAACATCCTCTCCGGGCTGGACACCCCGACCGCCGGCATCGCCCGGGTGGCGGACTACGACCTGCTCAACCTCTCCGCCAAGCGGCGGCTGAGCTACCGGCGGCAGAAGGTCGGGTTCGTCTGGCAGCAGACCGGGCGCAACCTGCTGCCGTACCTGACCGCCCAGGAGAACGTCGAGCTGCCAATGCAGCTGGCCGGTCGGCGTGGCCGGCGGGCCCGGCGGGAACGGGCCCGCGAGCTGCTCGACCTGGTCGGGGTCGGCTACTGCGCGGACCGGCGGCCGGGCCAGCTCAGCGGCGGCGAGCAGCAGCGCTGCGCGGTGGCCGTCGCGGTGGCCAACGACCCGGAGGTGCTCTTCGCCGACGAGCCGACCGGCGAGCTGGACGAGGCCACCGGCGCCGAGGTCTTCGCCGCGCTGCGCACCATCAACGCCGAACTGGGCGTCACCATCGTCGTGGTCACCCACGACCAGGCGGTGGCCAGCCAGGTCCGGCGTACCGTCGCGATCCGCGACGGCCGGACCGCCTCGGAGGTACGCCGGACGGCGCGGATCCACGACGACGGCCGCACCGAGCTGGTCAGCGAGGAGTACGCGGTGCTCGACCGGACCGGCCGGATGCAGTTGCCGGCCGCGTTCGTCGAGGCGCTGGAGATGCGGGACCGGGTGCGGCTCAACCTGGAGCCGGACCACGTCGAGGTGCGGCCGGGCGACCAGCCCCGCACGGAACGGGAGGCGGGGGCATGAGTGGACGGGACGTCGCGGGGACCGGGCAGACCGGTGGTGCGGTGGGCACCGTGCCGGTGGGATCGGAGTCGCCCGACCCTCGGCGCACGGGGCGCTACGAGGAGGTGGTCCGGGTCGAGGGGGTGAGCCGGACCTTCGGCCGTGGGGAGCGGGCCGTACAGGCGGTGCGGAACGTCTCGTTCAACGCCGGGCGGGGCGAGCTGGTCGCCATCCGGGGCCGCTCCGGCGCGGGCAAGACCACGCTGCTGAACCTGGTCGGCGGGCTCGACCGGCCGGACAGCGGCCGGGTGACGGTGGCCGGTCACGAGGTGACGGGCGCGGCCGAGCGGGAGCTGCTGGAGCTGCGGCGCGGCACCATCGGCTTCATCTTCCAGACCTTCGGTCTGGTGCCGATCCTCTCCGCCGCCGAGAACGTCGGCGTGCCGCTGCGGCTGGCCAAGGTGCCGGCGGCGCAGCGGGAGGAGCGGGTGGCGGTGCTGCTCGAACTGGTCGGGCTCGGCGGGCACGCGGCGCAGCGGCCGTACGAGCTGTCCGGTGGGCAGCAGCAGAGGGTGGCGGTGGCCCGGGCGTTGGCCAACGAGCCGGATCTGCTGATCGCCGACGAGCCGACCGGTCAGCTCGACTCCGAGACCGGGCGTTCGATCATGGACCTGCTCCGGGCGGTGGTGCGGGCGCGCGGGGCGACCGTGCTCGTCGCCACGCATGATCCGGCCCTGATCGAGCTGGCCGACCGCACCCTGACGCTCCGCGACGGCCGCCTGTCCGACGGCTGATCCACCTCGGCTCCGTGGTCAGAGCGGGAGCTTCATGCCCTCGTGACTGGCCACGAAGCCGAGGTTCAGGTAGAAGCGGTGGGCGTCGTGGCGGGACTTGTCGGTGGTGAGCTGGACCAGGGCGCAGCCCCGCTGCTTCGCCTGGTCGATCGCCCAGGTCATCATCAGCCGTCCGAGCCCCTGCCCGCGCCGGTCGGAGCGAACCCGCACCGACTCGACCAGCGACCGCTCGGCGCCGTGCCGGCCGAGGCCCGGGATGTAGGTGATCTGGAGGCAGCCGACCAGCTCACCCTCCTCGTCGGCCACGATCAGCTGGTTGCGCGGGTCGGCGGTGATGTCCGCGAACGCCTTCTCGTACGCGGCGTCGACCTCGGTGAAGTCCCGCGCCTTGCCGAGGACGTCGTCGGCGAGCAGGGCGATGACGGTGGGCAGATCGGCCCGGACCGCCTCCCGGAAGATCACGTCAGTCATGCGGTGAGCCTGGCACACCGACGGCGGCCGATGGGCGGGCGCCGGTTGCGACGACGGGGCAGCATGGACCGGCATGGACGCCCTGCTGTTGCCGTTCCGGTGGATCTACCGAGCGCTGGTCTGGTTCGCCAACTCACCGCGGACCCTGATCGTCTCGTACCTGCTGATGATCGTGGTGGCCGGCGTCATCTACGCCGAGGTGGAGAAGCGCGACCCCGCCGACGCGGTCTGGTGGGCGGTGGTCACCGCGTCCACCGTCGGGTACGGCGACATCTCACCGACCACCTGGCAGGGGCGCACCCTCGCCGCGCTGCTCATCTCGACCATGGTGCTGCTGGTCATTCCGCTGATCACCGCGCACTTCGCCAGCCGGCTCATCGTCGACGACGACGCGTTCGAGCACGAGGAGCAGGAGCAGCTCAAGGCCGACGTCCGGCGGACGCGTGCGCTGCTGGAGGAGTTGGCCAGCCGGCACGGCATCGAGCTGCCGCCGGAGGAGCCGGCCCGGCCGGTCAGCGGGCCGGGCAGCGCAGCCCCGCCGTGGGAACGGTCAGCCCGATCACGTAGGCGTCGACGGCGTTGGTGATGCACGTGGTCTGGGGGTAGGCCGTGTGCCCCTCGCCCTCCCAGGTGAGCACCCGGCCCACGCCCAGCATCGAGGCGAGCGCTCCGGTCTGCTCGTAGGGCGTGGCCGGATCGCCGGTGGTCCCGACGACCACGATGGGCGGCGCTCCGGCGGCCGCGCCGGTCGGGTACGGGTCCCGCCCGCCCGGCCACTCGACGCAGCTGAGCAGGCCCACCGCCAGCGCCGGCCCGAACAGCGGGTACTTGTCCCGCCACTCCGACTGCAGCTGGCGGATGCGCGCCAGGCTCGGCTTCTCGTCCTCGTCCGCGCAGTTCACCGCCAGGTTCGCGTCGAACAGGTTCGAGTAGCGGCCGTCGTCCTCCCGGCCCGCGTACGCGTCGGCGAGCCGGAAGACCTCCGCCGGGTCGCCGCCGTCGAGCCGGTCGATCGCGCGGGCCAGCTCCTGCCAGCCGGTCTCGGTGTAGAGCGAGGAGATGACGGCGTAGAAGACCCAGCCGGCGGTCGCCTCCCGCCCGTCGGCGCCGCGCACCGGTGACACCCGCGCCTTGTCGATGGCCGATGTCACGGCGGCCCGGGCGTCGGGAGCGATCGGGCAGCGCCCGGCGTTCGCCGCACACCAGCGGGTGAAGTTGCCGAACGCCCGCTCGAAGCCCTTGGCCTGGCTCTCCGAGCCGGCCACCAGGCCCTGCCGGGGGTCGACCGCGCCGTCGAGGACCAGCGCCCGGACCCGCTGCGGATAGAGCTGGGCGTAGGTGGCGCCGAGCAGCGTGCCGTAGGAGTAACCGAGGTAGGTCAACTTGTCGTCACCGACGGCGCCGCGGACCGCGTCCATGTCCCGGGCGGCCTGCTCGGTCGCGTAGAGCGGAAGCTGGTCGCCGTACTTGTCGCCGCAACCGCGCCCGATCCGCTGGCTGAGCGCGGCGAAGCCGTCGAAGGACGCCTGGCTGCGGGGGTCGGGGTCGTAGCCGAAGCTGGCGTCCAGGTCGGCGTCGGAGATGCACTTCACCGGGCTGGACCGGGCCACCCCGCGCGGGTCGAACCCGACGATGTCGAACCGCTCGGTCACCGCGGCGGGCAGCCCGCCGAACGCCGGCCCGAAGGAGAGGTAGACGGCGGTGTCCACCCCGGAGCCGCCCGGACCGCCGGGGTTGATCACCAGCGAGCCGATCCGGTCGCGCTGCTTGGTCGAACGGGCCCGCAGCAGGGCGATCTCGAACGTCTCGCCCGCGCCCGGGCCCGCCGTGGCCCCGCCGCCGGTGCCCCAGTTGCGCGGCACCGCGATGCGGGCGCACTCGTAGCGCATGTCCGGCGCTCCCCGACCCACCAGCTCTTCGGCGACCTCCGGGCAGGCTCGCCAGGTCGGCGCGGTGCCCGGGGCGGCGGCCTCGCCGTCGGTGTCGGTGCGCGGCGCGAACGCGGGCAGGGTACAGCCGGCGGTGAGCAGCGCGGCGACGGCGAAGGCGGCGAGGGTGCGGCGGACCCGTTGGATCCGGTCGGCGGTGCGGGACACGAGTGGGCCTCCGTGATCGTTTCGCGGTCAGGCTACGCGGGGCCGGCGCTCGCCGGCGCCGCGGTGGCCGTCGGGTCGCCCCGCAGCACCTGGTCCACGTCGAACCGCACCGGGCGGTCGAGCTGGTCGTAGCCGCAGGAGCGCGGGTCCCGGTCGGGCCGCCAGCGGACGAACTGCGCGGTGTGCCGGAACCGGTCGCCCTCCATCGCGTCGTAGCCGACCTCGAGCACCAGCTCCGGGCGCACCGGCTCCCACTCCAGGTTCTTGGTGCCGGTCCACCGGCTCACCCCGCCCGGGATGCGCTGGCCGCGCTCGTGGTCGCCGTGCACCCACGGGTGCTCGCCGCCGGTGTCCCGGTAGGGGGCCAGCTCCTCCAGCAGCTCGGCTCGGCGGGCCATGCTGAACGACGCGCTCACCCCGACGTGGTGCAGGACGCCGTCGGTGTCGTAGAGGCCGAGCAGCAGCGAGCCGACCACCGGGCCGGACTTGTGCCAGCGGAAGCCGGCCACCACCACGTCGGCCGTGCGGGCGTGCTTGACCTTGAACATGAGCCGCTTGCCCGGCTCGTAGGGCAGGTCGGCCGGCTTGACTATCAGGCCGTCCAGGCCGGCGCCCTCGAAGACCTCGAACCAGCGGTGCGCGGTCTCGGGGTCGGTGGTGATCTGGGTGACGTGCACCGGCGGGCGCACCCCCACCAGCGCCTGCTCCAGCCGGGCCCGGCGCCGCGGGTAGGGCTGGTCGAGCAGCACCTCGTCGTCGATCGCCAGCAGGTCGAAGGCGACGAAGGCGGCCGGGGTGGTCTCGGCCAGCAGTTTCACCCGGGACGCGGCCGGGTGGATGCGCTGGCCGAGCAGCTCGAAGTTGAGCCGGGCCTGCCCGCCCGGGCCGTCCCGACGGATCACGATCAGCTCGCCGTCGACCGCGCAGCGCTCCGGTAGCTGCCGGCGGGCCTGCTCGACGACCTCCGGGAAGTAGCGGGTCATCATCTTGCCGCCCCGACTGGCCAGCTCGACCTCGTCGCCGTCGCGGAAGATGATGCACCGGAAGCCGTCCCACTTCGGCTCGTAGGTCATCCCGGGCGCGGTGGGGATCCGCGGGACGCTCTTGGCCAGCATCGGCTCGACCGGCGGATTGATCGGCAGCTCCACGGCGACCAGTCAACCAGACGGTGCCGACAGCCGTGAGGCACATCACGGCCCGACGGACGGCGTCGTGTCCGCGACCGTCCCTCCCGTCACCGGCGGGCGAATCAGGAAGCCGCAGGTCAGAGCTAGTTTCGCCGGGTGCCGGAGTGGAGTTGTGGCTGCTGCGGGCGCTACCGGGTGAGCGTGGAGCTGATCCGGGGTCGCTACCGCTACCGGCTCGTGCACCGGTACCCCCGGGAGTTCGGCGGCGGCAAGAACGTGCTCGGCGAGGTCGGGTCGATCACCGAACTGGAGGACCTGCTGCGCCGGCACACCCCGGTCACCCTCGCCGACCTGCACGAAGCCGCCTAGAGCAGGCCGCCGACCGTACGCTGGCCGGCAGACGAGCGTGGAGGTATCCGGCATGCCGGCACTGACCTACCCGGACGTCGGCGCCACCCGCACCGGCGCGTTGCCGCCGGGCTGGCGGCACGTCCGCCACCGGGTCCGGCTGCCCGACGGCTGCTACCCGGTGGCCGGCGCGGCCGTGCTCGGCTGGCGGCTGCACCGGGCGGCCGGGATCCGGATCGAGGCGGACGCACCCCGGGCGGCCCCCGGCGTGCGGGTGGTCTCCGGGCTGGGCGTCGGCCCGTTGCGGCTGCGTGCCCCGTGCGAGGTGGTCTGGGTCGCCGACGACGGACGCCGGATCGGCTACGGGTACGGCACGCTGCCCGGGCACCCGGCGCGCGGCGAGGAGGCGTTCGTGGTGAGCCGCGACGACGCCGGGCGTGTCTGGTTCGAGGTCGTGGCGTTCAGCCGGCCGGCCGGGTGGCTGATGCGGCTGGCCGGGCCGCTCGGGCGGGGCTTCCAGCACGCCTACGCCTGGTGGCTCGGCCGGACCCTGCGCCAGCTCTGCGCCCGGCCGTGACCGGGCGTGGTCGCGGGGTGGCGGCGGTCAGAACCGGGCGAACGAGCGGATCGGCGCCCGTGGCCCGTACTTCGGTGCCTGGATGCCGGCGGCCTCCAGCAGCACGCAGACCCGACCGCGGTGGCCGCGGAACGGCTCGAGCAGCGCCAGCATCCGGGCGTCGTCGGCGCGCGGCTCGCCGGCGAGGGCCCAGGCCACCGTGTTCGGGACGTGGTAGTCGCCCACGCTGACCGCGTCCGGGTCGCCGTACGCCACCCGCACCACCTCGGCGGCCGTCCACGGACCGATACCGGGCACGGCGGTCAGCCGGCGGGTCGCCTCGGCGGCGTCCGCGCAGCGCTCCAGCCGGTCCGCGACGGCCGCCGCGCGGCGCAGCGTGTCCGCGCGGCGCTGTTCGACTCCGAACGGGTGGAAGACCCAGTAGGGCGTGGCGGCGATCGCCGCGGCCTCCGGCGGGAGCAGCAGGCGCATCGGCCCGGGTGCGGGCTCGGCGAAGTGCCGGACCGTGGCGGCGTACGCGCGGTACGCCTCCTTGCCGGTCACCTTCTGCTCGAAGACCGCCCGCAGCACGCGGGGGAAGACCAGTCCGGTGGCCGGCATCCGCAGCCCGCCGTGCTCGCGGGCCAGCCGGGCGACCAGCGGGTGTGTCGCGGCCAGCTCGGCGAAGCCGGTCAGGTCGTCGCGGAGGCCGGCGATGGCGTCGGCGTGGTCCACCACCCAGTCGGCGCCCGGGCCGTACCCCTCGGCCAGCAGCTCGCCGTCGCTGGGCCGCAGGGCGAGCGTGGCCGGGCCGGCGGGGGTGCGGGCGGCCCACCAGAAGGTGCCGGCGGTGATCCGGGCGCACGGGTCGTACGGGCTGAAGGTCAGCGCGCGGACCGAGGCGGCGAGGCGGTAGCCGGTGGGTGGGCGCAGCGCCCGGCGCGCGGTCGGCTCGGTCCCGGTCATCCCGCCACTGTGCCAGAGAGGCGACCTGCGCCGACGGCGCGGGACGCCGGTGTGTCCGGCGTCCCGGCGTGACGGTGGCCGGCCGCGCCCTCCCCGGCTGCGACCGACCACCGTGTCCGTGGGATCAGTACGAGTAGTCCGCGCCCCCGCCGTTCGAGGCGCCCCCGCTGTCCGACGGCGGGGCGACCGGCTTCGGGGTGCCCTTGGGCAGGCAGCTCAGGTTCTTCTTGCCGTCCGGCTGGACCACGAACCAGGTTCCCCCGACGGCCTGGCCCTTCCACTGGCCGGGCTTCGTGTCGCCGATGTACCGGTACACCGGCCAGCCGCCGACGGTGAGCTGCCGGGTGCCGTCCTGCCGGGTGACCGTGCCGACCTTGTCGTCGGAGACGCCGCTGAGCTGCGGGTCGCCGTCGGTCAGGGCCGGCGGCCACACCTCGGCGCACTTGTCCACGCAGTTCGACGACGACGGGTCGGCGGTGTCCTTGTCGAAGCGGTACAGGATCCAGCCGTCCTGGTCGGTGACCACCTGGCCCATCCGGGCCACCTTCTTGCCGATCAGCTTCTCGGTCAGGTCGACGTCGGCCGGCGGCGCCTCGGCCGCGGGGGTCTCCGCCGAGGCCTCGGGTTCGGCCGACGCCGTGGGTTCGGCCGCGGCGACGGCGACCGGCTCCGCCGCGCTCTGGTTCGCTCCGTCGTAGCCCGCGGGAGCGCAGGCCGTCAGGGCGACGACCATCGCGCCCGCGACGATGACGGTCCGCTTCATCTGTGCCACGTGCCCTCCTCGATTCTCGGCAGTTCACCGATGAGTACGGGAGGGAGGCTGTCAACGATTAACCAGCAACCGTGGTCAATTTCACAAGGATCGGTTGAACCGATAGAGCGGTCCGCTCGTGTATCCGCTCACCACGATTCTTCAGCCGACGACAAATCGGCACCGGCCATTGTGCGTGGCCGGTGCCGATGTCGCGTCGGCGGCTCGTCAGAGCACGACCGTGACCAGCGGGCTGGCCACCCCCTTCGCGTCCACCGACTGCACCTGGACCTGCTTGATGTCCTCCGGCGGGGCCGCCGTCGACGCGGTGAGTTCGAGGCCCTGGGCCTGGTTGTTCGTGCCGTAGCCCTCCTCCGGGACGGACCAGGTGGAGATCACCTCGGTGGTGGAGTTCTTGCGGATCACCACGAGTCGGCAGGTGCGCGGACCAGGCAGTTTCCGGAGGCTGAAATCGATTTTGGTGCCGTATTCCTTGCCGGCCAGGAACATCGTGGCCTGCACACCGGTGGTCGGGTCGGTGGCGTCGACCTGGTCGCCCTCCTCCTCGGTGCCGCCGACACCCGGCCCGGACGGGCCGGCGGTCGGCGCATCAGTGGGCGGCCGGTCGACCGGCGCGGGGAGCGTCGGCTCGGCGACCACGTCGCGCGGACCCGTGTCACCGACGACGGTGCTGAATCCGATCCCGGTCAGACCACCGAGCACCACCACCGCGGCCGCGGTCGCCAGCAACTGGCGGAACCGGGCCCGCCGCCGGTGGGCGCGGACCGCGACCAGCGTGCGGTCCAGCAGGGCCGGGTCGGTCTGGGTGTGCTCCAGCGCGCTCATCGTCTCGCCGTCGATGTCGGAGAGCAGCCCGACCACCGGCACCATGGTCTCCAGCTCGGCGGCGCACGCCCAGCAGGTGGCCAGGTGCTCCTCGAACCGTTCGGTGTCCTGCGCGTCCAGCACGCCAAGCGCGTACGCGGCGACGTCCATGTGGTCCCGACTCATTCCGTCACCCCCCGCTCCTGCAGAGCCGTGCGCAGCGCGCGCAGCGCGTAGTAGACCCGCGACTTGGCGGTGCCGAGCGGAAGCCCCAGCTCCTCGGCCGCCTCGGGCACGGTCCGCCCCCGGAAGTACGTCGCGACCAGGATCTCCCGGTGCGACTGGCTCAGCGTACGCAGCGCGTCCGCCACCGTCATCGTCCGCAGCACCCGGTCGGTGCTGTCCGCCTCGGCGAACGCGGTCAGGTCCCGGTCGTACGTCTCCGCCGGCCGGGCCTGCTCACTGCGGTGCTCGTCGATGGCGATCCGGCGGGCCACGGTCACCAGCCACGGACGCAGCGAACCCTGCCCCTGCCCCCCCAGGCGGTGGGCGTTGCGCCAGGCCCGCAGCAGCGTCTCCTGGACGATGTCCTCCGCGCGCTGCCGGTCACCACCGGTGAGCCGCATGACGAACGCCAGCAGCGGACCGGCGTGCTCGGCGTAGAGCTGACGGACCAACTGGTCGGAGTGGCTCGCCTCGGGAGAAACCGCCTGGTGGCGTCCGGGCGCCGAGCGTGGCGTCACCGGACCATTCTGGCGAGGCGCCGGGCGGCCGTCGAGCCCCCGTGAGGTCGGCCGCGACTGGGACCGCGCGGACATCCAGTCCGCCCGCACCACATCGCCGTGCCAACCGGCCGCCACCGCATGCATGCAGACCTCCGGGTTGTCCAGTGACCCCAACGGCCCACCAGGCGGGCCGCCCGGTGGTACGAGCCGCCGGCGCGGGCGGATCAACGACGGCCGAAGAAATTTCGGCGGCGCCGTGCTCTCTGGGCGGCCGTCCCGGTCGGCGGGCCGTTCCGGTCGGCGGGCCGTTCCGGTCGGCGGTCAGCGGCCGGTGGAGAAGAGGCCCGGTGGCGGCGGCACGGAGCCGGTGGCATCCGCGTCCCGGACGACGCCCGCGCCGCCGGCGAACCGGTCCAGGTCGGCCCCCGCGACCACCCGGCCCGGGAACCAGTCCCCGGCGGCCCGCCGGGTCAGCTCCGGGACCGGCGGTTCGCTCCGCCCGGCGATCAGCACCAGGTTGCCGTAGCGGCGGCCGCGCAGCACCGCCGCGTCACCGACCAGGGCGGCGTGGGGGAGCACCGAGCGGGCCGTGGCGACCTGTCCCCGGGCGTGCCGCAGCGGGGGGCCGTCGGCGAGGTTGGCCAGGTACCAGCCGGCCGGGTGCAGCACCCGCGCCACCTCGGCGGTGTACTCGACCGAGGTCAGGTGCGCCGGGGTGCGGGCGCCGGCGAAGACGTCGGCCACCACCACGTCGTAGCTGCCGTCCCGGCTGGCGGCGAGCACCTGCCGTGCGTCGGCGACCCGTACCCGCAACCGCGGGTCGGCCGGCCAGGGCAGCACCCGGCGGACCAGCTCGACCAGCGCCCCGTCCACCTCGGCCACCCGCTGGGTGGAGCCGGGCCGGGTGGCCGAGACGTACCGGGGGAGGGTGAGCGCGCCGCCGCCGAGGTGCAGCACCCGCAGCGGGGCGCCGGCCGGGGCGATCAGGTCGATCGCGGCGGCGAGCCGCCGGACGTACTCGAACTCCAGGTGGGTGGGGTCGGTCAGGTCGACGTGCGACTGCGGCGCCCCGTCGAGGAGCAGCGTCCACGAGCCCGCGCGGTCCAGGTCCGGGACCAGCTCGGCCTCACCGGTGTCCACCTGCTCGACCACCCGGTCTCCGATCCGCTTCCGTCCCACCCGCCCAGTATCCCGGCCGGCCCGCACCGCCGCCCGCGCCGGTCGCCGTCCGCACTCGCGGAGGGCGACCGCGAGCGCGGCGAGCCCGGTCAAGATCGCGCAACATCAACGAAGTAGTGGCCTCGAACCCTTACCGAGGCCACTACTTCCGGGTTGTTGCGTGATCACGCGCGGCGCGGCACAGGGCGGCGAGGCGCGCGTCGGCGGGGCGGGGGCGCGGTCAGGTGCGGGGCGCGGCGGCGCGGGCGGCCGCGGTGAGCGCCCGGTGCAGCAGCCGGGAGTCGCCGAGGAGCGCCCGCAGCCGGCGTTCCAACCCGGCGATCGGGATCAGGTTCTGCGGCGCCCGCGGGTCCTTGTACGGGGTGGAGGCGAACCGCGGGAGCGTGACCAGGGAGAGGTCGGCGAGCGCCACCGCCTCGTCGATGCCCAGGTCGGCGGAGCACTCCACCCGGACGATCCCCGCCCAGGGGGCGCCGACCGCCACCGGCAGCCGTAGGTACCAGGACCAGCCGCCCCAGGCGGTGCCGACCCGGAACACCGGCGAGCGCTGGCCCACGCGCAGCCCGGTCACCACCGCGGTCAGCCGGGCGTCCAGGTACTGGCTGTGTTGGGTCTTGATGTAGCCCAGGGTGCGCGGCAGCTGACGACGGCTGCGCAGCGGGCCGTCCACCACGAGCAGGTCACCGTCGGTGCGGATGGCATCGGAGACCGCCACCTCCAGCGCGGTCAGCGGCCCCTGCACCGCGGCGGGCAGCTTGGCCAGCTCGCCGGTGCCGCCCACCCGGTGCACCGGGTAGCGGATTGCCCCGGCCACCACGTCTCGCGCCGAGGGGCTGGCGGTGAACAGGCCCCGGCCGACCCGGGTGCCGGCCAGCTGCGCCGCACCCCGTTGAAGATCGCAGCGGACCACCCCGGCGGCGTAGGAGGCCGCCAGACCCGGGAAGGACCCGCCGTCGGACTCGGCCGTCCAGATGCTGGCGTCGATCCGGCGTACCCCGTCGACGAGCAGCACCACGTCGGGCGCGCGCACCCCCGGCCGTACGTCGATCGCCCGCCAGTCGACCGCGGGCAGCTCCTCGTCCGTCTCTACCTGGGCGCTGCTCGGCGCGGCCGGCCCGGTGGCGGACGCCTCGAACGAGGCGCCGTACGACGGGTCCCACGCGTCGACGAAGAACCGCCCGGCGGGGTCGGTCACCGGCCGCTCCGTTCGACGCGGGAGGAGCGGGCGTCCTTGCTGACCTCGAACCGCACCGGGATGCGCTCGGCCAGCGCCGGGACGTGGGTGACCACGCCGACCATCCGGTCACCGCGGGCGGCCAGGTTCTCCAATGTCGCGGCCACGGTGTCCAGGGTGGCCGCGTCGAGGGTGCCGAAGCCCTCGTCCAGGACGATCGACTCCAGGCTCGCGGCGGTGGTGGACATCCCGGCGAGCTGTTCGGAGAGCGCCAGTGCCAACGCCAGCGACGCCTGGAACGTCTCGCCGCCGGAGAGCGTGCGGACGCCCCGGCGCAGCCCGGCGTCGTGGTGGTCGACGACGAAGAACTCGCCCTTGTCGTGGACCAGGTCGTACTGGCCGCCGGACAGCTCCCGCAGGATCCGCGACGCGCCGTCGACGAGCAGGTCCAGCGCCTCGGCCAGCAGCCACCGCTCGAAGTTGTTGGCCCGCAGGTGACCGGCGAGCGCCCGGGCCACCTGCGCCCGGCGTTCGTGCTCCGCCCGCTGCTCGCGCAGCTCGGCGGCCTGCTCGCGGCGCTCCTCCAGGCGGCGCAGCTCCGCCTCGGCCCGCTCCACCGCCACCGTGGCGGCGCGGACCGGGTCGTCGGCGGCGGGCAGCCCGGCGTCGGCGAAGATGCCGGCGATCCGCTGCTCCACCTCGGTCGCGGCGGCCTTCGCGGCGGCGACGGAGGCGGCCAGCCCAGCACGGTCGGCGCGTCGCCGGTCGGCCTGCTCGCCGGCCCAACCGGCCAGCGTCGTCCACGCGGCGGCGAGGTCGTCGCGGTCCGCGGCCGGCGGGCCGAAGCGAGCCAGCCCGTCGCGGGCAACGTCGAACGCGCGCCACGCCCGGCGCAGCTTCTCCTCGGCGCCGTCCAGCGCCCCGCGGGCCCGGCGGGAGGCGTCCCGCCCGGCCCGGACCGCGCCGGCCGCCTCGTCCAGCGCCTGCCGCAGCCGGGAGTGCTCGGCGAGCGCGGCCCGCAGCGCCTCCGGCGTGGCCGCGGTGGCGAGCTGGTCGTCGAGCTCGGCCAGCCGGGACCGGAGCTGGTCCTGTTCCGCGCGCGCCCGCACCAGCACCCGGTCCAGGTCCCGGGCCGCGGCGTCGCGCTCCTGGACCAGCCGCTTCGCGGCGTCGCTGGCGGCCCGGGCGGCCTTCCCGGCGGCCACCGCGCGCGCCACCGCCGACCCGGCCGGCACCGCCGGCACCGTCGACACCGGCTGCTCGCACACCGGGCACGGCGCGCCGTCGACCAGGTGCGCCCGCAGGGCCATCGCCTGGTCGGTGGCCTTCGCCTCCTCGTGCGCCTGGAACGCCGTCGCCAGGTCCGCCTCGGCCCGCTCGGCCGCCGCGCGGGCCTCGGCGAGCGCGGACGCGGCCACGTCGTGCTCGGCGCCCGCCGCGTCCACCGCCGCCCGGACCGCGGCAGCGTCGCCGGTGAGCCGGTCCCGATCGGCGTACGCCTTCAGCAGCACGCGCAGCGCGCTCTCGTCACCGGCGGCGGCCAGCTCGCCGCGGAGCTTCTCCTCGCGCTCCTCCGCCAGCGACACGGCGCCCGCCGCCGCGTCGGCCTCATCGCGCGCGGCCGCCACCGCCCGGGCCACCTCGGTCACCCCGGCCGGCGCCCGGACCGCGCCCAGCACGCCCAGCTCGGCGTCGAGCGCGGTCAGCGCCGCGGTCGCCTCCCGGGCCGTCGCGCGGGCCGCGTCCAGCTCGGGTACGGCGGCGCCGACCGCGCCGGCCAGCTCCCGCATCCGGTCGATCTGGCCGGTCGCCCGCTCCAGCGTCTCGTCGTCGACATCACGCAGACCGGCCAGCAGCTGGTCGACCGCCTCCAGCTTCGCCTCGGCCTGCGCGGCGCGGGCCGTGGCGAGCTTCTGCACCTCCTCGTAGACGCCGAGACCGAGCAGGTTGACCAGGATCTGCTGCCGGGTGGCCGGCTTGGCGTGCAGGAAGTCGGCGAACTGGCCCTGCGGCAACACCACGCAGCTGGTGAACTGCTCGTACGGCAGCCCGACCGCCTCCAGCACCGCCTCGTCCATCTCGGCGGGCGTGCCGGCCACCACCTCGCCCAGGTCCTCCGGGCTCAGCCCGGTGTCCAGCTTGGTCACGTCGAAGCCGGGCGGCATCAGCTGCAGGCCGGCGTTCGCGGTCTTCACGTTGCCCCGGCTGTCCCGCCGGACCACCCGGGTGGCCACGTAACGCGCCCCGCCCGACTCGAAGACCAGCCGGACCCGGCCTTCGGTCGCCGACGGGGCGAGGGCGTTGGACAGGCCCCGGGCGCCACCCCACCGGGGCACCGTGCCGTAGAGGGCGAAGCAGATCGCGTCCAGCACCGTCGACTTGCCGGAGCCGGTCGGGCCGACCAGGGCGAAGAAGTCGGCGTCGGTGAAGTCGACGGTGGTGTCGTCCCGGAAGACGGTGAAGCCCGCCATGTCCAGCCGCATCGGTCGCATCAGCGGTCGACCTCCTCGAAGAGCTCGTCGAAGAGTTCCCGGACCCCGTCGTCGGCGTGGCCCCGGCTGTCCAGATAGTCGGCGAACAGCTCCCGGGGCGAGCGCCCGGAGCGCTGGGCGATCCGGGCGCCGCTGCCGGGCGCCGGCACCAGCTCGGGGTCGATCCGGATCTCCAGCGCCCGGGGCAGCAGCTCCTGCACCTCCTCGCGCAGGCCGGCCCGGGGCTGCTCGCGGACGAACACCCGCAGCCAGGCGTCCGGCTGCTCCAGTTCGGCGAGCTGGGCGAGCGTGCCCCGCACGGTGCGCAGCGTGGCCGCCGCGGCCACCGGCACCTCCCGGATCCGGGCGGCGGTGTCGGCGGTGACCTCGACGACCGTCACCGAGGGCACGTTCTCCTGCTCACCGAAGTCCACCGCGAGCGGGCTGCCGCTGTAGCGCACCGGGCAGGGGCCGTCGACCCGCTGGGCGCGGTGCAGGTGGCCCAGCGCGACGTAGTGCGCGGTGCCCGGGAAGACCGTGGCGGGTACCGCGTAGCCGAGCACGGTGTGCGCGTCGCGCTCGCCGCCGCCGGTCGCCGCGCCGGTCACGGTCAGGTGGGCGGTGACCAGGTGCACCCGGTCCGGCTCGTTGAAGCCCTCGGTGAGCCGGCCGATCACCCGGCCCAGGTGGTCGGCGTACGTCTGGTTGGCCTCGGCCGCGGTCAGCTCGTACATCTCCACCGCGCGGACCGCGTAGCGCTGGGAGAGGAACGGCAGCGCGGCCACCCGCCACCGCTCCCCGCCGGCGGTGGTGCCGTCGACGACGTGCTCGTCCGGGTTCTCCCGGACGCCGCCGCGCAGGGTGATCCCGGCGGCCTCGGCCCACGGGCGCAGCGCGTCCAGTGCCGGCCCGTTGTCGTGGTTGCCGCCGATCGCGACCACGTCCGCGCCGAGGCGGCGCAGCGCGGTCAGCGCCCGGGTCACCAGCCGGGTCGCCTCCGGCGTCGGCGCGGCGGTGTCGTAGAGGTCGCCGGCGACGATGACCAGGTCCGGCCGCTCCGTGCGGGCGATGTCGATCACACCGGCCAGCACCGCCTTGTGCTCCTCGGCCCGCGACTGCCCCTTGAGGACCTTCCCGACGTGCCAGTCCGAGGTGTGCAGGATCTTCACCGTGCCGGCCTCTCGTTCGCGACTGCGGGGCTCGCAAGCTCACTCCTGGCGCTCACCGTGCCCGCCTTTCGTTCGCGACTGCCGGGCTCGCACGCTCACTCCTCGCGCTCACGTCCGCGCCTCCTAGAAGGGGATGTCGTCGTCGCTGCCGCCGGCGGTGCCCACCACCGCGAACGGGTCGGCCGTCTGGGTGATCGACCGGAGGGTCTGCGACGGCGCCCGCCCCGCCTCGCTGACCCGGGTCGCCCAGGCCGGAAACGGGAACTCCAGGCAGAGCGGCACCGGGATGTCCGGCTGGTTGACGAACATCGTTCCCGGCCTGGCCAGCAGGGCCCGCTGCCGCTGGGCCGGCGGCAGGAAGCCGTATTCGGGGCGGGACGCCTCGGCCGGGTCGAGCCGGCCGACCACCCGGATCGCCGAGTTGGTGACGATCCGCCGCTCCACCTCGCTCGCCGTCTGCTGCGCGCCGACCAGGATCACGCCCAGTGAGCGGCCCCGCTCGGCGATGTCGAGCAGCACCTCCTTGATGGGGGAGGAGCCCTCCCGAGGGGCGTACTTGTTCAGCTCGTCGAGGACGACGAAGAGCAGCGGCTTGGCCGTGCCCGCCTTCTCCTTGCGCTCGAACTCGCTCTTCAGCGTCACGCCGACCACGAACCGCTGGGCGCGGTCCGGCAGGTTGTGCAGGTCGACCACGGTGACCTGCGCGCTCTCGGCGGTGTTGATGCTGTGCGGGCGGCGGGTGGCCAGGTCGCCGCGGATCAGCCGGCCCAGGTCCTTCTTGCTGCCGATGAGCCGCCGGGCGAACGCGTTGACCGTGCCGAGCCCGACCGCGCTGCCGGCCCAGTCGGACCGGGTCTCGTCGTCGTTCAGCTGCTCGACGACGTGGTCGACCAGGTCGGCGTAGGTGCCGAGCCGGACCCCGTCGATGCTCACCCCGCCGTCGGCCGGCTGCGCGTAGCGGGCCAGGTGGGCGGCGACCGAGTGGACGACCATCGTGTACTGCTGGCGCTCGTCGTCGGCGTCGGCGAAGACGTACGGCAGGAGACGGTCGGCGCAGAACTCGGACAGCGTCCAGTAGAAGCTGTCCACCCCGGTGAGCCGGCTGCTGACGTCGGGGGTGCCGGAGGAGTCGCCGACCCGAGGCGGGGCGTAGACCCGCACGTCGGGGAAGGCGCCGGCGTCCAGACCGAGCTTCGCATAGCCGGCGCGGGTGGCGTCGTCCAGCCGGGTGTTGGGGTGGTCGAGGAAGAGCAGGTCCTCGCCCTTGACGTTGAAGATGAGGGCCTTGGCGTTGACCGCGTCGCCGCCGAGCACGCCGGAGCGGAACACCGAGTAGAGCAGGAAGGTGGCGAAGCTCGTCTTGGTCGCCACGCCGGAGATGCCGGAGATGGAGACGTGCGCGCCGCGAGTGCCGTCGAGGAAGTCGGCGTTGAGGTAGACCGGCACCCCGTCGCGGCCCATCCCCATCGGGATCCGCCGCTCCATCCGGTCGAAGTGCAGCGCGCGCGCCCGGGCGTCGCCCTCGGCGCGGTGCACCACCGCGCCCGGCGTCGGCGGCACGTAGAACTCCGGGTCGACCCGCGTGGTGGTCACCTCGGCCGCCTCCTGCACCTGCGCGGGCAGGGTGCCGTCGGCGATGGCGAACACGTCGGAGTCGAACTGGGCGCCCTCGTGCCGGGCGCGCACCTGGGTGACCACCCCGGCGATCGTCACCGGCTCGCGGTCGGGCAGCTCGCGGCGGGTCACCACCACGTCGTCGAGCTGCAGGTAGCTGCCGGGGGAGACGGCCGTCCAGAACTGCAACGGAGTGGCGTCGGCGGTGCCGAGCACGCGGCCGACCCCCTCGACCGGGCCGTCGAACCCCTCATCGGTCATCGGGCAACTCCGGTCGGTCGGTCGGCGCGGGCGGGACACACGTCCTGCATCCTGCCCGAGGAGTACGACAGGTTGCCACGCGACGCGGCGGACACCACGCGGGTGACGATGGCGACCTCACGCAGAGGCATTCGTCGAGCACCGACGGTCAGGGCCGGTGGCGGCGGGCGGGCCGGGATCGGGCCAGCGGGTCAGGCGGGGTTGGATGTGGCCGTGACCGCTCATTCCGTGGCGCGAGCCCTGCCGGAGACGGCGACGCTGCGTGACAGATGCCGTGCCCTGGCGATGCTGGACGCGATCATGAGTCCGGACTGGGAGCCGCGCTACTACTCGTACGACTCGCGCTGGGCGCCGGGCGAGGAGATGGCGTCGATGCGCAACGGCTCCGGCGACACCTACTCGATCGTGTTCTCGCCGGCCGGTGTGTTCATCCGGGGGTTCGATCACGAGTCGGTGATGAGCCCGGCCCGCAACGACGACGAACTGTGGCCGGGCCTGGTCGACACCGTTCCCGGGGTCTTCTCCGCGCAGCTGGCGGAGCCGGCGTTCAGCTACGAGGGCGTGTTGGAGGCAACGGTGTGCCTGTGGCGCCAGGTCGGCGACGGTCGGTGGCGGACCGGGGACATCGACCTACCCGGTGGCGCCGACCCGGACGGTGCCGATCGGCTGTTCGAGGTGCTGCTCGATCCCACGCCGGAGGGGTACCGACGCTTCGCGGAGGACTACTACGAGGTCTCCCTGGACGCGGACGCCCTCGGCGCGGTCTTCGCGCTGCGCCCGCTGACGGACGACCTCGTGCGACGTCTGAATCCCGACGTGACGGTGGCCGATCTCGCCGAGGACGTCGCCGAGATCGGTTACCCGGCCCAGCACCGGTAGCGGCTCAGGTCGGCCTTCAGGTACGCGCGTAGCGCAGCAGGAGCATCCCGTCGGTGGTGGTCAGCACGTGCCGCAGCGGGAGCCGGCGCGGCTCGGTGCCGTCGCCAGCCGTGATCCGGCCCGGGCCGGGCCCGGCGAGCAGCGGGGCGACGGTGAGGCACAGCTCGTCGACCAGGTCGGCCGCGGTGAGCGCGCCGAACAGGTGCGGCCCACCCTCGCAGAGCAGCTGGTCGAAACCGCGGCGGCGCAGCTCGGCGAGGCCGGTCACGAGGTCCACCCGGTCGGTGCCGCAGGGCACCAGGTCGACCACGTCGGAAAGCCCGGGCGGCGGTACGGCGCCGTCGCGGGTCAGCACCACCGGTCGCACCGGCGCGTCGGCGAACGCGGCCTGGGCCGGGTCGAGGTGGAGCGAGCCCGACACCACCACCAGCGTCGGGTACTGGGGCAGTCCGTGGTCGCGGCGCCAGGCCCGGCGCACCGGATCGAGCCGCACCGCGCGGTAGCCCTCCCGGCGCAACGTGCCGGCGGCCACCACGAGCGCGTCGCAGAGCATCCGCAGCAGGCCGAAGACGCGCTTGTCCGGCTCGCCGGAGAGCCCGGCGGAGTAGCCGTCCACGCTCACCGCGCCGTCCAGGCTCGACACGAAGTTCACCCGAAGGTGTGGCCGGTCGGTCCGGGCGTAGAGCCTGGTCAGCGCGGCGTCGTCGAGCTCCTCGGACGTCGCCGCCGGCCAGATCTGATTGATCGGGATTCTGACGCTCATTCGCTGGCCGGACCGGTGACCGGAGGGGTTGGTTCGGGGGTACGGTGCTGGCAGTCGCACCAGTTCCGGCCCGGACAGTCGTCGTGCCGCCTCGCCCGGCACGCTCGGCAGATCATGCTCGCAGCCTAAGCCGAAGGAGGATGGGACAGCATGCCGCGTCAGATCTTCCAGCTTCGGATTTCCCTGGCCGGGGTCCGCCCGCCGGTCTGGCGCCGGGTGCTCGTGCCGGCCGGCTACACGCTCGACCGGCTGCACCGGGTGGTCCAGCACGCGATGGGCTGGCGCGACTGCCACCTGCACTCGTTCGAGATCGACGGGCTGCAGTACGGCGAGCCCGACCCGGACGGCGAGCTGGCCCTGCACGACGAGCTGGACGTCCGGCTGGACGAGGTCCTCGGCAAGGGCAGCCGGTTCCAGTACACGTACGACTTCGGCGACTGGTGGGAGCACGACCTCGTGGTCGAGGACGCGGTCACCGCCGACCCGGACGAGCGCTACCCGACCTGTCTGGACGGTGAGCGAGCCTGCCCGCCGGAGGATGCCGGCGGTCCGTCCGGCTACCAGGCGCTGCTCGTCGCGCTCGCGGATCCGGGGCATCGGGACCACCGGTCCACGCGGGACTGGGTGGGCGACGGCTTCGACCCGGTGGCCTTCGACGCCGGCCGCGCCGGCACCCTGCTGCGCCGCTTCTGCTGAGCCGCGCCACACCCTGCTGCGCTGCGCCCGCCTCGGGGTGCGCCCGCCTCGGGGTGCGCCCGCCTCGGGTGCGCCCGCCTCGGGCTGCGCCGCTTGGGCGCCGCCGCGCCGGGCCGCCCCGCCGAGCCGCGCCGGCACCCCGCCGAGCCGTCCCCGGCGGGCCTGCCGGCCGTGACGTCGACCGCCAGCGGGTCGATGCGGTAACGAAATGGGAACGCTCCCAAACCACTATTGACACTCCCGTCACCCGCCGGCAATCTCATGGGAGCGCTCCCGTACGGTGGCCCGCGTCACTCCGCGCCCGCCCCGGGCGCCGGCGCCGGCCGTGCCGGTGCGGGCGCGGCGCCTACGCACCCCCCACCACACGCACCCAGCCTCACCACCGAGAAGAGGGGTCAGGATGAGCCTCACCATGCGGCGTACCCGCCTGGCGGCGGCCGCCCTGGCCGCGATCACCGCCGTCGGCGGTCTCGCGGCCTGCGGCAAGGACGACGACGCGCCGGCGGCCGGGGAGAAGCCCGCCAAGCTGGTCGTGGACACGTTCGGCGAGTTCGGCTACGACGACATCATCAAGCAGTACGAGAAGGACACCGGCATCAAGGTCGAGCTGCGCAAGACCGCGCAGCTCAACGAGTACCGGCCGAAGATCGTCCGGGCGCTCGCCACCGGCAAGGGCGCGGCGGACGTCGTCGCCCTCGAGGAGGGCATCCTCAACGAGTTCAAGGTCAACCCGGCCAACTGGGTCGACCTCGCCCCGCTGGTCGCCGACCACAGCAAGGACTACCTGCCCTGGAAGTACGAGCTGGGCAAGGCGCCGAACGGCCAGCTGCTGGGTCTGCCCACCGACGTCGGCAGCCTCGCCGTCTGCTACCGGCGTGACCTGTTCGAGGCCGCCAAGCTGCCGACCGAGCGCGACCAGGTAGCCGCGCTCTGGCCGGACTGGAACGCCTTCATCGAGACCGGCAAGAAGTACCGCGCGGCCACCGGCAAGGGGATGCTCGACTCGGTCACCACCGCGGCCAGCGCGGTGATGTTCCAGCAGGGCGGCGACCTCTTCTACGACAAGGACGACAACATCGTCGCCGACTCCAGCGCCGCGGTGAAGGCCGCCTGGGACACCGCGATCGCGATGGCGGACGCGAAGATCACCTCGCAGTCCGCCACCTGGTCGCCGGAGTGGTCCGCCGGCTTCAAGCAGGGCACCTTCGCGGCGACGTTCTGCCCGTCCTGGATGCTCGGCATCGTGTCCGACAACTCCGGCGCGGAGAACAAGGGCAAGTGGGACGTCGCGGCGGTGCCCGGCGGCGCCGGCAACTGGGGCGGTTCGTGGCTCGCCGTGCCGGAGCAGAGCAAGTACCCGAAGGAGGCGGCGAAGCTCGCCGAGTACCTGACCAACGCGCAGAGCCAGGTCGCGGCGTTCAAGCTCAAGGGCCCGCTGCCGACCAACCTCGAGGCGCTCAAGAACCCCGATTTCACCGGCTACACCAACGCGTACTTCAACGGCGCGCCGACCGGCAAGATCTTCGGCGACAGCGTCGCGAAGATCCAGCCGCTGCACCTCGGCCCGAAGCACCAGGGCGTGAAGGAGAACGCCTTCGAGCCGGCGCTGCGCGCCTACGAGAGCGGGCAGGCGACCAAGGACAAGGCGTGGGAGCAGTTCACCAAGGACGCCAAGACGCAAGGCGCCTTCTGAGCTGAGCCGTGTCCGTCACGGCGGTGGCGTCCGGGTGGACACCCGGACGCCACCGGCCGGTCCCGTTCCGCGTACCAACCCGGCCGCGCCGGCCTCCGCCGGTGCCCGGAAAGGACTTCGCATGAGCCTGTCGGCCACGACGGCGCCGCCGCCTCCCGCGGCGCCGCCACCCACCCCCTCCACCCACCGACGGTCCCGGTCGCTCTCGCTGACCCGGCTGGACCTGAAGCTCTCGCCGTACCTCTACATCGCCCCGTTCTTCGTGGTCTTCGGCATCTTCGGGCTCTACCCGATGCTGCGCACCGCCTGGATGTCGTTGCACGACTGGAACCTGATCGGCGACCACACCTTCGTCGGGTTCGACAACTACACCGCGCTGGTCACCGACGAGTACTTCTGGAACGCCACCGTCAACACGTTCGGCATCTTCCTGCTCTCCACGGTGCCGCAACTGCTCCTCGCCCTCTTCCTCGCGAACCTGCTCAACCGCACCTTCCTGCGCGCCCGGACGCTGTTCCGGATGGCGATCTTCATGCCGAACGTGGTCTCGGTGGCCGCGGTCGCCATCGTCTTCGGGATGCTCTTCCAGCGCGACTTCGGCGTCGTCAACTGGCTGCTCGGCACGGTGGGGATCGACCCGGTCGACTGGGACGCCGAGCGGTGGAGCTCCTGGACCGCGATCGCCTCCATGGTCAACTGGCGGTGGACCGGCTACAACACGCTGATCCTGCTGGCCGGCATGCAGGCCATCCCGCGTGACCTGTACGAGGCCGCCGCCATCGACGGTGCCGGCCAGTGGCGGCAGTTCTGGCGGATCACCCTGCCGATGCTCACGCCGACGTTCGTCTTCGTGGTGATCCTGTCCACCATCGGCGGGCTCCAGCTCTTCACCGAGCCGCTCGTCTTCGCCAACGGCAACATCACCGGCGGCGACCAGCGCGAGTTCCAGACGCTGGCCATGTACATGTACGAACTCGGCATCGAGAACCTCAACACCGCCGGCTACGGCGCCGCCGTGGCGTGGGCGATGTTCCTGATGATCGCGCTGGTCTCGCTGCTCAACTTCGTACTCGTCCGCCGTTCGGTGAAGTGAGGAGAACCGCCGTGACCTCCGCCTCCCGGCGCCTGTGGCGCACCAGCCCGCTGACCTACTGCGCGCTCGTGCTCGCGGTGCTCTTCTCGATCTACCCCTTCTACTACATCGTGGTCATCGCGACCCGCAGTCTGGACGCGATCAACGACGTGCCGCCACCCGTGACGCCGGGCGGCGCGTTCGGCGACAACGTCGGCCGGGTCCTCGACAACGACGCGGCGAACTTCCTCACCGGCCTGCTCAACTCGGTGATCGTCGCCTCGGTCGTCACCCTCTCCGTGGTGATCACCGGCACGCTGGCCGGCTTCGCGTTCGCCAAGCTGCGCTTCCGCGGCCGCAACGCGCTGCTGCTGTCGATCATCGTGACCATGATGATCCCCACCCAGCTCGGGCTGATCCCGCTTTGGGGCATGATCCAGGACCTCGGCTGGTACGACACCCTCTACGCGGTGACCGTGCCGTTCCTGGTCAGCGCGTTCGGCGTGTTCATGGTGCGGCAGTACGCCACCCAGGCGGTCTCCGACGAGCTGATCGAGGCCGGCCGGGTCGACGGGGCGAACACGTTCCGGATCTACTGGAACATCGTGCTGCCCGCGCTGCGGCCCGCCGCCGCCGTGCTCGGCCTGCTGACGTTCATGGAGACCTGGAACTCCTACCTGTGGCCGTACGCGGTGCTGACCCCGGAGAACCCGACGCTCCAGGTCTCCCTGGCCTTCCTCTCGTATGCCTACTACACCGACTACTCGCAGGTGTTCGCCGCCACGGCCATCGGCACGGTTCCGCTGGTCATCGTGTTCCTCCTGTTCGGCCGCCAGATCATCGGCGGGATCATGGAAGGTGCCGTCAAGTCGTGAGCAACCCCGCCAGCCCGCCCGCCGTCGGCGTCCTCGACCAGGGGCCGGAGCTGACCTTCCCGCCCGGTTTCCTCTGGGGCGCGGCGACCGCCGCGTACCAGATCGAAGGCGCGGCCACCGAGGGCGGCCGCACCCCGTCGATCTGGGACACGTTCAGCCGAACCCCGGGGCGGGTGCTCCACGGGCACACCGGCGACGTGGCCTGCGACCACTACCACCGGCTCGGCGAGGACGTCGCGCTGATGGCCGAGCTGGGGCTGCGGTCGTACCGTTTCTCGGTCTCCTGGCCCCGGGTGCAGCCCGGCGGCTCGGGCCGGGCGAACGCCGAGGGGCTCGACTTCTACCGCCGGCTGGTCGACGAGTTACTGGCGCACGGGATCGAGCCATGGCTGACCCTCTACCACTGGGACCTGCCCCAGCCGCTGGAAGACGCCGGCGGCTGGCCGGCCCGGGACACCGCCGGCCGGTTCGCCGACTACACCGCGCTGGTCGCGGACGCCCTCGGCGACCGGGTCCGCTACTGGACGACCCTCAACGAACCGTGGTGCTCGGCCTTTCTCGGCTACGGCTCCGGGACGCACGCGCCGGGCCGCGCCGACGGCGCGGACGCGGTCCGCGCCGGGCACCACCTGATGCTCGGCCACGGCCTGGCCGTGCGGGCGCTGCGGGCGGCCCGGCCGGAGGCCGAGGTCGGGGTGACGGTCAACCTGTACCCGGTCACCCCGGCCACCGACGCGCCCGCCGACCGGGATGCGGCACGACGGATCGACGCGCTGGCCAACCGGTTCTTCCTCGACCCGCTGCTGCGCGGGACGTACCCCGCCGACCTGATGACCGACCTGCGCGGGGTGACCGACTTCGGTCACGTCCGCGACGGCGACCTGGCCACCATCGCCAGCCCGCTGGACCTGGTGGGCGTCAACTACTACAGCCGGCACGTGGTGGCCGCGCCGGTCCAGGGCGCCGATCCGGTGCCGTACCGGCGGGCGCCGTCGTGCTGGCCGGGGAGCGAGGACGTCCGGTTCGTCACCCGCGGCGTCCCGGTCACCGACATGGACTGGGAAATCGACGCGCCGGGACTGGTCGAGACCCTGCGCCGGGTGCACGAGGAGTACACCGACCTGCCGCTGTACGTCACCGAGAACGGCTCGGCCTTCGTCGACCGGGTGGTGGACGGGCGGGTCGACGACACCGACCGCCTGGCGTACTTCGACGCCCACCTGCGCGCCGCACACGCGGCGATCGGCGCCGGCGTGCCCCTGCGCGGCTACTTCGCCTGGTCGTTGATGGATAATTTCGAGTGGGCCTGGGGCTACACCAAGCGTTTCGGCATGATCTACGTCGACTACGAGAGCCAGGCCCGCATCCCGAAGTCCAGCGCCAGGTGGTACGCCGAGGTGATCCGACGCAACGGTCTGGCCGCACACTAGGCTCGGGCCAGCCATCCGGGCGGTCCGGCGCCACCCTTCGCTGGCGGCGCCGGGCCGTTCGACGTCGGAGGAGCAGACGATGACAGCGCAGCGCACCCGGTCGCTCGGGCGCCCGACCCTCGACGCGGTCGCCGCCCGCGCGGGCGTCGGCCGCGGGACGGTGTCCCGCGTGGTCAACGGCTCTCCCCAGGTCAGCCCCGAGGCGCGGGCCGCCGTGCAGCAGGCCATCGCCGAGTTGGGGTACGTGCCGAACCGGGCCGCCCGGGCGCTGGTCACCCAGCGGACCGACTCGGTCGCGCTGGTCGTCTCGGAGTCCGGCGAGCGGATCTTCACCGAGCCGTTCTTCGCGGCGATCGTGCGGGGCATCAGCTCCGCGCTGCTGGAGACGCCGATGCAGCTCTGGCTGGCCATGGCCCAGTCGCCGGTGGAACGGGAGCGGGTCGAGCACCACCTGACCAACCAGCACGTGGACGGCGTCCTGCTGCTCTCCCTGCACGACGCCGACCCGTTGCCGACGCTGCTCGAGGAGCGCGGCCTGCCCGCGGTGCTCGGTGGCCGGCCGGCCCGCATGCTGCAGCCGGGGGCGCGGCCGGCCTGGTTCGTCGACGTGGACAACGTCGGCGGCGCCCGGAACGCGGTGGAGTACCTTGCCGGCCGCGGCCGACGGCGGATCGCCACCATCGCCGGCCCGCAGGACATGGGCGCCGGCCTGGCCCGCCTGACCGGCTACACCGAGGCGGTCGAGGCCGCCGTGGGCGAGGTGGACAAGGACCTCATCGCGTACGGGGACTTCAGCGAGGAGAGCGGCGCCGCGTGCATGCGGCGGCTGCTGGAGGTCTCCCCGGACCTCGACGCGGTCTTCGTGGCGTCCGACCTGATGGCGTTCGGCGCGCTGCGTACCCTGCGCGAGGCCGGCCGGCGGGTGCCCGAGGACGTGGCGGTGGTCGGCTTCGACGACGCGCCGATCGCCCGGCAGGCCGATCCGCCGCTGACCACCGTGTTCCAGCCCGTGGAGGAGATGGGCCGGCAGATGGCCCGCCTGCTCGTGGCCCGGATCCGCGGCGAGGAACTCCCCGCCCCGCACATCCTCCTGGACACCCAACTGATCGAACGCGCCAGCGCCTGACCCCACCCCCCGGGCCCCCCGCCGATCATAAGGTTTGCGGCGATGGAAGGGCCTGATCCTGCCGCAGACCTCATGATCGCCGATGGCGCGGGCTCAAGATCGCGCTCGATCCTGGGTGTAGTGGGGTCTCGCGCGGGTGGAGGCCACTACATCCAGGTTGCCGCACGATCTTCCCCGCCTCCCGGGGCGGGTCCGTCGGGGATCAGGCGGGGGTGGGGGACCAGCGGCGGAGTTCGCGGCGGGCCAGGGAGGCACGATGGACCTCGTCGGGGCCGTCGGCGAGGCGGAGGGTACGGGTCTGGGCCCAGAGGGCCGCGAGGGGCGTGTCCTGGCTGACCCCGGCGCCGCCGTACCCCTGGATGGCCTTGTCGATGACCCACTCCGCCGTCGCCGGGGTGGCGATCTTGATGGCCTGGATCTCGGTGTGCGCGCCCTTGTTGCCGACGGTGTCCATCAGCCACGCGGTCTTGAGCACGAGCAGCCGGGCCTGTTCGATGCGGACCCGGGACTCGGCGATCCACTCCCGGACGACGCCCTGCTCGGCGAGGGGCCGGCCGAACGCCACCCGCTCGCTGGTCCGCCGGCACAGCAGTTCGAGGGCCCGCTCGGCCATCCCGATCAGGCGCATGCAGTGGTGGATCCGGCCCGGGCCGAGCCGGGCCTGGGCGATCGCGAAGCCGCCGCCCTCGACGCCGACCAGGTTCTCCGCCGGCACCCGGACGTCGGTGAAGTCGATCTCGGCGTGCCCGCCGTGCGACGCGTCGCTGTAGCCGAAGACCGTCATGCCCCGGCGGACCGTGACGCCGGGGGTGTCCCGGGGCACCAGGATCATGCTCTGCTGGCGGTGCCGGTCGGCGCCCGGGTCGGTCTTGCCCATCACGATGAAGATCTCGCAGCGCGGGTCCATCGCCCCGGACGACCACCACTTGCGACCGTTGATCACATAGTGGTCGCCGTCGCGAGTGATCCGGGTGGCGATGTTGGTGGCGTCGGAGGAGGCGACGTCCGGCTCGGTCATGCAGAACGCCGAGCGGATCTCGCCCTCCAGCAGCGGCCGCAACCAGCGCTCCCGCTGTGCCTGGGAGCCGAACTCGGCGAGCAACTCCATGTTGCCGGTGTCCGGCGCGGCGCAGTTGAGCGCCTCCGGTGCCAGGTGCGGGCTGCGCCCGGTCAGCTCGGCGAGCGGGGCGTACTGGAGGTTGGTCAGCCCGGCGCCGTAGCGCGGGTCGGGCAGGAAGAGGTTCCACAGGCCGCGCTTGCGCGCCTCGGTCTTCAGCTCGGCCAGCACCGGTGACCGCGCCCACGGGTCGCCGGCCGCGGCCACCTGCTCGGCGTGCACCGGCTCCGCCGGGTAGACGTGCTCGTCGAGGAAGGCGGCCAGCTCGGCCCGCAGCTGCTCGGTGCGGCTGTCGTACGCGAAATCCATCAGCGCTCCCCGGCGGCGCTCAGACCGTGCGCGACCAGCGGTGCCACCATGTCGCCGATCCGGTCGAATCCCTCGCCGAGCGTCTGCCCGAGCGTGTGCCGGTAGTGGATCCCCTCGCAGATCACCGCGAGCTTGAAGCAGCCGAGCGCGACGTGCCAGTGCAGCGGGCCGACGTCGACGTCGCTGCGGCCGGCGTACCTCTCGATCAGCTCGGCGCCGGCCGGGAAGCCGGCCCGCGGACCGAGCCCGTCGGCGACCGGGTTGCCGGCGGACTCCTCGCTGCCGCCGAGCACATCCCAGTACGTGAGCAGCAGGCCGAGGTCGGCGAGCGGGTCGCCGAGGGTGGCCATCTCCCAGTCGAGCACGGCGCGGACGGCCGTCGGGTCGACGGTGGCGAGGAGGTTGTCGAGCCGGTAGTCGCCGTGCACGATCCGGCCGGCGTTCGCGCCCTCCGGCACGGTCGCCGCCAGGCGGTCCCGCAGCTCGTCGACGCCCGGCAGCGGGCGGCTGCGGGAACGGTCCAGCTGCCCGGCCCAGCGGCGTACCTGCCGCTCCAGGTAGCCCTCCGGCCGCCCGAAGTCGGCCAGCCCGACCGCCGCCGGCTCGATGCGGTGCAGCGCCGCGAGGGTGTCCATCATCGCCATCGCCAGCTCGCGGCGGCGCTCGTCACCGAGCGGGTCGGTCTGCGCCCGGGAGCGGAACACCTCGCCGGTCACTCGCTCCATCAGGTAGAACGGCGCACCGATCACCTCCAGGTCGGCGCAGTACAGCAGGGCGCCCGGAACCGGCACCTCGGTCGGCGCCAGCGCCGAGATCACCCGGAACTCCCGGGCCATGTCGTGCGCGGTGGCCAGCACGTGCCCGAGCGGTGGCCGGCGCAGCACGACCTCGCGGTCGCCGAGGCGCAGCAGGTACGTGAGGTTCGACTTGCCCCCGGCGATCAGCTCGGCCCGCAGCGGCCCGCCGGCCAGCTCGGGGCGGTGCGCGGCGAGGTACGCGGCCAGCCGGTCGAGCTCCACGCCGGCCGGTGCGGAGCCGGCTGCCCGACCCGGCACGGCCGGATCGGCCGTGGCGTCGGCGGAGCGGTCGGCCCCCGGGCCGGCGGGGTCGACCGGGCCGGGTGGGGCCGGGGCGGCCCCCGGCCGGAGCGCGTCGACGGCCGGATCGGTCATCCGAATAGTTGATGGCAGCTCCGCCATGTTGTCAAGGTCGGATTTTCCTCCCGGGACATGCCGCGGCAACAGGGACGAAATGGGCAACGACCAGGCTGGTGACCAGCCTGCCGGCCGCCACCGCCGGCCCGCCGAGCGGAGGGACAACCATGTTGCTGCGAGTTCGGGTCACCCTGCCGGACCGTCCCGGCACCCTCGGCCAGGTGGCCCGCACGCTGGGCGTGTCCGGTGCGGACATCGTCCAGGTGGTGGTGCTGGAGCGGCTCGGCGGGCGGGCGGTCGACGACTTCACCGTCGTCTGGCCGGGCGCGGCCCGGGTGGAGCGGCTGCTCGCCGGGCTCGCGGCGATCCCCGGCGTACGGGTGGACGGGGTGTGGCGGGCGATCGGCGCGCCCACCACCACCGGCCAGGACGCCGAACTGCTGGCGCAGGTCGCGGCGAACCCGGCCGACGGGCTGGCCACGCTGGTCGACGCGGTGCCCGGGCTGCTGGCCGCCGACTGGGCGGTCGCCGCGGTCGTGCCGGTCGACTGGGCCTCCCGGAGCGGCGGCGGTGAGGCGACCGTCGGGCACGCGAGCTGGCGTGCCCCCGTGCCGCCGCCGCTGCCGGAGGTGACGCCGCTGCGCGCCCGCTCGCTGACCACGCCCGACGGCACCCACCACGCCGTCGCGCCCTTCGGGCGGGCCGGTCTGGTCCTGGTGGTGGCCCGCGAGCACACCGACCCGCTCACCGCGGCGGCGTTCCACTCCACCGAGGTCGACCGGCTGGCCCAGCTGGTCCGGGCCAGCGCGGTCATCCTCGGCGACCGGCTCGACCTGGTGGGCGCACCGTCGGTGGGCACCGGGCTCTGAGCGCGTCACCGGCCCCCCAACGCGCCACCGGCCCCCCAACGCGCCGCCGGCTTCCCAGCCCGCCGCCGGCCCCCCACCCGGCGCCGGCACACGACGCGGCGCCGGCACTGGCACCGCGGGCTCCGGCACCCGACGCGGCAGCGGAGTGATCCCGACCACGGTCGCGAGCCGTCACCCGGGAGCAATCGGTCGGCAACAGCCGGCGGCGAGGGTGGTATCGGGAAGGGAGTCAACCATGACGTTGTGGCGGATCCGAGCCACCGTGGACGACCGGCCGGGCTACCTGTCGGTGCTCACGGCGAGCCTCGCCCTGCGCGGGGTCAACATCCTCACTGTGCAGGTGCACACCACCGAGCGGGGCGCGGTGGACGACTTCCTCGTCGACGCGCCGGACGCGCTCGGCGAGGCCGACCTGCTGGCCGCGGTCGAGCGTGGCCGGGGGCGGGACTGCTGGGTGGCGCGCAGCGAGGCGCGCGGGCTGGCCGACCAGCCCACCCGAGTGCTCGGGCTGGCCTCCCGGCTGGTCCGTGACCCCGACGCGACGGGCGAGGCGCTACGCGCGCTGCTCGGCGCGGACACGGTGACGTGGCGGCCGGAGGCGGTCCCGGGCGCCGGGATCACCGACACCACGATGCTGCTGGCCGACCCGGGTGGCGGCTCGTTCACGCTGCGCCGGGCGGCGCCGAGCTTCACCCCGGCCGAGTACGCCCGCGCCCAGGCGCTGGTCGAGCTGGCGGCGACCGTCGTACGCCGGGCCGCCGAGCAGGTCACCCTGGTGCTGCCCGACGGCGCCGAGCTGACCGTACGTCCGGCGGTCGCGGACGACCTGTCGGCCGTGCTCGACCTGCACGAGGGGTGCTCGGCGCGCAGCCGGCACCGCCGCTACCTGGGCGGGGCCTCGGTGCCGCCGCCGGCCCGGCTGCGCCGGCTGCTGGAACCGGCCCGCGGGCTGACCCTGGTCGCCACGACCACTTGCGCCGACGGGACGGCGGAGTCGGTGGTCGCCATGGCGCACCTGCTCGGCGAGGGCGACGAGGGCGAGGTGGCGCTGCTGGTGCGCGACGACTGGCAACGGCGCGGGCTCGGGTCCGCCCTGCTGCGCCGGTTGCTGCGGCACGCCGACCAGACCGGGTACGCCGCGCTGGTGCTGCACGTCCAAGCGGAGAACGGCCCGATGCTGCGGACCGTACGCCGTCTCGACCGCCCCACCGACACGGACCACGACGGCCCACTGGTGACCGTGACGATCCCCCTGACGACCCGAACCCCAGCCCACTACCCATGACCCAACCCCAGCCCCGCCCTCGCCCCGCCCCCGCGATCTTGCACTTTGCGCCCCGGCGAAACGGGACAGATACCGCGTCTCGGGGGCCAAAAGTGCAAGATCGCGGGGACTGAGGGCGGGGAGGGCGGGGGGAGCGGGGAGCCGGTCAGGTGGTGGGGTAGCGGCTGTAGTCGGGGAAGTTGCCGTAGAGGCGCTCGTCGCCGCCCTGGGTGACCGCCTGCACCAGCAGGTCGCCACCGACGAACGCACCCTTCCAGGAGGCGCCCCGGCCGCCGAAGGGCTCGTCCCGGTCGCCCCGCGAGCGCGGTTTGTTGATGCCGACCTTGAAGGCCTGCAGGTCCACCGCCAGCTTCGCCGCCTCGTCCTCGTCGTCGCAGGCGAGCGACGCGACCAGCGCGCCGTTGGAGGCGTTCATCGCGGCCAGCAGTTCGTCGGTGGTGTCGACCACCACGATCGTGTCGACCGGGCCGAACGGTTCGGCGTGCATGAGCCCGGACCGTCCGGGCGGGGCCAGCAGCACCGACGGCGCCACGTACGCCGAGGTGTCCTGCCCGTTCAGGAACGGCGCGCCGGCGAGCTTGCCCCGGTGCAGCGGCACCGCGCCGCCACGGACCGCCTCGTCCACCTTCCGGCGCAGCTCCTCGGCCTTGGCGGCGCTGATCAGCGGCCCGAAGTCCAGCTCGGGCAGCGGGTCGCCGGCCGACCAGCCGTCCTCGACGGCGAGCGGGTGTCCGAACCGGACCGAGCGGACCACCGGCAGGTACATGTCGAGGAACTCGTCGACCAGGTCGCGCTGGACCACGAACCGGGGGTACGCGGTGCAGCGCTGCTTGCCGTACTCGAAGCCCTTCTTGAGGTGCCCGGCGAGAAGGTCCCACTGGGAGAAGTCCCAGATCCCCCAGGCGTTCAGGCCCTCCTGCTCGATGAAGTGCCGCTTGTCGGAGTCGAGCAGCGCGGCGGCCACCTTGCCGCCGTTGGACCGGCCGCCGACGAACGCCACCGCGCCGATCTCCGGGGCCCGGACCAGCACCTCGGAGAGTTCCTCGCCACCGCCGGAGACCAGCGTCGCGGGCAGGCCGGCGCGGCGCATCAGGGCGTGCGCGACGGTCAGGCAGACCGCGCCGCCCTGGGACGGGGTCTTGGCGATGACCGCGTTGCCGGCGAGCAGTTGCACCAGTTCGGCGTGCACGAGGACGCTCATCGGGTAGTTCCACGAGGCGATGTTGCTGACCGGGCCGGGCAGTGGCTCCCGCCCGTCGGCGAGCATCCGGTCGATCTCGCCGACGTACCAGCGGACGCCGTCCAGCGCCCGGTCCACGTCCGCGCAGGCCAGCCGCCACGGCTTGCCGATCTCCCAGAGCAGCAGCAGCGCGAGCAGGTCGCGGTGCGCGGTGAGGGCGTCCAGGGCCGCGGAGACCCGGGCCTTCCGTTCGGCCAGCGGGGTGGCGGCCCAGTCGCGGTGCGCCGCGGCGGCGTACGCGACCGCGGCCCGGGCCGTGTCGGCGTCGAGCCGGGCCAGGTTAACCAGGACCGTGTTGTCCACGGGAGTGCGGGTCGGCGTCGGTGCCCCGACCGCCCGCCACTCGCCCTCGACGAGGTTCTGCAGCGTCGTGATGCCGTCGGTGGAGGCGCCGAACGCCTCCGGGGTGGCGGCCACCGCGCGGGCGAGAGTGTCGGGCCAGGCGGCGCCGTCGGCGAGTCGTAGGGCCATCGCGTTCTCCTCAGGGTTGACCGGGGAGCGGCGGCGTCGATGGCACCGCTGGTGACGGGTACTGTCGCGCGCCGCGTGGCGAGCCAGCAACCGTACGTTCGTATGCCAGGACGGTCCGTCCCGTCCCGGGAGCGGTGAGCCTCCCCTGTGGAGGCGGCCTGAGCTGGCAAGACTGGAAGACGGCATCGACAACCGCCGATGATGTGACGTATCTCCGGGCGCCGTCGACCGGGTTACCCGTCAGTACGGATCACCGGCCCGGACGGATCAACCGCGCGGTGGGTCAACCACCGAGGGCCGCGGTCGCCTCGGCCGTGGAGCAGACCGTCTCAGGTACGGAGCCTTCTGGCCCCGCGGAGCCGCTCGTAGCCGACCAGCGCGACGAGGAAGGCGGTGAGTAGGCCGATCGCTCCCAGGGCGGGAAGGAGCCCGGCGGCCGGCAGCAGGAGGAGCACCGCTCCGGCGGCGACGAGTTGCGCCGGCGCGGCGCCGACGGTCAACCGGAGGAACACGAACCGGCCGGCGAGGTAGACCGCCGCACCGCCGAACAGCACGACCGCCGGCATCCAGCCCAACCGCGCGCCGCCGGTCCACCCGGTGCCGGGATGGCCGACCACGTTCGCGAGGACCTCGTGGATGCCCAGTGCGACGTAGATGACCCCGGCGATCAGCGGCAGGTGCGCCAGGGTGTAGGCGTCCGAGGCCAACTGCTGGCGGCGTCGGGTGTGGCGCGGCGCCGCGGTCAGCGCCCGGGCGGCGGCCGGCGCGGCGTCCTCGAAGTAGAGCCACCACAGGCACACCGTCGCGGCGAAGCCGACCGCCGCGGCCACCATCACCGACGGGCCGATCGCCACCGCCCCGGCACCGGCTCCCGCCGAGATCAGGGACTCGCCGAGCGCGATGATCAACACCAGGTTGTGGCGTTCGGCGAAGTGCGCGCCGCTGCGCACCTCCCCGAGGCTGGCGGCGGTCGCGATCCGGCCACCGCCGAAGTCCACGAGGAACGCCAGGGCCCACAGCACCGTCTGGGCGGTCCCGCCGAGCACCGCGCCCAGGATCAGCGGCACCCAGGCCAGGGCCGTCGACACGGCGAAGCGGGCCGCCTGCCGGCGGTACCGCGGGTTGTCGCCCCCGGAGTAGAACATGAGCGCGAGGTGCAGCGCCCGCACCGTGAGGTAGGCGACGGCCAGGGTCAGCGCGGAGCTCATCGCCCCGCCGTCGTGCCGCCAGGCGTCGGGGATCACCAGCGCGGCCACGAAGATGGCGCCCATCGCCACGGTCATCCCCGCCCGGACCACGCCCACGTCAGCGCGGACCAGGTTGCCCAGCCAGGTGTAGCAGCTCCAGGCGTACCAGAGCCACAGGATCAGCAGGAAGCCCTGGAACAGGGTGAGGGCGGTCGGCTCCTCCGCCATGAAGTCGATGAGCCGGGTGAGGGCGAAGACCAGCACGAGATCGAAGAAGATCTCGAAGATCGTGGCCCGGTGCGCCTCCTCCACCAGCACCGGCCGGGACCGCGGCTCGTGGCTCATCGGCCCATCTTCGTGCGCCCGCCCCCCGCCGGACCGCCGAACGCGCGGGCGGACCCGCCGGACCGACGAAGGCGCGCGGCGGGTCCGCGACGGATCGCCGGTGGACGTGCGTGGCGGACGTCCCGTCGGGCGGGTCAGTCCACCAGTTCGTCGGCGAGCAGGTCCATGAGCACACCGTCGTGCCAGCGGCCGTCCGCACCACGCTCGTAGCGGCGCAGCACCCCGACCGGGCGGAACCCGACCTTGGCGTAGCCGCGGATCGCCGGGGTGTTCGCCGCGGCCGGGTCGATGGTGAAGCGGTGGTGACCGTACGCCTCGACCAGGTGGCGGACCACCGTGCGGATCGCGTCCGGCCCGAGGCCCTGGCCGTGCACGGCGGGGTCGAGGAAGATGTCCAGGCTGGCGTGCCGGTAGTCCGGGTCCTCCTCGGCGTACCACTGGATCGCGCCGACCACCCGGCCGTCGTAGCCGATGGCGTACACCGTCAGCGCCTCGTCGGCGAGGTCGGCGCGGACCGCGGCGGCCAGGTCGTCGCCGCCGCGCCACCAGCGTCGTACGGCCGGGTCCGCCCGGATCGCGGCGAGTGCCGGCACGTCCGCCGTGGTGGCCGGCCGCAGCGTCACCGCCCGGCCCCGCAGCTCCGCCACCGGGCTCAGCCCCGGATCTCGCCGTGCTCGACGCAGACCGCCGACCAGCCGACCGGCAGCACCTGCACCTTCATCCGACGACGGCAGTGCGCGCAGAACCGCGGTGGCTCCAGTGCCCGTGCCCGGCCGCACGCGTCGTGCCCGCCGAGCGCGGTGGCCGCACCGCAGCGGTCGCACCAGGTCGGCGCCGGTGCCGCGCCGTTCGGCACCGCCAGCCCCGCAGCATCCGTCACCAGCAGCCCCTCACAGCGTCGCGGAGAGCGCCTTGACCGGCATCTTCAGGTCGTCCAGCAGGGCCAGGTCCTCGGTGGCCGGCCGGCCCAGGGTGGTCAGGTAGTTGCCGACGATCACCGCGTTGATGCCACCCAGCAGGCCCTCGCGGGTGCCCAGGTCGCCGAGGGTGATCTCGCGGCCGCCGGCGTACCGGAGGATCGTGCGCGGCATCGCCAGCCGGAACGCGGCGATGGCCCGCAGCGCGTCCTTGCCCTCCACCACCGGCTGGTCGCCGAGCGGGGTGCCCGGGCGGGGGTTGAGGAAGTTCAGCGGCACCTCGTGCGGGTCCAGCTCGGCGAGCTGCGCGGCGAACTCGGCCCGCTGCGCGACGGTCTCGCCCAGGCCCAGGATGCCGCCGCAGCAGACCTCCATGCCGGAGTCGCGGACCATCCGCAGCGTCTCCCACCGCTCCTCCCAGCTGTGCGTGGTGACCACGTTGGGGAAGTGGGAGCGGCAGGTCTCGAGGTTGTGGTTGTAACGGTGCACGCCCATGTCGACCAGCTCGTCGACCTGCTCCTGGGTGAGCATGCCGAGCGACGCGGCGACCTGGATGTCGACCTCGGCCTTGATCGCGGCCACGCCCTCGCGCATCTGCTTCATCAGCCGGGCGTCCGGGCCGCGCACAGCGGCCACGATGCAGAACTCCGTCGCCCCGGTCGCCGCGGTCTGCTTCGCCGCCTCGACCAGCGAGGGGATGTCCAGCCAGACCGAGCGCACCGGGGACGTGAACAGGCCCGACTGGGAGCAGAAGTGGCAGTCCTCCGGGCAACCACCGGTCTTCAGGGACACGATCCCCTCGACCTCGACCTCCGGGCCGCACCAGGCCATCCGCACCTCGTGGGCGAGCTGGAGGGCGGCGGGCAGGTGCTCGTCGGGCAGGTTCAGCACGGCGAGGACGCCGGCCTGGTCGAGGCCGACGCCGTCACCCAGGACCTGGGTACGGGCCTGGTCGAGGATCTCTGGCATGGCTCGTACCCTACAAGGCCCCCTGACCGCGAGAAATGGCCGCGCCCGCCGGTGAGCGCAACCCCACGGGCTGGACCGAGGTTGAGGTCAAGACCGCCCGAGTGCATGTACCAGGGCGTTCCGGGCGGGTGGTAACTTCGCCCGGCGGAGGATCGGCGTGGGGGGTGACGGTGGCGGACTGGCTGGCGGCGCTCGACCGCCGCGCCGAGCTGCGGGCCAAGGCCGGGCTGACCCGGCGGCTGCACCCGCGCGCGGCCGGTGAGACTGTCACCGACCTGGCCGGCAACGACTACCTCGGCCTCGCCACCCACCCCGAGGTCACCGCCGCCGCCGGTCGGGCGCTGTCGGCGTACGGGCTGGGGGCGACCGGGTCGCGGCTGGTGCGCGGCTCGACCGACGCGCACCACGCGCTGGAGGACGGGCTGGCCGACTGGCTCGCCACCGACCGGGCGCTGGTCTTCTCCTCCGGCTACCTGGCCAACCTCGGGGCGCTCCGCGCCCTCGTGCAACCCCGTACGCTGCTCGTCTCCGACGCGCACAACCACGCCTCGCTGATCGACGGCTGCCGGATCTCCGGCGCGGAGACGGTGGTCACCCCGCACGCCGACGTGACCGCGGTGGCCGCCGCCCTCGCGGTCGCGCCCGGCCGGCCGGCCGTGGTGGTCACCGAGTCGGTCTTCTCGGTCGACGGGGACCTCGCCCCGCTCGCCCGGCTGCACCAGGTCGCCCGCCGCTACGGCGCGCTGCTGCTGGTCGACGACGCGCACGCGCTGGGCGTGACCGGGCCGTCCGGCGCGGGCGCCGTCGCCGCGGCCGGGCTGGCCGGCCAGCCCGACGTGGTGGTGACCGCCACCCTGTCCAAGGCGCTCGGCGGGGCGGGCGGGCTGGTCGCCGGCCCGGAGGAGTTCGTCCGGCACCTGGTCGAGACCGGCCGGACGTTCATCTTCGACACCGCGCTGCCGCCCGCGGTCGCCGCCGGCGTGCACGCCGCGGTCGGCCTGGCCCGCGCCGGCGACGACCTCCGCGCCGAACTGGCCGAGCGGGCCGCCCTCGCCGTAGCCCGGCTGCGCGCCGCCGGCCTGACCGTCTCCACCCCCGACGCGGGGGTAATCTCGGTGACCGCGCCGGGGCCGGAGGCGGCGACGACGTGGGCCGCGGACTGCCGCGACTGCGGGGTCGCGGTCGGGTGCTTCCGCCCGCCGTCCACCCCGGACACCCGGTCCCGCCTTCGGCTGACCGTCAACGCCGGCGTGCCCCGGACGGACTTCGAGCGGGCGCTGGACGTCATCGTGGAGTGTGCCCCGTGAGCGCGAGGAGTGAGCCGGGTCTGCGAGCCCCGCAGTCGCGAACAGAGGTGACGCCATGAGCGTGCCGTGGCGCGGAACGGTGGTGGTGACCGGCACCGACACCGAGGTGGGCAAGACGGTGGTGACCGCGGCGATCACCGCCGCCGCGCAGACCGCCGGGTTGCGGGTGGCCGTGATCAAACCGGGCCAGACCGGCACGGCGACCGGCGAGCCCGGCGACGTGGACGCGGTGCAGCGGCTGGCCGCCCCGCTGACCGGCCGGACCCTGGCCAGCTTCCCGGACCCGCTCGCCCCGCTCACCGCGGCCCGGGTCGCGGAGCTGGAGCCGCTGGAGCTCTACACCGCGGTCGACGCGGTCCGCGAGGAGGCGGACAAGCACGACCTGGTGCTGGTGGAGGGGGCCGGGGGGCTGCTCGTACCGATGGGGCTGCGCCCGTCGGGGGAGCCCTGGACGGTGGCCGACCTGGCCGTGTCGCTCGGCGCGCCCGCGGTGGTGGTGACCCGGCCCGGGCTGGGCACGCTCAACCACACCGCGCTGACCCTGGAGGCGCTCGACCGCCGCGCGGTGCCCGCCGGGGTGGTGATCGGCGCCTGGCCGACCGCGCCGGAGCTGGTGCACTGGACCAACCTCAGCGAGTTGGTGCCGAACCTGCTCGGCGCGCTGCCGACCGGCGCCGGCGCGATGGATCCCGGGGTGTTCCGGCGGTCCGCGCCGGGTTGGCTCACTCCGGCGCTGCACGGAGTGCTGGACGACTGGCGGGCCTGGGCCGAGGAGATCGGCTGAACACCTGACTTTCGTCGGTGCCTCCGCCGGTCGCCGGTGGGTAGCCTGGCCGCCGTGACCAGGTGGCGGTGGGTGCGCGCGGCCCGGCGGACGATGGCCGCCCGGCCCGCCCTCGTGCGTGACGTGCTGCTCTGGGCGGTGGTCGCCGCGCCGGTCGGGTATGCGCGGATGACTCCGCCCTACTCGTGGCGCTCGCTCACGCTGCTCGCCGGCGGGCTGCTGCTGCTCGCCGCGGCGGTGGCGGTGAGCCGCCGCCGCCCGCCGGCCGCTCTGGTGCTGGTGGTGCTCGGCTCGCTCGTCGACGGCAACTTCGTCTTCGCGATCCCGGTGTTCAGCTACCTCACCGGGCGGCGTAGCGCCGGCGCGGGTCCGGCCGCCGTCATCTTCGCCCTGATCGCCGCGGGTGGCACGGCACTGAACCTGGGGCTGCTCGGCACCGGCGCGGCCACCTGGTTCCTGCTCGCGTCGGTGCTGCTCTTCGCCGGGGTGTTCCCGTGGCTGGTCGGCCGGTACCGGCGGCAGCAGCAGGAGCTGGCCGAGGCCGGCCGCCGGCACGCCGACGCGCTGGTCCGGGAGGAGCGCGGCGCCGCCGAGCGGATCCGGCTGCGCGAGCGGGCCCGCATCGCGCAGGAGATGCACGACTCGCTCGGCCACGACCTCAGCCTCATCGCGCTGCGCGCCGCCGCCCTGGAGGTCGCCGCCGACCTCGACGCCGGACACCGGGCCGCGGCGGGGGAGTTGCGGGCCAGCGTCGCCGCCGCCACCGAACGACTGCACGAGATCATCGGTCTGCTCCGCGAGGAGGGCGGGTCCAGCCTCACCCGCCCGTCCAACGAGACGGTCGCCGAGCTGGTCGACGGCGCCCGGGAGGCGGGCATGGCGGTACGGCTCGCCGCCGCCCCGGACGCGGAGGAGTTGCCGGCGCTCGCCGGCCACGCCGCCCACCGGGTGGTCCGCGAGGCGCTGACCAACGCGGCCCGGTACGCCCCCGGCGCCCCGGTCGACGTGCGCCTGACCCGCGCCGGCGACCGGGTCGAGGTGGCCGTGGTCAACGCCCCGCCGCCGGCCGGCCCGCTGCCGGCCCCACCGTCGCACGGCAGTGGCCTGCTGGCGCTCGCGGAGCGCGTACGCCTCGCCGGCGGGACCCTCGACGCCGGCCCGCGGGCCGACGGTGGCTTCGCGGTGCGGGCCTCGCTGCCGGTCACCATTTCGCCACCCGGCGTCGCCCGGTCGCTGCCCGATGCCCGGCAACCGGCCGACGAGCCCGGGGCGGCTCCGGAGCGGCCCGCCGACGCCGCGCGGCGGCTGCACGACGCGCGCCGGCGGGTCCGGCGCAGCCTGCTGGTGGCGCTGGGCGCGCCGGCCGGGCTCGGGTTGGTGCTGTCGCTCGTCTACTACCCGGTGGCGACGGCGGGCACGGTGCTCGACCAGCAGACGTTCGAGGGGATGCCGGTGGGCGCGTCCCGCGGTGACCTGGCGGGGTTGCCCCGCCGGCAGCTCGACCGGCCCGTCGGGGTCGACCCGGCCGGCTGCGAGTACTACACCGACGGCAACTTCCCGCTGGCCCAGCCGACCTGGCGGCTCTGCTTCGCGGACGGTCGCCTGGTCAGCAAGGAGAAGATCGACCAGTGACGAGCATCGACACCGCCGGGGCCGGCCCGGTCCGCGTCGTCCTCGCCGACGACGAGGCGATGATCCGGGCCGGCGTCCGGGCGATCCTGGCCGCGGACCCGGGGATCGAGGTGGTGGCGGAGGCGGGCGACGGCCGGGCGGCGGTCGAGGCGGTCCGGGCGCACCGGCCGCGGGTCGCCCTGCTGGACATCCGGATGCCGAGGCTGGACGGGCTGAGCGCGGCCGCCGAGATCCGCCGGCTGGTGCCGCAGACCGCCACGGTCATGCTCACCACGTTCGGCGAGGACGACTTCATCGCCCGGGCGCTCGGGCACGGGGCGAGCGGCTTCCTGCTCAAGTCCGGCGATCCGCGCGAGCTGATCGCCGGGGTGCACGCGGTCGCCGACGGCGGCGCGTACCTCTCGCCGCGGGTGGCCCGCCGGGTGATCGAGCTGGGCGGTGGGCGGCTGGCCCGGCGTCCGGTGGCCCGGGACCGCACGGCCGGGCTGACCGACCGGGAGCGGGAGGTGCTGGCGCTGGTCGGCGCCGGGTTGTCCAACGCGGAGATCGCCCGTCGGCTGTATCTGGTCGAGGGGACCGTGAAGACCTATCTGACCAGCATCTTCACCCGGCTGGACGTCCGCAACCGGGTGCAGGCGGCGATCGTGGCGTACGAGGCGGGGCTGGTCGAGGAGTGACCGGGACCCCGGGGCGATGCCCCGGGGTCCCGGTGGGTACGCCCTCAGGCGTCCCGGCGGCGCAGCGCGGCCCGGCCGAGCGCGAGCGCGGCGGCCGCCCAAGCGGCGAGCAGCAGCAGTCCCACGATCGGCGGGTACGGGTCGGTGTCCCCGGCCAGGAAGTGCCCGCCCGCGACTCCGGGGAAGCCGTCCGCGATCCGGTTGAGCACGGCGATGTCCGGCTCCTGGAGCGAGAGCGGCACGATCATGAGGGTGGCGACGAGCACGGTCAGGGTGAGCACCGCGCTGCGCAGGGCGGCGCCCAGGCCGAGGGCCAGCACCCCGACCAGCGCCAGGTAGGCGGCCACCGCCAGCACGTCCCGGGCCGTACCGGCCACCGGGGCCGTGCCCCACCGGCCGAGCGCCGGTCGGGCCACCAGCGCGCCGACCCCGCCGAGCAACAGGCCGGCGAGGAAGGTCACGGTCCCGGCCACTACGGCCTTGGCCAGCAGTACGCGGCCCCGCGACGGCGTGCACTGCAACGTCGTACGGATGGTGCCGCTGGTGAACTCGCTGGTGATGGCGAGCAGGCCGAGCGCCAGGACGGCGTACTGGGTGAGTTCCATCGAGCCGATCAGGATGCTGCCGACGGTGACGATCCCGGCGTCGTCGGCCGGGTCGTCGTTGGTGTTGGCGTTGGCGGCGTAGATCGCCAGTTGCCCGGCGGCGGCGGCGGTCAGCAGCACCGCGGCCAGCAGGGTCCACCAGGTGCCGCGCACCGACCAGAGCTTGGTCCACTCGGCGGCGACGGCGCCGGCGAAGCCACCGGATCGGGTGGCGGGACGGGTGCGGGGGAGGACGGCGGTCATCGGGCTCCGCCTCCGGTCCGGGCGCCGGCGTACTCGACGCTGTCGGCGGTCAACTCCATGAAGGCCTGCTCGAGCGACGCGCCGTGCGAGCTGAGTTCGTGCAACCGCAGCCCCAGCTCGTACGCCACGTCGCCGACCCGGTCGACGGTGGCCCCGGTGACCGTCAGCTCGTCCGGGGCGACCGGCTCGACGGTGACCCCGGTCGCGGTGAGCCGCTCGGCGAGCGCGGCCAGGCCGGCCGGGTGCGGGCTGCGTACCCGGACCGCGACCGCGCTGCCGGCGATGACCTCGTGGATCGGTGCGTCGGCGAGCAGCCGGCCCCGGCCGATGACCACCAGTTGGTCGGCGGTGAGCTGCATCTCGGTCATCAGGTGGCTGGACACGAAGACGGTCCGTCCCTCGTCGGCCAGCGACCGCATCAGCTCCCGCGCCCAGCGCACGCCGTCCGGGTCGAGCCCGTTCACCGGCTCGTCGAACATCACCACCGCCGGGTCGCCGAGCAGCGCGCCGGCGATCCCGAGTCGCTGGCCCATGCCGAGGGAGAGCGTGCGCCCCGGTTTCGCCGCGGCCCGGTCGTCGAGGCCGACGACGGCGAGCACCTCGTCGACCCGGCGGGCCGGGACGCCGTTGCTGCGGGCCATCGCCAGCAGGTGCGCCCGCCCGGACCGGGCCGGATGGATGGCCTTCGCGTCGAGCAGCGCGCCGACCTCGTACAGCGGGTGGCGCAGGTCCCGGTACGCCCGCCCGCCGACCAGCGCCTGCCCGGCGGTCGGGCGGTCCAGGCCGAGGATCATCCGCATGGTGGTGGACTTGCCGGCGCCGTTGGGGCCGAGGAACCCGGTGACCCGGCCGGGTGCGATGTCGACGGTCAGGGCGTCGACCGCGGTCGTCGCTCCGAACCGCTTCGTCAACCCACGTAATGTGATCATGCGCTGACGCTAGGCGCGCGGACCGTCCGCGCGCCGCGCCCGAACGGCATCGCCCCACCCTGACTTTCGTCAGGCCGGCGTCGGCGGGCCCGTCACGCCACGTAGTCCTCCAGCAGCGCCGGGGTGAGGCCGGCCCGGTGGATCGCCTTCAACGCCGCGAGGAGGTCGTCCATGAGCGCCGGCCGGAAGTGCATCAGCAGCACGTCGCCGGGCTTCACCACCTTCTCCGGCGTCTGGTAGCGCACGATCCCCTTGTCGACGGTCTCGGTCCAGTGGAAGACCGCCTTCATGCCGCAGTCGTGCGCGGCCCGCAGGGTGGTCGCGTCCCGGTTGCCGAACGGGGGGCGGAACAGGGTCGGTCGCTTGCCGAACAGCTGCTCCAGCTTGTCCGCCGACCCGCAGATCTCGTGCTTCTGGAAGGCGTACGACCTGCCCGCCAGTGACGTGTGCGTGATCGTGTGGTTCGCCACGACCCCGCCCGCCGCCTCGATCTGCCGGAAGTAGTCGGTGTGCGCCTCCGCCGCCGGTGAGTTCAGGAACAGGGTGACCGGGAAGTGCGCGTCCCGGATGAAGTCGATCGCCGCGGGCGGGCGGGCCAGCGCTCCGTCGTCGATGGTGATGAAGGCGACCTTCTGCTCGGTCGGCAACCGGAACCAGAACGGGGCCGAGCCGCTCGCGGCCGGCGGCGACGGCTGCACCGGCTGCGGTGCCGGGGCGTCGGGGAAGGCCGGCACCTGGGACAGGTACCAGGCCAGACTCTTCGGCGCGGGCTTCCCCGACGGCGACGTCGACGGTGTCCCGGAGGGCGTCGTTTCGGCGGTGGCCGGCGGCGAGGCGGACGGGTTCGGCTGGTGAGCCGCGTGCGGGGCGATGAGCCGGGGCCGGTGCGCGGCCGAGCAGGCGCTCAGCGCCAGGAGAACCAGTAGCGGGCACGCGGCGGCCAGGATGCGGCGAGGAGTCGACGGCACGTCGGGAAACCTATCCGGCGAAGGTGAGGACGCGTGCAGCCCGCCCTGGTGCTCCCGCCGCCCTGGTCGCGCTACCCGACGACCGTGCGGTGGGCCACTCCACGGTTCGGCCGGGAGCTCGCCGACCCCGCGCGGCGCCGCCTGTGCGAGGTGGGCCGCCTATGCGGTGCGGCGGATGACGAAGGCGTCGGGCATCCGGAAGGTGAGGTTGTCCGGGCACCAGGGCGGACGGACCACCGTCACCCCGTCCAGCAGCGGCGCGGCCTCGGTCACCACGACGGCCGCCTCCATCCGGGCCAGCACGTCGCCGACGCAGCGGTGCGCGCCCGCCCCGAAGGCCAGGTGCCGGCGGGATCCGCGTTGGCCCGGGCGGAACTCGTCGGGCGCGTCGACGGTCTCCGGGTCGCGGCCGGCCCGGGCCAGCCAGAGCACGACGCTGGTGCCCGCTGGCACCGCCGTACCGCCGAGCGTGGTGTCCACCGCCGCGACGCGGCGCCAGGTGACGATCGGCGGTTCGAGCCGCAGCCCCTCCTCCACCACGTCGGCCACCGGGACCTCGCCGGTGCGCAGTCCGGCCCGCACGGCCGGCTCACCGGCCAGCCGGTGCAGCAGCAGAGTGAGGAACTGCGAGGTGGTCTCCTGCCCGGCCACCAGCAGGAAGAAGAGCGCGCCGACGACCACGTCCGGCGGATGCCCGGCCGCGCGCAGCCGGGCGGCCAGCCCGCCGCCGGTGGCCGCGAAGTCGCGCAGCACCCGGTGGAAGCTGCCGACCTCGGTGGCGAGCGCCAGTTGCCGGTCGGCGTCCAGCGGCGCCCAGAACAGCTCCAGGGCCGCCCGGGCGAACTGCTTGACCGCGCCGACCGGCGCGTCCGGCAGCTCGACCAGCCGGGCCAGCACGAGCAGCGGCAGGTCGGCGGCGAGCTCCGCGTAGAGGTCGATCGGCTCGCCGCCGTCCAGCGTCGCGGCGAGCCGGGTGACCCTGCCCCGCACCAGCGCGGTCAGCCAGGGCCGCTGCGCGTCGACCCGGGACGGGTGCAGCGCGTCGGCGACGATCGCCCGGATCTCCGGGTGGCTGGCGCCGGAGTTGTTCGCCAGCGTCGGCGGCAGCCGGAACCGGTGCCCGGCGAGCACCCGCAGGGCCGTCACCGGCATCGGGGTCACCGCGTCCAGCGCGTTGTCCGGCCGGAACGTGACCGGGTCGGTGAGCACCTGGCGAACCAGCGCGTGCCGGGTGACCACGAGATGCTTTACGCCGACGTGGTCCGCCACCCGGGCCACGTCCGGCCACCTGGTGTCGGCGACCTGCGCCCAGCTGCGGAACAGCACGCCGACACGCTAGTCGGCGGCCTTCGGCAGGCCGGGCCGCAGCTGCCAGACCGTGGTGCGCTTCACGCGTACGGTCTCCAGCGCCGGGGGGACCGGCACGTCGTAGGCGGCCAGCTCGTCGAAGCGGTCCCGGGGCAGGAACGCCCGGCCGGGGTCGCCGACCAGCACCGCGGCGCCGGCCCGGGTGGCCCGCAGCAGGAACCGCAGCATCCGCTTGGCCATCGCCTCGCTGTAGAAGACGTCGCCGGCGAGCACCACGTCCACGTCGCCGGCGTCGCCGTCGAGGATGTCGCCGTACTCGGCGGACACGCGTACCCCGTTGGCCTCGGCGTTGAGCGCGACGGCGGCCACCGCCAGTTCGTCCACCTCGACCGCGCGGACGGCCGCCGCGCCGGCGCGGGCGGCGGCGATGGCGACCAAACCGGAACCGGAGGCGAGGTCGAGCACCCGGCGGCCGGCGACCAGCTCCGGGTGGTCGGTCACGTAACGCGCCAGCGCCTGACCGCCGGCCCAGGCGAAGGCCCAGAACGGCGGCGGCCGGTCGCTGCGGAACTCACCCTCGGTGAGCTCCCAGAGCCCGATGGGCTCGTCCGCCTGGTGCAGCCGTACCTCGGGGACGAACGCCACCGGGGCGAGGCGGGCGTGCAGCCGGACGAAGGTGGTGGAGAGCTCGGACACCCGGCGATTCTCCCTGACGGGGGGCGGCCACCTCGCGGGACGGTCGAGGAAGCCACCGCCGGGCGGGGTGGGGATCGGTGACCGGTTCACCACGGTCGGTGAAATCCGCCCCCGTGCTTGCCGACCGGTGCGAAGACACCCGTCTGGTCGACCCACCCGCCCGCTTCTAGCGTTCCGAAGGGAAGCGGAGAGGCGAGGTGGTGGTGAACGTGTGGCGGTACGCGCTGCGGCTCGCGGTGGTGCTGGCCTGCCTGACCGGCGTGGAGCTGGCCCTGGCCGGGCCGGCGCAGGCGGCCTTTGCCACCCGGCTGAGCGGACTGCCGGAGCGCTTCACCGCCGGCGACCAGGTGCGGACGGTCTCCGCCGTGGTGTCCCGGACCGACGGCGGCGGCTGCGTGAAGGTCCGCTGGTCGCTGGTGCTCACGGTGGAGGGCATCCGGCTGGACCAGGTGCGGCTCGACCGGGTCGAGGAGACCGGGTCGTTCCCGTTGGACATCCGCACCGAGGGCGACGTCGCCCGACTTACCGACCGGCAGCTCGACCCGGGCACGCTCTGCCCGGACCGGACGGTGACCGCCCGCTACCGGCTGGCGTTCGCCGAGGACGTCGGCGACGGCCGGGTCACCCTCGCCGCCGAGGCGTACGACGCCGGGCTGCGGCTCCTGGCCCGGCAGACGGCGACCCGTACGGTGGTCGGCGCGGAGGTGACGCCGAGCGACGCGGCGCCGAAGCCGACGCGGACGACGCCGGAGCCCACCGCACCCGCCGCGGACGAGGACGCGCCGCCGGCCGAGGAGCCGGGCGCCGAGGAGACCGTCGCCGCGGCGCCGGTGGCCGACGCGGGCCGGCCGGCGTCGCGCTCCGGGGGCTTCGGTGTGGTGCAGGCCGCGTTCCTGATGGGCGGGCTGCTCGTCTCGCTGGGGTTGGGGCTGTTGCTGCGGATGCGGCACCTGACCCGGGCGGCAGAAGCGGGCACGGGCGACACCCCGCCGGTCGGCGTGGGCTGGGAGACGCCGGCCCCGCGCGACCGGTGGCGATCGACCCGCTGGTGACCGACGCCCAACCGGCGGCCCGGCCGGTGCGTCGGCGGGTGAGGGGTGGTCGGGGCCGGCGCCGGGTGGCGCCGGCCCCGACCGGGTTCACTTCGAGAACGCCTGGAACTCGGCGATGCGGACCTGGGTGCGCGCCGGGCTGGCCGTCGCGCAGTCGGTCGTGGTCGCCGGGTCGGCGTCCTGCTCACCGGCGTACGCCGGGCCGCCCGTGCACTGGCTGTCCAGCACCTCCAGCCGCAGGTGGGTGGCGACGGTGGTGGGCACCCGGAACGAGCGCAGGTTGATGTCCCGGGTGTACGCCCGGTACGCCCCGCCCGGGAAGGCGTCGTCCGCGCTGGTGTAGATGCGCCGGAAGTTCGCCGGGTTCGCGCAGTCGGTGGTCTTCGCGTTGCAGGCCAGCACCGCGAACGACCGCAGCGCGCTGAGCGCGTTCTGGCTGCCGGCGTCGGCGTCGCCGGTGAGAGCGGGCCGCAGCATGCCACTGACGTTCACCCGCTTCACCACCTGCGGCGCGTCGCCGGGCAGCGCCACGGTGACCTGCTTTCCGGTCACCCCGTCCAGGGAGGCCCAGTTCGTCGCCTCGGTGTCGTCGGCGAGCCGGTCCAGGTTGACCCCGTCGCCGCTGATCGTGGCGCCGGACGCGGTCGAGGCGAGGTTACGACTCATCCGCAGGTCGATGTACCCGTCGTGCCCGGCCTTGGCGACCACGCTGAGCCGCTGGTGCCCGAAGCCGGGCGCCACCGCGAGCAGGTCGTACGTGCCGGCCACCAGCTCCACCGTGTCCGGCAGCGCGGTCGCCGGGTCGGTGTCCGCGATCGGCGTGGCCCGCGCCTCGTACGCCCCGACGTAGAGCCGGATCGGCGCCTCGGCGCTGTCCCCCCGCGGCCGGAGCGTGAACGTCGCGTTGCCGCCCTGCGGGGCGGCGAAGCTCGGCGTCGGATCGGTGTCCGCGGCGCCGTTGGTGGCGGCGTCGCGGCCCATCCCGGAGCGGGCGAACTCGGCCCAGATCAGGTCCTGGTTCGCACCGCCGAAGCGGAGCTGGTCGGCGGTGAGCATGTTGTTGCGCATGTCGAGCATGCTCACCTGGCTCGCCGCCTGGAGCAGGAACGAGTCGAAGACCAGCTGCGACCAGCGCCGGTTGCCCGGGCACTTGTCGGCCGTCACCGTGCCCTGCGCGCACTCCAGCTGCCGCTGCGGCGTGCCGAGGCCGTACCGCTTCACCAACGCCGCGCGGACCCGGAAGTTCGTCGCGCTCCAGATCTCACCGTCGGCGTGCACCGCCGGCCCGCCGGTGTTGTAGCCGACGTCGGAGTAGTTCAACGGACTGCGGCTGAAGTCGTGGTTGCGGATGCCGCTGACCAGGTTGCCGGTGACGTAGCCGCCGGTGATGAACGGCGTCTCGCCGGGAGCCCGCAGGCCGTGCTGGTACAGGTATTCGGCGGCGAGCAGGTCGCTCCACGACTCACCCATCGACCCGCCCTGGTGGCCGCCGATCCCGCTGTCCGGGCCGGCGATCATCCGGTTGCTGATCGCGTGGGTGTACTCGTGGCCGATCACCGTCATGTCGTAGTCGCCGTCGACGCACGGCGGGTACGGCCCGCCGGCCTGCGGCTGCCACAGGTACATGTTGGTGGTCGGCGGCAGCCCGTCGCGCGGCGTGCCCTGGTTGGCGTTGTTCCGGTTGCCGCTCAGCGCGCCCTGCTGCGCCCGCCCCTGCTCGGCGTCGTTGCCCAGCCCGTTCGGGGTGAGGTTGACCGCCTGCAGGTTCCAGGCCGACTCGGTGAAGCCCAGGTGGTACGCCCAGTCGTGCATCCGGTTGTGCATGGCGAAGAGGTTGCCGATCGCCGCGTCCGCGTCGTTGCGCTGCGCCGACGTGAAGACCTCCGGGTTGCACTTGGCCTGGTGCCACTGGTCCGTGAACGGGTACTCGTAGCGGCGCTCCGGGCTGGCCGTGGCGGGCACGACCGGGCTGCCGGCGCCCCACGAGACCACCGTGTTGGCGGAGTTGCCCCGCGAGGTGAAGGTCGGCGTGTCGGTGGCCACGTCGACGTCCCACGGGTTGCCGCTGGCCGGGTCGCGGAACGCCGCCGCGCAGCCCGGCGCTGGGTCGCCGCACCAGCGGACCCGCGGGTCCTGACCCGGGCCGAGGTCGCGCGGCGGGGTGGCCGGGAAGACCGCCCAGCTCGGGTTGTCGGAGTCGAAGTCGACCAGGTCCTCGCGGACCAGCACCTTCCCGGTGATCCCGTCGACATACGTCGTGAACGCCGCCGGGTGGTCCGTGTCCGACCCGATGAGGGTCACCTCGTACGCGCTGCGCGGCCCCTCCAGCGGCGTCGGTACGGCCACCGTGCGGACACTGTGGCTGGCCACGCCGGAGGCGTCCAGCCCGGCGTCGGCGAGCGCCGCGGCGTACGCCTGGTCTCCGGTGAGGGTGGCCGGCGCGGGGGCCGCGGAGTCGCGGGAGAGCGAGGAGCTGACCGAGATGACCCGGCCACCGGTGACCGCGAGGGTGACCAGGCCGTCGTGCCCGGCCGGCAGGTCGCCGAAGCGCTGCCGGAGGGTGACCACGGCGCCGTTCCCGATCGGGCGGACCAGCACCCGCTCCATGGCGGACACCGCGTCGGCGTCCAGCCCGAAGAGGTCACGGTTGGCGGTGAGGTACGCGCGCGCGCCGGCCTCCGGGTCGGCGGGCAGCCCGGTGGCGAGCGGGGCGGTGCCCGGGCCGAGCGCGTGCGGCGTGCCCAGCTTGTTCCACCGCACGGACGGGTCGGCCTGGCGGGCGAGCCCGCGCTGCCGGGCGTCCGGGGCCGCCGTACCGGCCCGGTTGTCGACGTCGGCGTGCTGGTGGCCCTCGGCGAACGGGCCGGAGTGCCGCTCCGCGGACGGGCCGGCGGCCGGCGCGGCGGCGCTGACGCCGGTGGGCAGCAGCGCGGCGACCACCGCGGTCGCCGCCAGGACGGGGATGAGCCGGCGTCGGCGCCGGCTCATCCAGGGTGACCACTCCGGGTGTGGCACGGGACCTCCTCGTGGGAGCGGGATGGCCGGCCCTCCGCCGGCCCGCGCAGCATGGTGATGATGCATGCGCATCTGTGGATACCAGCCCGCTCCACCGGGGGACAAGGCCCGCACCCGCCCCGGCGGCACATTTGAGCAGAGCGAACGCACCGACCCGGGGTCGGTGATGGTCGGTGCCGGGGTGGTCAGTCGGCGGGCGCCCAGTCCGGGTCGCGGCCGAAGGCGGCGATGAGCCGGTCCTGCTCGTCGGCGTCGGCGGGCTGGTCCACGGGCGGCTCGGTCAGCTGCCCGCGCCGGTAGTCCTCGGCCCGCCCGGCGAACCAGCGCGCGCACTCGCGTACGGCGTCGGCGTCGAAACGGGGGTCGGCACCGATCGCCACGGCAAGGTCCCACCCGTGGACGAGGTGCTCGGCGATCAACTGGTGCAGGTACTCGGCCGCCGGGGTGTCGCCGCCGGAGAGGTGCACGGTCCGGTCCAACGCCCCGGGGCGGGTGGCGGCGATCTCGGCCTGGGCCGCGGAGTCGCGGGCGGTCTCGGCCGGATCGGCGCCGAGTTGGTCGCCCTCGAACCGGTCGCCGACCTGCGCGATGGTGCGGCCGGCGAGCAGCGGGACGCTCCACCGGATCTCGCCCACCACGTGGTTGACCAGCGTCCGGACGTCCCAGTCCGGGCAGGGGGTCGGCTCCGACCACTGCCCGGGGCCGACCTGGTCCACCCGGTCGATGAACTCGGCCAGGCTTCGGCGGTACGTCTCCAGCAGGTCCATGCCGCCGATTGTTCCGGCCGGACCGGTCAGGGTGAGCTGGTTTGCCCGGTTCGTCGGGTCGCGCGTGCCGGTGTCGCCGCCGGGGGGCGCTCAGTCGAGCTCGGTCGGGTCGAGCCCCAGCTCCCGGGCGCTGACCAGGCGGACCCACTCGGTGAACTGCCGTCGTGAGATCACCCGGTCGTGCACCGCCAGTTGAACCGCCAGCCCGTCCATCACCGCGCTGATCCGCCAGGCGGCGCCCGCCGGGTCGGCGCAGTCGAAGGTGCCGTCGCGCACCCCGTCGGCGATGATCTCGGCGAGGTCCTCCCGCCAGCGCAGGTCCAGTCGGCGGGAGATCCGCTCCAGCTCCGGAGTGCGCAGCGACTCGGACCAGCCGTCGATCCACATCGACCAGGATGTCGGGCGCCCGGCCGGGGTGTAGAGCTTGATGATCTTCCGGAGCTTCACCAACGGCGGGGCGGGGGAGTTCATCACCGCGTCCAGCCGGATCAGGTCCTGGTCGACCGCGTAGGCGAAGGCCTGGGCGAGCAGCCGTTCCTTGGTGGCGAAGTGGTAGAACACGAGGGCCTGGCTGACTCCGGCGGCCTGTGCGACGTCCGCCGTCCGGGTGTTCGCCAGACCGCGTTCCGCGATCACGTCGCAGGCGGTGCGCAGCAGGGCATCCAGGCGGATCTCGGCCGCACGTCTCGTCACGACCGTTACCGTAACCCATCGCGATGAACACGGGCAGTTACCGATCGGCCCTGATCGGCGGGACAACAGTCGGAAGCCGGACACTTTGCCGTCTGCCTGGCCCGTGCGTTTCGCGTCGGGTCGACCGGGCCGGATCCGAGCCAGTCCCCTAGGAAGCTGTACGCGCCGTCTGCTCGTCGCCTCGCTAGAGAAAACCGGTCGAACGGGACGGTGACGCGCCGACAGGGGCACCCGAGTTGGCAACCGTTCGCCGGCTCGGCTAGAGTTCTCATCCGTCACCGGGGAACGCCGATGACACGCGGACGTAGCGCAGTTGGTAGCGCATCACCTTGCCAAGGTGAGGGTCGCGGGTTCGAGTCCCGTCGTCCGCTCGGAGCTGCCGCCACGCATGACGGGGGCAACCTCGGTGGGGTGGCCGAGAGGCGAGGCAACGGCCTGCAAAGCCGTGTACGCGGGTTCAAATCCCGTCCCCACCTCGGTAAGGCACAGTCACAGACTCGGGCGATTGGCGCAGTGGGAGCGCGCTTCCTTGACACGGAAGAGGTCACTGGTTCAAACCCAGTATCGCCCACCATACGTTTGAGCAGGCCACGCGGCTCGTTACCGGATCTCCCGGTGACGAGCCGTCGCCGTTGGCGGCGACGGTGGCGCGCCGGTTCCGAGTCCGCCTCCGCGACGGTTGGTGGGTGATCCGCCCGCCCCGACCACCGACCGCATGTGTGGCGTCCGTGACGGTCGTCGTCCTCGGCGCGTCCTTCCCGACAGGAAATGCGCCGACCTCAATTCGATTGCGGTAAAGAAAGGGCCGAGGCCGCCCGGTCATTGGGGCCCGATGGTCCCGGTGAGATTCTTCACCCGGCAATCCGCATCGCAGACGACAACCATTCCAACGGCATCGATGCCGGCTGAGCCGGCTCGTGTCCGGCGTAGGTCGGAATCCCTTTGCTGACATGGGGATCGCCGCGATCCGGACTCGTCGGCCGGGGCTCGCAGCCGAGGCGGCACCCGCGATCGACCACCTGTCGGGGCGGTTACTGGGCCCCGGTAGGTGATCTCGACACGTCCTATCCTGAGCTTCGGGGGGCGGGTGTCCGCGGCCAATGCGGCAGGCGACGGCGAGGAATTGGCGGACCCCGATAATTCAGGAAAGGCGCACAACATGACGGGTCCCGCCACGCGGACGTGGGATGGCATGACGATTCCGGCGGCCGGCACCTATCTTCTTGACCAGGCGCACCGGCGAATCGGTTTCGTGGGCCGGCACATGATGGTGAGTCCGGTGCGGGGCGAGTTCACCGAGGCGAACGCCTGGATCGTCGTGGGTGAGGACCCGCTGCGCTCGTCGGTGGCGGCCACGATCCAGTCGGGAAGCATCGTCACCGGGCACGACGACCGGGACGTGCACCTGAAGAGTGCCGACTTCCTCAACGTGGAGCGCTACCCGACGCTCGAGTACCGCAGTACCGGCGTCACCGCGCAGAACGAGACCGACTCGATCTTCTACTGGGCCCGGTTGCGCAGCAGCAACCGCCTGGGGCGCCGCCCCGGCGCCGATGTGCCGCCGCAGGCGGCCCGCACCTCGGGCCGGTTCGTGGTCCACGGCGAGCTGACGATCAAGGACGTCACCCGGGCCGTCGACCTCCAGGTCGAGTTCGGCGGCGCCCGCACCGACCCCTACGGCCAGGACATCTTCGGGTTCACCGCGACAGCCGAGATCGACCGCGAGGACTACGGCCTGCTCTGGAACGTCGCCCTGGAGGGCGGCGGCGTGCTGGTCGGCAAGAGCGTGCGCATCGAGATCGCCGGCGAGGCGATCCGCCAGTCCTGACCCGACGGCATCACGTCGCGGTCCGCCGCCGCGTGCGCCGGGTCTCAGCCGGCGGCGGAGAGCAGTGCCTCGGCGAGGTCGGTGCGGGCGCTGAGCAGCGCCCGGCCCCGCCGGTGCGTGACCACCAGGCCGGCCGCCCGCAGCGCGGTCAGGTGCTGGGACACCCCGCCCGGCGACATGCCGGTGCGCCGGGCCAGCTCGGTGGTGCTCACCGGTGCGGCCAGCTCACCGAGCAGCCGGGCCCGCCCGCGGCCGATCACTGCGGCCAGCGCGTCCGCGGTGCCGGCCGGGCGTTCCCACAGCGTGCCGAGCCCCCGGGCCGGGTACGCGAGCTGCGGGGCGTCCCCGGCGGAGACGCTCAGCACCGACGGCCACACGAAGACCGACGGGACCAGCACCAGTCCCGGCCCGTCCGGGACGTCCGGGGCCAGACAGTGCCGCTGCGCGATCAGCAGGGTGTCGTCCTCCCACCGGACCTGCTCGTGCAGGTCGTTGAGGAGACCGCCCGCACCGTCCTCGGCCAGCCGGCGGGCGCGGGCGGCGACCTCGGTGTCGAGCAGCAGCCGCAGCCGCGGCCAGTCGCGCGCCAGCGCGATACGCCAGTACGCCTCGATCTCCGCGGCCAGCGTGCGCAGGCCCGCCACCGGGTCGGCGTAGAAGGCGGTGAGCGCCGGTGTGCGTTCGCCCGGATAGAGGTCCAGGTGGGCGCGGACGGTGCCGGCCGGGGTGGCGCGCAGGGCGGCCAGTTCGGCGTCCAGGTCGGGATTGAGGCCGGCGGGCGGCGGAGTGAGGAAGTCGGCCAGGTAACCGGGCGGGGCCGGAACGAGGTGCCAGAGCAGCCCGGCGTCGGGGCCGACCAGGCCGGCCTCGACCAGCCGCGGGCGGACACGGCGGACCCAGGGGAGGTGGACCGCGTGGTCCCCGGGATCGCGCAGCACCCGGACGCTCGCGACCACCTCCCACAGGCAGGAGACGGCGAACCGGATGCGGGCGACGGCACCCGCCGACAGGCCGATCGCGACCACGGCACCCCCGGTGGATTCAGCTGGAACTGAAACATTACTGCTTCCGCCGGGGCCGTCCGAGACTTGCCGGGTGACTGAACACCACACCCGAGCTGAGCTCTTCCGATCCCTGCACACCCCCGGGTCGCCGCTGGTCCTCGTCAACGCCTGGGACGCGGCCAGCGCCCGGATCGTGGCGGCCGCCGGCGCCCGCGCGGTGGCCACCACCAGCGCCGGCGTCGCCTGGAGCCTCGGCGCGCCGGACGGCGACGCCCTCGGCCGTGACGCCGCCGTCGATCTCGTACGCCGGGTCGCCGCCGCGGTGTCGCTGCCGGTCAGCGCGGACATCGAGTCCGGGTACGGGGCGACTCCGGCGGAGGTCGGCGCCACCGTACGCGCGATCGTCGCCGCCGGCGCCGTCGGCGTGAACGTCGAGGACGCCCGGCGCGACGCCGGTCCGCCGCTGCGGGACGTGGCCGACCAGTGCGCCCGGATCGCCGCCGTGCGCGCGGCGGCGGACGCGGCCGGTGTGCCGCTCTACGTCAACGCGCGGATCGACACGTTCCTCGGCGGTGCCGGGGGCGTCGACGAGACGGTGGCCCGGGCCAGCGCCTACCTGACGGCCGGCGCGGACGGAATCTTCGTGCCGGGGGTGGTCGACCCGGCGACCATCCGTGACCTGGTGGCGGCGGTGCCGGCGCCGGTGAACGTGCTGGCCGGGCCGGGCGCCCCGACGGTGTCCGAGCTGGCACGGCTGGGGGTGGCCCGGGTGAGCCTGGGCTCGTCGGTCGCGGAGGCCGCGTACGGGGTGGCGCGGCGGGCGGCGGACGAGGCTCTGGGCGCCGGCACGTACGGCGCGCTGGCCGATGCGCTCGACTACGGCGCGCTCAACGCCCTGATGCGCTGAGCCGACACGGCCGGGGCCGGCCACCTCGGGTGAGGTGGCCGGCCCCGGCGGGCGGTCGGGCCGCGGCCGTCCAGCTCCGCCGGCCGGCGCCGGCGAGCGGAGTCACAGCGGCGGGGCGACGTCCCGGCGCTCCTCGACCCGGCGGTACTCCACCGGCTCCTCGACCCGGCGGTACTCCACCGGCTCGCTGGTGGTGACCACCTCGCGGCGGCGGCGGCCCCAGATCATCGTGGTCATGACGAGGCCGAGCACGCCGGCCGCCATGAGGATCCAGCCGACGACGTCGAGGTTGATGCCGCCGAGGCTCGCGTCGAGCGCGAAGGTGAGGATCGCGCCGACCGCGATCAGGAAGATGCTGGTACCGATACCCACGACAGCCTCCTTCTCCTGGGGGATGTGGTGCGCTGTCGAGGACCTCTGTACCCCGACGGTGACCAGCGCAACCACGCGGGCGGCCGGGTGCCGTGCCCGGGCGATCTTGGCATCGGGTAGAGTTCATCCGTCGCCGGCGAACGCGGGCGGCACGCGGACGTAGCGCAGTTGGTAGCGCATCACCTTGCCAAGGTGAGGGTCGCGGGTTCGAGTCCCGTCGTCCGCTCGCGAACCGCCCGGCATGACACCCGGATCTCCGGGTGGGGCGGCCACCACGGGCGATTGGCGCAGTGGGAGCGCGCTTCCTTGACACGGAAGAGGTCACTGGTTCAAACCCAGTATCGCCCACCATCGATGTAAACGGGGCGGATCGGGCTCAGCGGGAGGCCGCCGACCGGACCCGTTCGTACCCGCCGTTCCACCAGTCGAGCACCAGCGCCACGTACTCGTCCGGGCGTTCCTCCCAGGTGAAGTGTCCCGCGTCGAGAAGGTCGAGCCGGCTCGCGGGCAACCGCTCGTGGAGGAACTCGGCGTTGGCCGGTGGCACGGCCGGGTCGTGTTCGCCGGCGATGATCTGGACCGGCGTCCGCAGCTCGGGTAGGGAGTCGCGCAGGATCGGCAGCTCGGTGGGGTAGGTGCGGACGTAGCGCATGGACTCCACGAACCGGTCGCCGTCGTACCCCGAGAGGTAGTCCTCGCGTACGTCGTCGGGAATCTCGTACCGCTTGATGGTCCCGAGCGTGGCGCCGAGGACAGTCCGCGGGTCCAGGTCGCGGAAGTGGTCGAGGTCCGGGTTCTCGACCCAGTCCTTGAGCGCCCCGCCCAACTGGAGGGGGACCGCCGCGCCTCCGCTGCCGACGACGAGACTCCGCAGCCGGCCCGGATGCCGGGCGGCGGCGAAGAGCGCGGACGCGGTGCCGACGTCCGGGCCGATGACGTGCGGCGCGTCGAGCCCGAAGGCGTCCGCCACGCGTACGACGAAGTCGCCCATGGCCCGCGGGGACAGCAGGTCGTCGCGGCGCTCGGAGTGCCCGAAGCCCGGCAGGTCGATGGCGACCAGATGGGCACGTTCGGCCAGCCGCGCCCACATCTGCTGGAAGGCGAACAGGCTCTCCGGCCACGGGTTGAGCAGCAGGGCGTGGTCGTCCCGATCCGCGCTCTCGGCGTACCGGATCGACACGCCGTCGATGTCGCGGAACCGCGGGCTGATGGTCTGGCTGGCCGAAAGGGTCATGGCGGAACTCCTCTCTGCGCTGGCTGGTCGACGTGCTCTGCTCGTCAGGGCGACCGTAACAACGGGCCCTGGCCAGGGCGTCCGTTTCCGCCGGACGGGTCCTCCGTTCGGCAGCCGACGGTGCGCTGTCTGCTGTCGGCAGATCCGCTCAGCGCTGAACACGGTTCCGCGTCTCGTGGACGCGCGGCACTGTGGAGCCCATGAGGCTGCTGGTGCTGGGTGGTACGGGATTCGTGGGCGGGGCGACGGTCGCCGAGGGGGTGCGCCGGGGCTGGTCGGTGACGGTGTTCAACCGGGGAGTGCACGGCGCGGCGCCGGACGGCGTACGGCGGCTGCGGGGTGACCGGACCGCACCCGGCGGTCTGGCGGCGTTGGCCGGCGGTGAGTGGGACCTGGTGGTGGACACCTGGGACGGCGCGCCGCGGGCGGCGTTCGACGCCGCCCGCGCGCTGGTCGCCTCGGTCGGGCACTACGTGTACGTGTCCAGCGGCTCGGTCTACGCCCACCCGGTCGAGCCGGGCTCGGACGAGGACGCGCCGGTGGTCGACGGCGCCGCGGACGACGAGGACGGCGACTACCCGCGGAACAAGGCGGGGGCCGAGCGGGCGGTCCGGGCGGTGTTCGGCGATCGCGCGCTGCTCGCCCGGGCCGGGCTGATCCTCGGCCCGGGGGAGGACATCGGCAGACTGCCGTGGTGGCTGACGCGGGTCGCCCGGGGTGGCGACGTGCTGGCGCCCGGCCCGGTCGACCTGCCGCTGCAGTACATCGACGTGCGCGACCTGGCGTCGTGGCTGCTCGACCAGGGCTCGGCGGGGCTCGGCGGCGCGGTCAACGTGGTGAGCCGGACCGGGCACGCCACGATGGGCGAGCTGCTCGACGCGTGTGTCGCGGTGACCGGGGCGGACGCCCGGCTGCGCTGGTCCGCGCCGGAGCCGATCCTGGCCGCCGGCGTGATGCCGTGGAACGACCTGCCGCTCTGGGTGCCGCCGGGCCACGAGTACCGCTGGTTGCAGGAGCGCGACGTCACGCGCGCCTACACCGCGGGGCTGACCTGCCGGCCGGTGGCCGAGACGGTCGCCGACACCTGGCGGTGGCTGCGGGAGGTGGGCACCGTGCCGCCGCGGGCTGGGCGTCCGGCCCGGGCCCCGGTCGGCCTGGACCCGGCGCGGGAGGCGGCCCTGCTCGCCGCCACCCAGGCCGCCTGACCGCCCCGGGCCACTCCGGCTCGACTGCTGACCGCCCCGGGCCACTCCGGCTCGGCTGCCTGACCGCGCCGGGCCGCCGCGGGCGCGCGCGAGCCGGCGGGCCGACCGACGGGGGCGGTCCGCCGGCGTCGACGGCGGAGGCCGTCTGCCTGCGCCGGCTCCGCAGGGGAGTCCGCCGGCGCCGACGGCGGGGGTCAGTGGGGCACCGGCAGGTCGAGCACGTCGGCGACCGGGCGGCGTGGGGTCGGTCCGCCGGGCTGGCCGTAGCCGACGCGCATCACCATCTGCGGCGTACCGAATCGGCCGAGCGACAGCCGCAGCTGCTCGCGCGCCGAGGGCACCTCGATCGGCTGGGACAGCATCGACACGCTCAAGCCGGCGTCGGTGGCGGTCAGCAGCACCCGCTGCAGCGCCTGCCCCGCGACCACCTGGTCGATCGCGGTGTTGCCGGTCGAGCCGAGCACCGCCACCAGCGGCTCCGGTTCGAAGTCCCGGCCGGGCGCCCGGTCCCGTCCGCCGAACCCGCGGGACGGCAGCGGGTCGTGCGGCTCGCCCCGCGGTCCGCCCGCCGAGGCGGGCACCCCGTCGGGAGCGTCTCCGGCGCGGACCCATTCCTCGCGTTCGGCCCGGTACGCCGGGTCGCGTTCGAGCACCCGGTGGGCGCCGCGGGCGATCTCGGCGAACGCGGCGACGGCGCTCACCCCGATCAGCAGCTCCAGCCAGCACTGCTCGGCCCGGGCCGCCTCGCCGAGCCGCCAGCGGGCGTCGGCGGGCACCGGGTTGGGCCAGAACGGCGCGCGGTTGCTGAACCGGCGGGGAATCGCGGCATACAGGGACTGCTCGGCGGGCGTCGGCCGGCGTGGGGTGTCGGGGCGCAGCCGGGCCAGCACGTCGGGCTCCGCCGGGTGGGGACGCAGCCGGACCGTGGCGGGCGTGCCGGCCACGGCGAGGGCGAGCCGCAGGTTGAACAGCGCCGCCCCGCAGGCGATCCGGACGCCCCAGCCGCTCGGGTCGGTGGCCGTCAGCCGGCGGGTGGGGTCGGCCAGCACCTCGATCGCGCCGTCGCGGAGCCGGAACCGCCACGGCTGGGTGTTGTGCAGGGAGGGTGCCCGGACGGCGTCCGTGGCGGCGGCCCGCAGCTGCGCGGTGGTGTAGCCGGTCTCCATGGCGGTGCTCCTTCGCAGCTCGTCGAGCTGGTCGACCGGGCCGGCGGTGGTGCGCCGGTCGGCTGGTTCAGTTCCACGGTGCGCCGGGGGCGACGGGCGCGGGCAGGGCCGGACGTCCCGTCCCACCGGGACCGACCGACCCGCCGCCGGTCATCGGGTCGGAGACCTTCGGCCCGTGCGGTGTCGCGCGGCGGCGGGCGGACGGGTCGGGACCTTCGGCCCGTGCGGCGCGGGGCGGCGGCGGGTAGAAACGAGGGATGATCCGGGTGTTCCTGCTCGACGACCACGAGGTCGTCCGCCGTGGCCTTGCCGACCTGCTGACCAGTAGCGGCGACATCGAGGTGGTCGGCGAGTCCGGCTCCGCGGCGGAGGCGGCGCGCCGGATTCCTGCGCTGCGCCCGGACGTGGCGATCCTCGACGCCCGGCTGCCCGACGGCAACGGCATCGACGTGTGCCGGGACGTGCGCGCCGTCGACTCCACCATCAAGGGGCTGATCCTGACCTCGTATGAGGACGACGAGGCGCTGTTCGCGGCCATCATGGCGGGCGCGGCCGGCTATGTGCTGAAGCAGATCCGCGGCACGGACCTGGTCGACGCGGTCCGCCGGGTGGCGGCCGGTCAGTCGCTGCTCGACCCGGCGATCACCACCCGGGTGCTGGAGCGGATCCGCAGCGGGGTGGAGCAGCCCCGGGAGCTGAAGTCGCTCACCGACCAGGAGCGCCGGATCCTGGAGTACGTGGCCGAGGGGCTCACCAACCGGGAGATCGCCGGGAAGATGTTCCTGGCGGAGAAGACGGTGAAGAACTACGTCTCCAGCGTGCTGGCCAAGCTCGGCCTGGAACGTCGCACCCAGGCCGCCGTGCTGGCCACCCGCCTGCTCGGCCAGCGTCCCTGACCCACCGCGCGGCGCCCCTGCCGGCGTGGACTCGCCGATCTGCACTTTCCGCCCCTGAAATGCCCCTGCTCGCCCCTTTTGCCGGGGCACAAACTGCAAGATCGCGGGGAGGGGGAGGGGAGCGCGCGGTCAGGGCAGGGGGACGGACCAGTGCAGCTCGGTGCCGTGCGGGGTCGCCGCGCGTACCTCGAACCGGCCGCCGTGGCGGTCGGCGCGCTCGCGCAGGTTGACCAGGCCGCCGCGGGCGGCCGCCGGGTCGCAGCCCACCCCGTCGTCGGTCACGGTCACCGACACCTGGCCGGCCGCCACCCGCACGGCGACCGTCACCCGGTGCGCCTGCGCGTGGCGTACCGCGTTGGACAGCGCCTCCCGGAGCACGGCGGTGAGTTCGGGGCGCAGCGCGTCGGGGACGGCGCTGTCGATCGGCCCGGTCAGCTCCAGGCCGGGCCGGAAGCCCAGCGACTCGGCGGCGACCTCGACGGCGTCGCGGATCTCGCTGCGCAGCGCGGCGGTCATCGGGGTGCGCAGCTCGAAGATGGTGCGACGGATGTCCTTGATCGTGGCGTCCAGGTCGTCGACCGCGGCGTTGATCCGCTTGGCCACCTCGGGCTTGACGCTCATCGGCGCCGCGCTCTGCAGTTGCAGGCCGGTGGCGAACAGCCGCTGGATCACCACGTCGTGCAGGTCCCGGGCGATCCGTTCGCGGTCTTCCAGCACCACCAGCAGCTCGCGCTCCTCCTGGCCGCGGGCCCGCTCCATGGCCAGCGCGGCCTGCCCCGCGAAGCTGCCCAGCAGGGCCACGTCGTCGTCGGTGGCGTCGCCGCGCCGCTCCGTGCCGTGCGCGATCACGAGGACGCCGTGCAGGGTGTCCGCGGTCGTCAACGGGGCGATCACCGCGGGCCCGGTGCGCAGCAGCGCCGGCCAGGGCGCGGCGTGGGCAAGGTCGTCCACCTGGTCGTGCCGGCCGTCGGCGGCGGCCGCGCCGAAGCTGGTCTCCGCGGCGGGCAGAACGGTGCCGGCCAGGGCACGGGTCGACTTCTCACCGCCGTCGACAACCTCGACGGTGAAGGCGTCGGCCTCGGGGTCGTACAGCAGGACCAGGGCCAGCTCCGCCTCGGCCACCTCGCGGGCCCGCCGGGCCACCAGCGTCAGGGCGTCGGTGCGGCGCACCTCGCCGAGCAGCACCGAGGTGATCTCGGCGGTGGCGGCCAGCCAGCGTTCCCGCCGGTTGGCCAGCGCGTAGAGCCGGGCGTTCTCGATCGCCACGCCGGCCGCGGCGGCGAGCGCGACGACGATCTCCTCGTCGTCCTCGGTGAACTCCGCGCCGCCCTGCTTCTCGGCCAGGTACAGGTTGCCGAAGACCCGGTCGCGGATGCGGACCGGTACGCCGAGGAAGCTGTGCATCGGCGGGTGGTTCGGGGGGAAGCCGTAGGAGCGGGGGTGCTGCGTGATGTCCGGCATCCGCAGTGGCCGCGGTTCGTCGATCAGCAGGCCGAGGACACCGCGTCCGTGTGGCAGGTCGCCGATCTTCGCGTGCAGCTCGGGCGAGATGCCGTGCACGATGAAGTCGTGCAGCATCCGGTCCGGCCCGACCACGCCCAGCGCGCCGTAGCGGGCGCCGACCAGCTCGCAGGCCGCCTGCACGATGCGTTGCAGGGTGCTGCGCAGGTCGAGGTCGGTGCCGATGCCGACCACTGCGTCGAGCAGGGCGCGTAGCCGCTCCCGGCTGGTCACCACCTCGCCGACCCGGTCCAGCATCTCCTGGAGCAGCTCGTCGAGGCGGACCCGGGACAGCGGGCTCAGCCCGAGCGACGGCCTCGGGCGGGACTCCGGCCGGGGGTGCGGGGTGCTGCTGGCCACGGGGCGATGCTATCGCCGTGGCGGCGCGACCCGTCAGCCGTGCTCGCCGCGCACCGCGGAGGTGTCCACCACCTGCTCGGTGGGGAGCCGTGGGGTGTGCGGCGGACCCGCGTGCGTCGGGTCCACGATTCCCAGCCGCAGCGCGAGGAACGGGAAGCCGAGCCCGGCCAGCAGCTGACGCAACGTCTCACGGGTGCCGTCGACCTCGACCACGCCGCTGAGCGGCACCATCGAGACGCCGAGCCGGGTGGCGGTGAGCCAGGCCGAGGAGAGCGCCTCGCCGGCGCGCAGCCAGCTGTCCGGCTCGTCGTCGTCGCCGAAGAGCATGGCGTACACGGCCGCGCGGTCGTGCCCCGGGCCGACCGGCAGGCTGCCGGGGCGCCCGAAGTCGCGGGTCGGCACGGTGGTCTGCGGCGCCTCCGCGGGCAGCACCTCCGGCGTCAACCCGGTGCCGGTGCCCGCCCGGTTGGTCCAGTACGCCAGCTCCTCGCGGGTCTCCGGATCCTCCGCCTCGACCGTCGCGGCGCGCGAGGCGGCGGCGGCCAGCTCCATCACCTGATCGGAGTCGAGAATCTGCCATCTGCTGCCCTCGGCGGCGACCGCGTGGGTGATCTCCTCGATCGCGCTGCGCGGCACCGGCTCCTCGCTCACCGGCCGGCGGTCGGTGTGCCGGACCCGCATGCACTGCACCAGCCGCATCGCGCTCGGGTCCGCGTCCGTGCGGGAGAAGCCGGTCAGCCGGGCCAGCAGATCCGGCTGGTCGGCGTCGGGCAGCCGCTCCACCATCGCGGTCCAACCCTCGGCCGCGAGCGCCACCCGGGCGTGGTGCAGGCCGATGCCGCAGCTGAGCACGAGCAGCCGCGCCTCCGGGTCGGCGGCGGCGAGCTGCCGGCTGCGCGCCATCCGCAGCTCCAGCGCGTCGGGCAGCACCCGCCACTGCCAGGGCTGGGTGTTGTGCACCGAGGGGGCGTGACCGGCGGTCGCGGCCGCCTCGGCGAGCGCGGTGGTCAGCGGGCGGTCCGCCGCCGGGGTCTGCTGGCTCATCGTCAGGACCTTTCGTCTGCGCCCATCGTGACCCACCGCGGGGCCGCGCGGGCCGGGTTGCCGGTTCATCGTCCGCCATCGCACCGGCCGGCGCACGGTACGGAGGTCCCGCGGCCACGGGCCGTTGGGCCCCCCGGGGTCAGCGCTCCCGCACGACCGCGATCGGGCAGAGCGCGTGCTGGATGAGCTGCTGGCTGACCGAGCCGAGCAGCATGCCTCGCAGCCCGCCGCGGCCCCGGCTGCCGACGGTCACCAGCTGCGCGGAGCGGCTCGCCTCGACCAGCAGCGACGCCGGGCTCCCGGCCACCACGTCGACGGTGACGGCCAGTTCCGGGAAGGTCTGCCGCCACGGGGCGAGGGAGTCCTCCACCGCGGCCCGCTCCGCCGCCACGGCCTCGTCCTGCCCGGTCGCCGGCCCGCCGCCCTGCCACGGCGGGCCCGGGGGTGACCAGGCCCGGACGACCCGCAGCGGCGCCCGGCGCTGCGCGGCCCGCTCGACGGCGAAGCCGAGGGCCACGAGCGACGGGTCGGAGCCGTCGACCCCGACCACCACCGGCCCGTCCGGGGGCGCGGCGGGCGCGGCGCCGGACGGCGTACGGACGACCACCACCGGGCAGTGCGCGTGGGCGGCGACGGCCACCGCGGTCGAGCCGACGAGCAGGCCGCCGAACCCGCCGTGGCCGCGGCTGCCGAGCACCAGCAGGGCGGCCCCCGCCGACCGTTCCTGGAGCAGCAGCGCGGGCGGGCCGTCGAGCACCTCGCCGGTGACGTCCAGGTCCGGGTGCGCGTCGGCGGCGTCGGCCGCGGCTCGGCGGACCAGCTCCTCGACCTCCCGCCGGGCGGTCTCGTCGGGCCAGACGCCGGGGGCCACGCCCGGACCGAGCCAGCCGACCACGGTGATCCACTCGAAGACGTACGCGAGCCGGACGGGCTGGCCGCTGCGGCCGGCCTCGTCCAGCGCCCACGTCAAGGCGAGCGCGGCGTCCGGGGAGCCGTCGTAGCCGACCAGGATGTGGTCGCCGCTCATTGCCCGCCCCGTAGGCCCGGCTCGGTCTCGCGGATCCACCGCCACTCGGACACGCGGGGGTCGTCCTCGCCGTGCTCGCGGGTGTAGTCCCGGCAGGCCTGCCGCAGGTCGACCATCTGCTGGCGGAGGTGGGCGGCGCGGGCGGCCAGCCCCGGCACCCGGTCGATGACGTCGATGACCAGATGGAAGCGGTCCAGGTCGTTGAGCATCACCATGTCGAACGGCGTGGTGGTGGTGCCCTCCTCCTTGTAACCGCGGACGTGCAGGTTGTCGTGGTTGGTGCGGCGGTAGGTGAGGCGGTGGATCAGCCACGGGTAGCCGTGGTAGGCGAAGATCGTCGGCCGGTCGGCGGTGAAGATGGTGTCGAACTCGTTGTCCGGCAGGCCGTGCGGGTGTTCGGTGGGCGGCTGGAGCCGCATGAGGTCGACCACGTTGACCAGGCGCACCTTGAGGTCCGGCAGGTGCCGGCGGAGCAGGTCCGCGGCGGCCAGCGTCTCCAGCGTCGGCACGTCGCCGCAGCAGGCGAGCACCACATCCGGTTCGCTGCCCTCGTCGGTGCTGGCCCACTCCCAGATGCCCAGGCCGCGCCGGGTGTGCTGGATCGCCTCCGACATCGTCAGCCAGTTCGGGGCGGGCTGCTTGCCGGCCACCACCACGTTGATGTAATGCCGGCTGCGCAGGCAGTGGTCCATGGTGGAGAGCAGGGTGTTGGCGTCCGGGGGCAGGTAGACCCGGACCACCTCGGCCTTCTTGTTCACCACGTGGTCGATGAAGCCCGGGTCCTGGTGGGAGAAGCCGTTGTGGTCCTGCCGCCAGACGTGGCTGGAGAGCAGGTAGTTCAGCGAGGCGAGCGGCTGCCGCCACGGGATGCCCCGGGTCACCTTCAGCCACTTGGCGTGCTGGTTGACCATGGAGTCGACGATGTGGATGAACGCCTCGTAGCTGGTGAAGACCCCGTGCCGGCCGGTCAGCAGGTAACCCTCGATCCAGCCCTGGCACAGGTGCTCGGAGAGCACCTCCATCACCCGCCCGTCGGGGGAGAGGTGGTCGTCGCCGGGCATGCGCTCGGCCACCCAGGCCCGGTCGGTGACCTCGAAGGCGGCGCCGAGCCGGTTGGAGGCGACCTCGTCGGGGCCGAACAGGCGGAACGTCTGCGGGTTGGCGGCGATCACGTCGCGGATCCAGCCGCCGAGCACACCGGTGGCGCCGGCCATCGGCTCGCCGGGCCGGGGCACGTCGATGGCGTAGTCGCGGAAATCGGGCAGGACGAGGTCCCGCAGCACGAGCCCGCCGTTGGTCACCGGGTTGGCGCTCATCCGTCGGTCCCCGGTGGGCGGCGGGGCGAGCACGTCGGCGACCGGCGCGCCGGTGGCGTCGAACAGCTCCTCGGGCCGGTAGCCGCGCAGCCAGGCCTCCAGTTCGGCGAGGTGCGCCGGGTTGGTGCGTACCTCGGCCAGCGGCACCTGGTGTGACCGGTAGGTGCCCTCGACGGGGGCGCCGTCGACCTCCCGCGGGCCCGTCCAGCCCTTCGGCGTCCGCATGATGATCATGGGCCAGCGGGGGCGTTCCACGGCGCCGCCGGAGCGCGCCCGGCGCTGGATGGCCGCGATCTCGTCCAGCGCCCGGTCCAGGGTGGCGGCGAGGGTCTGGTGCACGCGTGCCGGGTCGTCGCCGGCGACCACGTACGGCTGGTAGCCGTAGCCGTGCATGAGTTCCAGCAGCTCCTGCTCGGGGATCCGGGCGAGCACCGTCGGCCCGGCGATCTTGTAGCCGTTGAGGTGCAGGATGGGCAGGACCGCCCCGTCGCGGGCCGGGTTGAGGAAGACGTTGGAGAGCCAGCTGCCGGCAAGCGGGCCGGTCTCCGCCTCGCCGTCGCCGATCACGCAGGCGACCACGAGGTCGGGGTGGTCGAACGCGGCACCGTACGCGTGGCTCAGCGCGTACCCCAGCTCGCCGCCCTCGTGGATCGAGCCCGGCACCTCCGCCGCCACGTGGCTGGGGATGCCGCCGGGGAAGGAGAACTGGCGGAACAGTCGGGCCATGCCGGCCTCGTCGCGGTCGATGCCGTGGTACCGCTCGCTCCAGGTGCCCTCCAGCCAGGTGTTCGCCACGATGGCCGGGCCGCCGTGGCCGGGGCCGGTGATGAACATGGCGTTCAGGTCGCGGGCGACGATGACCCGGTTGAGGTGGGCGTAGAGCAGGTTCAGCCCGGGGCTGGTGCCCCAGTGGCCGAGCAGTCGGGGCTTGATGTGCTCGGGGGTCAGGGGCTCGCGCAGCAGGGGATTGCCGAGCAGGTAGATCTGCCCGACGGTGAGGTAGTTCGCCGCCCGCCAGTAGGCGTCGAGGCGGCGCAGCTCGTCGTCGGTCAGCGGGCTCTGCAGGTCGAGAGCGGTGTCCATGGTGACTGAGCCTCTCGCGGTTGGGGGACTGCTGCATCCGGAAGCGCGGATTCCTTCCGGCCGGTCCAGCCTGGCCGGCGCGGCCGGGCGGGTTCAGGGCCGTTGGTCCCGGACCGGGTGGCCGTTACGCCCCGTGCGGGGCCGTCCCGGTCACGCCGCGGACCACGATCACCGGCGCCGGCGCGTGGTAGAGCAGGGACTGCGCCACGGCGCCGAGCATGCCCCGCCCCGGTTCGTCGCCGCGGGCGGCGACCAGCGCCACCTGCGCCGAGCGGGACTGGTCGATCAGGACGATGCCGGGGTCGCCGCGAATGGTGTGGCACTCGGTGAGCACGTCGGGGTGCCGGTCGGTGTGCTGGGCGACGACGGCGGCCAGTTCCCGGCTGGCGTCGTCGACGGACGCGCCGGCGTCGACCACCCGGACGGCGAGCAGCCGGGCGCCCCGGCGAGCGGCGCAGGTGAAGGCCCAGTCCAGCATCGCGTGGGAGCTGGACGAGCAGTCGACCCCGACCAGGACTGGGCCCTGCGGCGGCGGTTCCGAGCGGGCCACGAGCACCGGGCACCCGGCGCGGGCGGCGAACTGCACGGGGAGAGCATCGGGGCGTACGCAGTCCTCGCAGTCGGCCATCCCACCGTCGCCGACGGCCAGCAGGAAGGCATGCTCGGCACGGCGCAGCAGGACGGGCACGGTGGCGCCCTCGGCGATCTCGCCACTGACGGTCAGCTCCGGCTCGACGTCCCGGGCCAGGTCGTTGGCCCGGGCGATCAGGTCCTCGGCCTCGTCGCGCGACGCGGCCACGGTCTCCGCCTCGAACGCCACGTTCCAGTCGAAGGCGTGCACCAGGTGCAGCGGCCGGCGATGGGCGGCGGCCTCCTGTGCGGCCAGCCGGACCATCGGGAGGTCGCGGTCCGAGCCGAGGCCGACCAGCACCCCTGGGCCGGCGGATGCGGCCATCCGACATCACCTCCCGGGCGTCGCGCCCGGCACGACCACGCTCCCTCGACCGAGGGTAGTCGGGTGACCGCGACGGCGGGCCGGATCGCAGCCACCGCCCGTGTCAACAGGGGTTGACACGGGCGGTGCTGTCAACGTATGTTGACAGCATGAGTCAGGCGACGGAACTCGCGGCGGCCGCCGGCAGCACCGACCCCCGGGTCGGGCTGCGGGCCGTCCGCGCGCTGCGCCGGCTACTCGAGCGACTCGAGGTCGTCCAGGTGGACAACGCCCGCCGACAGGGTTGGTCCTGGCAGGAGATCGCCGACGCGCTCGAGGTCAGCCGACAGGCGGTCCACAAGAAGCACGCCGGGCGACCGGCGGTCCCCACCTCCTGGGAGGCGTGATGTTCGAACGGTTCACCGACCGGGCCCGCGAGACCGTGCGCCGGGCGCGTGACGAGGCCCGGGCCGAGGGGCGACGGCCGGTGGGCACCGAGCACCTGCTGCTGGCCCTGCTCGCCGACGAGGCGAGCCTGGCCAGCCGGGTGCTGACCGAGGCCGGCGTCAGCGCCGACGACCTGCGGGGCCGGATCCGGCGCCACACCGCCGACGGCGGGGCCGGCCTCGGCGACGCCGACGCGGCCGCGCTGCGGGAGATCGGCATCGACCTGGCCGCCATCGTCGCCCGGATCGAGGAGTCGTTCGGCCCGGACGCGCTGCGCGAGGCGGTGCCGGAGCCGCGCCGCCGCTGGGGCCGGCGGCGCCGGTACGCCGGCGGCCCGTTCTCCCCGCGCTCCAAGAAGGTGCTGGAACTGTCGCTGCGCGAGGCGCTGCGGCTGAAGCACCGCCACATCGGCACCGAGCACATCCTCCTCGGCCTGATCCGCGAGGGGCACGGTCTGGCCGCGCTGGTGTTGACCGAGGCCGGCGTCAACCTCGACGACCTGCGCCGCCGGGTGGAGGTCGCGCTGCGCGCGGCGGCCTGAGCGGAGACCGGCCACCACGGCGGCCCGGTTGAAACCTGTCTGTGGCACTTCCGACGCCGCGTTCGCGGCGACTCGCTGAACCGTGCGGGTTGCTGCACACTGACGCCGTGGATGCAGGACAGGACAGGCGGCCCGCGGGCGGCGACGGGGGGCTGCGCTCCGCGGTGGTGGTCAACCCGGTGAAGGTGGCCGATCTCGACGAGCTGCGGCATACGGTGACCGACACCCTGGCCGCCGTCGGCTGGCCCGAGCCGCTGTGGTTCACCACGACCGTCGAGGACCCGGGCCGTGGCCAGACCGAGGAGGCGGTCCGGGCCGGGGTCGACCTGGTGTTCGCCTGCGGCGGCGACGGCACCGTGATGTCCTGCGTCAGCGCGCTGGTCGGCACCGACGTCGCGCTCGCCGTGCTGCCCCAGGGCACCGGCAACCTGCTCGCGGCCAACCTCGGCCTCTCCAACGACCTGGCCGCCGGGCTCCAGGTGGCCGTCGAGCGGGGCCGCCGGCTGCTCGACGTCGGCGAGGTCGACGGCCACTACTTCACGGTGATGGCCGGCATGGGCTTCGACGCCCAGATGCTCGCGGCCACCAGCGAGACCACCAAGGCGCGCATCGGCTGGCCCGCGTACGTGGTCGGGGCGGCGCGGCACCTGCGCGACCGGCCGATGCGGGTGTCGATCCGCGTCGACGACCGTCCGCCGGTACGCCGTCGGGCCCGGTCCGTCCTGGTCGCCAACGTGGGCCGGTTGCAGGGTGGGATGCGGCTGCTGACCGGGGCCGAGCCGGACGACGGCTGGCTGGACGTCGCGGTGCTCACCCCGCGTACGCTGCGCCACTGGGCCGAACTCGGCTGGGCGGTGATCCGCCGCCGCGGCCGCGTGCCGCGGATGGAGGTGTTCCGCGGCCGCCGCGTCGTCATCACCGCCACCCGCACCCAACCCCGGGAACTCGACGGCGACCTCATCGAACCGAGTCGCCGGCTGCGCGCCGTGATCCGGCCCCGGGCGCTCTGGCTCTGCGTGCCGCAGCCCGAACACGCGCCGGACCTCGCCGTCGACGCGGAGCGCGCCGCCGAGCGCGGCGAACGCCTGGTCGAGGAGGCGCGCCGTGAGTAGCACCCGCATGGTGCCGGAGACCCGGCTGATGGCCGACGAGGAGCTCTCCGCCGACGACGCCTGGCACACCCTGCGCCGCGAGGGCGGCTGGCACCTGCTGCGGGACGCGTTCATCCGGTTCCGCTACGGCGACGGGTTCAGCCACTCCCGCGCGTTCGCGCTGCAGCTCTGCCTCGCCGTGGTGCCGTTCCTGATCGCCCTCACCGGTTTGATCAGCGAACTCGGCGTGGAGGAGGGCGGCCGGGTCGTCGCCGACACGGTGCTGGCGCTCACCCCCGGCGCCAGCGAGCCGATGGTGGCCGAACTGCTCGGCGAGGGCGAGCGCGTCGAGGACGCCGGTGAGCTGGCCCTCACCCTCGGTCTGATCACCGGCCTGGTCGCCCTCACCACCACCATGGCGCAGATCGAGCGGGGCGCCAACCGGATCTACGGCGTCGAGCGGGACCGCCCCGCGCAGTTCAAGTACCTGCGGGCCGCCGTCCTCGCCGTCACCGCGGGCGTGCCGGCGCTGACCGGATTCCTCATCCTGGTCGGCGGCGGGCCGATGGGCGACTCCGTGCAGCGGCACTACGAGTGGGGCGAGTTCGCCAACGGCGTCTGGGACGTGGTCCGCTGGCCGCTGAGCCTGGGCCTGACCGTGCTCGCCGTGGCCGTGCTGTTCCGCTACGCCCCCCGGCGCCGGCAGCCCGGCCTGTCCTGGCTGTTCTTCGGCGCCGGCATCGCCACCGCGCTCTGGTGGCTGACCAGCCTCCTGCTCGCCGCGTACGTGAGCCTCAGCGACGCGTTCGGCCAGACCTACGGCGCGCTGACCGGGATGATGGCCCTGCTGCTCTGGGCCAACCTCACCGGCATGGCGCTCTTCGGCGGGCTGGCCTTCGCCGCCCAGCTGGAGGCGGTGCGCATCGGCGTGCAGGAGCCGGCCCAGCCGGACCTGTGGGAGCCCGAGACCGCCCGCGCGGAGGTCTTCGACACCGGGGAGATGACCTCCCTCTGACCCCGGCCCCGGCCGCCTCCGGTGTACGCACCCCGCCGATCGGGTAAAGCGCCTCGCCAGGGACGACGAGGGAGGTGCGGGGTGACCGCGGTCAAAGAGGTGCTGCGGCGTCCACTCGGGCATTTCACCGAGCGCAGCGTCGCGGGGCTGGTGGCCGTCACCGGCGCCGGCGTCGCCTTCGGCCTGCTGCTGATGCTGGTCCGGTTCCGGTGGAGCCCGTTGCAGGACGCCGACCACGCGGTCGCCGAGTGGTTCAACGACCTGGTCGCCCCGCACGGCCCGCTGGTCACGGTGCTCCAGGCGGTCACCGATCTCGGTGGGCGGCCGATCCTGATCTGGCTGGTCACCATCGCCGTGGTCGGGCTGCTGATCCGCCGCCAGCCCCGGTTGGCCGTCTACCTGATCATCACGGGCGTCGGCGGCCTGATCCTCGACCCGTCCCTCAAGACGCTGGTCGGCCGGCTCCGGCCGGTGGTCGACGTGCCGGTGGCCAGCGCGCCGGGCAACAGCTTCCCCAGCGGGCACGCGCTCGGCTCGTTCGTCGCGTACGCGGCGCTGGTGCTCGTCTTCCTCCCGGCGCTGGCGCCCCGCTGGCGCAAGCCGGCCATCGCCCTCGTCGCCGCGCTGGTGGTGCTGATCGGGCTGACCCGGATCGCGCTGGGCGTGCACTACGTCTCCGACGTGCTCGCCGGCTGGCTGCTCGGCGCGGCCTGGCTCGGCGTCACCGCGTACGCCTTCCGGCTGTGGCGGCGGGAACGCGGTCGCCCGGTGCCGCCGCTCACCGACGGGCTGGAGCCGGAGGCGGGGCACGACATCGCCCCCGCCCCGGCCGAGGAGCACGTGCTGGAGCACCCCCGCTCCAGCATCGCCGAGCTGCTGGTCGGCTGGGTGCTGGTCTTCGGGGCGCTCTACGGCTTCGGCATGTTCGTCAGCTACCACGCGGAGGGGACGTTCCTGGCCACCCTCGACACCGAGGTGCCGCGCTGGTTCGCCGAGCGACACAGCGACGTGCTGACCGAGGCGAGCTGGTGGTGGAGCAAGTTCGGCGACACGCACGCGATCCTGCTGATCTCGCTGGTGTTCTGCCCGCTGGTGCTCGCGGTGTGGCGGCGCTGGCGGCCGGTGCTCTTCGTCGCGCTGGCGATGGTCGGCGAGCTGACCCTCTTCCTCGCCTCCGCCCGGGCCGTGGACCGGCCCCGCCCGCCGGTGGAGAACCTGGACGGGCCGATGCCCACCTCCTCCTTCCCGTCCGGGCACATCGCCGCGACCATCTGCATCTGGCTGGCGATCGCCGTCATCGTTCTGCCCCGCACCGACCGCTGGTGGCGCTGGCTCTTCGTGGCGCTGGCGGTGGTCATGCCGGTCGGCGTGGCCGTCTCCCGGATGTACCGGGGCATGCACCACCCGACGGACTTCATGGGCGCGATCCTGCTCAGCGCGCTCTGGATCGGGCTGCTCTACTGGGTGATCCGCCCCAACGCCGACGTGCACGAAGGCAACCGCCCCAGCATCGAGTCGGAGGACGTGCACACCCTCGACGACGAGCTGGCCCGGGCCGGCCGACCGGACTGAGCACACCGTGCTGCGGGTGATGACCTGGAACATCCGCACCGGCGGTCGGGACCGGGGCGGGCCCGACCGGCGGGACGCGATCGTCGAGGTGGTCACCGCGCAGCGCCCCGACGTGCTGGCGCTCCAGGAGCTGCGCGGCTTCGACGCCGCCGGCGTGCTGGACGGGTTCGCGGACCGGCTGGGCCTGCGCCCGCAGTTGGCCCGCAGCTGTTTCGGGCAGCCGGTGGCGGTGCTGGTCCGCCCGCCGCTGCGTACCGTCTCGGCCGGCCCGCTGCGCCGGCCCTTCCACCACGCCGCCGCCCGGGTGGTGGTCGCCACCGACGCCGGGCCGCTCACCGTGCTCGGCACCCACCTCAACCCGTATTCCGGCGGCTGGCGCCGGATCGAGGTGGACTGGCTGGCCCGGGCCGTCCGCCGGGCGCCGGGCGACCTGACGCTGCTCGGCGGCGACCTGAACGCGCTCGACCCGGCGACCGACCACACCGCGCGGCTGGACGGGCTGCCCCCGGCGTACCGGCGCCGGCACCTGCGGCGAGACGGGCGCACCGTGGACACCCGCGCGGTGGCCGTGCTGCTCGCGGCCGGCCTGGTCGACCTCTACCGGGCGGCCGGCGGGCCGGACGAGGGGCTGACCGTGCCCACCCGGCACGGTGGCGCCGAGTTCAGCGGCATGCGGCTGGACTACCTGCTGGGCAGCCCGGCGCTCGCCGCCCGGGTGCGGGACTGCCGGGTGGTCCGCGGCGGTCCCGCGGACCGCGCCTCCGACCACTATCCGCTGGTGGCCGATGTGGACCTGGGTCCGGCCTGAGCCGTTGTCCGATCCGGCTACCGTGGCGGCGTGACCGACACCCCCACGGTCCGCCCGGCGCTGCCCGACCCGGTCGGCCGGCCGGCCCACGCCGTACCCGCCCCGCACACGGCCCGGCACACGCCGCAGCCCGCGGCGGCCCCACCGCCGCTGGTCGCGGCGGTCGCCCGGGGCATCGCGCTGGTCGTGGTGCTCCCGGTACGCCTGCTCTGGGAGCTGGTCGCGGCGACCGGCCGGCTGCTCGACCGCCACCTGCTCAGCCCGACCGGCCGGTTCGTGCACCGGTGGCTGCTCCGACCGCTGGTGTGGGTGGCGCGCACGCTGCTCTGGATTCCGCTGGTGTGGGTGGCCCGCACGCTGCTCTGGCTCCCGTTGGTCTGGGTGGCCCGCACGCTCGTGTGGCGCCCGTTGGTGTGGGTGGCGCGCACGCTGGTGTGGCGCCCGTTGGTCTGGCTGGCGTACGGGTTGGCGTGGGTGGTCCGGACCCTGATGTGGATTCCGCTCGTGTGGGCGGCGCGAACGCTGGTGTGGCGTCCGCTCGTGTGGCTGGCCTTCGGGCTGGCTTGCCTGGTCCGCACGCTGCTCTGGATCCCGCTGGCCTGGGTGAGCCGGACCCTCGTCTGGTGGCCGCTGGTTCGCGTCGGGCGGGGGCTGGCCTGGCTCGCCGACCACCTGCTGGTCCGCCCGCTCGCCTGGCTGCTCGGCGTGCTCACCCCGGCCGGCCGGGCGCTGTGGCGCGCGGTCGCAGCGCTCGCGAAGGCGGTCGCGGCGGTGTTCGCCTGGCTCGCCCGGGGCGCCGGCCGGGGGCTCCTGGCAATCGGCCGGGCGGTCGTCGACGCCCTGCGCTGGGCCTGGTGGGCCGCGGGACGCGTGCTCCGGCTCTGCTACCGGCTACTGCTGCGGCCGATCGGCCTGGGGCTGCGCTGGCTGTGGCGGCACACCGTGCTGCCGGTGGCCCGCGCCGTCCGGGCGGCGTGGCGGGTGACCGTCCTGCCCGTGGCGCGGGGGATCCGCGCGGCCTGGCGGGCCACCGTACGGCCGGCGGTCAGCTGGACCCGCGAGTCGGTGCTCGAACCGGCCCGGCTGGCGTCCCGCGAGGTGCTCACCGCGCTCGGCCTGCGCCGCTGACCCCGACCACCGGCCCGCTGCCCGACGGCCCGGACTGTCAGAGCACCAGGTTGACCAGGACGGTGAGCACGATCGAGGCGAGGAGCGAGAAGAGGATCATCAGCAGGCAGCCGACACCGCCACCGAGCGGACGGATCTCCGTGTTGCCGATGCGCATGGAACTCCCTGCCCTCGTCTCCGATGCCGGTGACCGCGACGGGCGCGGCGGGTGCCTACCGCGTGTCCTTTGGAGCTGATAGCGCCAACGACTCACTCGGTCGTGCGAGCACGCGAACGTCTCACCCAGTCGCGCGATGACGCGAACGACTCAGCTCCACAGGGCCCGAGACCCATCATCGCCGGGCGCGCCGGTCCGCGCGGCTGGTCGGGCGCAGGCCGCCGGCGTCGCCAGGGGCCGGGCCGGCAGCGCTCACAGTTGGCGCAGCCGGGGGAGGAGCTGCTCCTGGGCCCAGTCCAGGAACATCGGCTGGCTGTCGCCACCCACCTGGACGATCGCCACGTGGGTGAAGCCGGCGTCGACGAACTTCTTGAACGCCTCGACGTGCCGGTCGACGTCCGGGCCGCAGGGGATTCCGGCGGCGGCGTCCTCCTCGCTGACGAACTGGCTGGCGGCCGTGAACGCCTCCGGGCCGGGCAGGTCGGCGTTGACCTTCCAGCCCAGCCCGAACCAGCGGAACTGGTCGTGCACGATCTTGCGGCAGTCCGCCTCGTCCGGGCCGTAGCAGATGGCCACCTGGCCGTAGCGAGGCCGGCCGGCCCCGCCCGCGTCGTCGTAGAGCTGGATGATCCGGCGGTCCGGCTCGGTGGAGATCATGCCGTTGCCGTACTCGGCGGCGAGGGTGGCCGACTGCGGACCGGAGGCGGCGACCGCCATCGGCACCGGCTTCTCCGGCCGGTCCCAGACGTACGCGTCCGGCACGTCGAAGTGGTTGCCGGAGAAGGTCAGCGTCTCGCCGTTGAGCAGCGGACGGATGATCTGCAACGCCTCCTCGAACATCTCGTGCCGCTGCTGCACGTGCGGCCAGCCGCCCACCACGTGTTCGTTGAGGTTCTCGCCGGCGCCCAGGCCGAGGGTGAACCGGCCGTCCGAGAGCACACCGACGGTGCTGGCCTTCTGCGCCACCACGGCCGGGTGGTAGCGGCGGATCGGGCAGGTCACGAAGGACATCAGCTCGGCCCGGCTGGTGGCGTGCGCGACCGCCCCGAGCACCGACCAGGCGTACGGGGAGTGCCCCTGCGAGTCCAGCCAGGGGTAGTAGTGGTCGGATGTGACCAGGTGGTCGAAGCCGGCGGCCTCGGCGCGTACGGCGTGGTCGACCAACTGCTTCGGGCCGGCCTGCTCGCACAGCAGGGTGTAGCCGACGTTGACCATCGTGGTTTCTCCTTCCACCGGCGGGTCATCCCCGAATACCCCGGACGGCCCGGGTCAACCGTCCGCGTCCGATTCCCGCCCGGCGGGCGGAGGCGCGCCACCGCAGGTGGCGGACGGGTCAGTGGGCGCCGTTCAGGTTCACGATGACCACCCCCGCGATGATCAACGCGATGCCGGCGAGCTTCACCGCGCCGACCGGTTCGCCGAGGAACACCGCGCCGATCGCCACGATCGTCGCCGTGCCCAGCCCGGACCAGAGGGCGTACGCGACGCCGACCGGAATCTCCTTCACCGCCTGCGACAGCATCACGAAGGCCACCAGGTAGCCGCCGAGACAGGCGACGGTGGGCCAGAGCCGGGTGAACCCGGCGGTCGCCTTGAGCAGGCTGGTGGCCATCACCTCCGCCGCGATCGCGATGCCCAGCAGCACGTACGCCATGTGATCCCTCGTCAGTCGTCGGTCGGTCCGGGATCGGCGGCGGCCAGCCGCGCGGCCCGCATGGTCAGGTAGCGCTGCTCCGGCAGGCTGTTCGTCCGGCCGGCCGCGGCTCGGTAGTCGGCCACGGCGCGCGCCCGGTCGCCGGCCATCTCGTGCAGGTGCGCCCGGGCGGCGTGCAGCCGGTGGTGCCCGGCCAGGCGGGGGTCGTCCGCCAGGTCGGCCAGGGCGGCCAGGCCGGCGGCCGGGCCGTGCACCATGGCGGTGGCGACCGCCCGGTTGAGCGCGACCACGGGGCTGCCCGACTGTCCCTCCAGGACCTCGTACAGGGCGAGGATCTGCGGCCAGTCGGTCCGCTCCGCCGAGGGCGCCTCGTCGTGCAGCGCGGCGATCGCGGCCTGGATCTGGTAGGGCCCGACCGGGCCGCGCGGCAGCGCGTGGGTGACCAGGGCGATGCCCTCGGCGATCGCCGCCGCGTCCCACCGGCCGCGGTCCTGGTCGGCCAGCGAGATCAACTCGCCCGACGGCCCGGTCCGCGCCGGGCCGCGCGCCTCGGTGAGGAGCATCAGTGCCAGCAGCCCGGTGGTCTCGCTGTCGTCGGGCAGCAGCGCGTGCAGCGCGCGGGTGAGCCGGATCGCCTCCGCCGACAGGTCCAACCGATGCAGATCGGGGCCGGCGCTGCTGGTGTGCCCCTCGGTGAAGATCAGGTAGAGCACGTGCCGGACGGCGGCCAACCGCCCGTCGCGCTCCGTGCGGTCGGGCATCCGGAAGGGCACCCCCGAGTCGCGGATCCGCTGCTTGGCCCGGCTGATCCGCTGGGCCATCGTGGCCTCCGGCACCAGGAAGGCGTGGGCGATCTCGGCGGTGCTCAGGCCGCCGACCGCGCGCAGGGTCAGCGCGATGGCCGACGTCGGCGAGAGCGCCGGATGACAGCAGAGGAGGAGCAGGACCAGGGTGTCGTCGCGCTCCGCGGTCAGCTCCTCGTCCGCCGGCCGTGCGGTCTGCCGGTCGTCCGGCTCGCGCCGCGTCGCGAGGTCCTCCCGCCGCCGCCGCGCCACCTCGGCGCGGACCAGCTCGATCATCCGGCGGTACGCGACCTGGATCAGCCAGCCGCGCGGGTTGGCCGGCGTCCCCTCGGCCGGCCACTGGGTGGCGGCGGCCAGCAGCGCCTCCTGGACCGCGTCCTCGGCGGTGGTGAAGTCACCGAAGCGGCGGGCGAGCACGCCGAGGACCTGCGGCGCCAGCTCGCGCAGCAGGTCCTCGGTGCGTCGGTCGGTGGTGGCCAGGCGTCACAGCTCCTGCGGCGGCGCGGACATCACCGGGTGCACCTCGATCGGCATGTTCAGGGGCCGGCCGCCGGGCCCGGGCGCGGTGGAGATGTGCGCGGCGATCTCCACGGCCCGCTCCGCGGTGTCGCAGTCGACGATCCACCAGCCGGCGAGGAACTCCTTGGTCTCCGCGAACGGCCCCTCGGTGACCACCGGCGCGCCGTTCGCCCCGGCCCGGACGATCCGCGCCTGCTGCGGCCCACCCAGGCCCTCGCCCTGGACCCACTCGCCGTCGGCGGTGAGCTTCGCGTTGACCTCACCCATGAACGCGATGTGCGCCTGGATCTCCTCCGGGCTCCACGTGTCGATCGTCGGGAAGTCGGCCCCGGCGGCGCTGAACTGCATCAGCAACATGTACTTCACGGTCTGCTCCTCACGCCTGCGCACCTCATTCTCGGTGCTCTCACCCTGAGGTAGAAGCCGGCCGCGCCGTCCTCGACATGCCCGGCCGAGAATCTTCGAGAAATTTCGGCCGGGCATGCCAACAAGGGTCAGTCGACGGCGGTGACCTCGATGAGCAGCGCCTGTTCCGGGTGCAGCGCCGGCAGTTGCAGGCCCACCGCGGCCAGGGCCGCCCCGGTCAGCGTGGCCCCGTCCGCCAGCCAGGCCGGCGCCGTCCGGTCCAGCGTCGCCGGTCGCGGCACCTCGGCGGGCGGCCGGACGGCGTACCGGCGGCGGCTGTCCAGACCGGGCAGCCGGACCGCCCCCGGCACCTGGGCCACCGACGTGGCCAGCCGGCTCACCGCGTACACCGCCTGGGAGCCGTCGTGCGCGACCACGCCCTGCGCCCACACGGCCGGGTCGGGGTGATCGACCCGAATCGTCCGACCGGTGTGCACCAGGGGCCGGAGTCGCTTGTGGAGCGCCACCCAGCTGGCCAGCTCGGTACGCTCCGCCGGGCTGATGGAGGCGATGTCCCACTCGATGCCGTAGTGACCGAAGAACGCGCTGGTGGCCCGGAAGCCCAGGTCGTGCACCCGGTGCGTGGTGTGCGAGCGCTCCGGGCCGATATGGCTGCCGACCAGCTCCGGTGGGAGCAACAGCCCGGTCCAGCGCTGGATGGCCAGCCGTTCCAGCGCGTCGTTGCAGTCGCTGGCCCAGACCCGGTCGGTGCGGGCCAAGATCTCCAGGTCGACCCGGGCGCCGCCGGAGGCGCAACTCTCGATCTCGACGCCGGGATGCCGGCGGCGCAGCTCGTCCAGGAGCCGGTAGACCGCCGCGGTCTGCGCGTGCACGCCGGGCCGTCCGTGGTGACCGGCCTCGGTGAGGTCCCGATTGTGGTCCCACTTCAGGTACGCGATCCCGTCGTGCTCGTTCAGCAGCGCGTCCAGCCGGTCGAGCACGTGGGCGTACGCGTCGGGGTGGGCGAGGTCGAGCACCTGCTGGTTCCGCCACTCGGGCGGCAGCCGGCCGGGCACCTGGAGCAGCCAGTCGGGGTGGGCGCGGAACAGGTCGGAGTCGGCGTTGACCATCTCCGGCTCGACCCAGAGCCCGAACTGCATTCCGTGCTTGCGGACGTGGTCGATGAGCGGGTGCATCCCGTCCGGCCAGACGGCCTCGTCGACCCACCAGTCGCCGAGCCCGGCCCGGTCGTGCCGGCGGCCCCGGAACCAGCCGTCGTCGAGGACGAAGCGTTCCACGCCCACCTCGGCGGCCCGGTCGGCGAGGCGCGTGAGCCGGTCCAGGTCGTGGTCGAAGTAGACCGCCTCCCAGACGTTCAGCGTGACCGGTCGCGGGCTGCGCGGATGCCCCGGCCGGGCCCGCAGGTGGGTGTGCAGGACGTCGCTGAGCCCGTCCAGCCCCTCGTCCGACCAGACCGCGTAGAGCACGGGAGTGGCGTACGACTCGCCGGGGGTGAGCACCACCTCGCCGGGGGTGAGCAGCTCGCCGCCGCCGAGGGTGGCCTCGCCGGTGGGGCGGCGTTCGGCGAAGGTGACGTGGTCGCCGCTCCACGCGGTGTGCACGGCCCAGACCTCGCCGTGCCCGAAGCCGAACCCGGCGGATCCCGCTACCAGCAGCAGCGTGGCGTCGTGCCCGGTACGCCCGTGTCGGCCCTCGCGTACCCAGGTGCCCATCGGCCACGGGTGCCGCTGCGGGGACCGTTCCCGACACCACCGGCCGGTCAGGTCGAGCAGTTCGGTGGCGACCGCCGGCACCGGCAGCACCGGGGTCAGCTCGCGCAGTTCGTACGGGCCGTCCCCGTCGTTGCGCAGCCGGTGCCGGAGCAGCAGCAGGCCGGTCGGGTCGAGGGTGAGCTCGACGGTCAGCGCCAGCCCGGCCGCGGCGTCGGCGGCGCGGACGACGACCCGCACGTCGTGACCGGGAGTGTCGTCGACCTCGACGCCGTCGAGCCGGAACGCGGTGGCCCAGTCCGCCCGCCCGCGGTGCCCGGCGAGCGCCGGCCGGCCGCCCCAGCCGGCGCTCGCCTCGGGCAGCAGGGTGAGCGCGGTGGGGGCGTCGAAGCTGCTCGGCACCAGCGGCGGGACGGTGGCCGCGGCGAGGTGGCGCAGGCCGTCGTCGTCGAGGTCGCCGACGTCGGCGCCCCAGTGCACCACCCGGGGCAGCCCAGAGCCGCGCGCGTCGAGCACCAGGCTGGTCCGCGCGCGGCGCAGGTGGACCATACCTCCGCTAGCGCCACGGTCTGGTCCTTCGGCCGTTGCGTCGATGGGCGATGGTAGTGACCTGATGACCGCTCACCTCTCTAGGGAATGTCGTACCTGGTTGATAGAACGGGGGCGTGGTTGAGGTGGTGAAGCGGGCGTACAAGTACCGCTTTTATCCCACTCGCGAGCAAGCACAACAGCTCAATCGAACGTTCGGTTGCGTCCGCCTGGTCTACAACCGCGCTCTGGAGGCTCGCCAGCGCGCCTGGGTGATGCATCGCCAGACGACAACGTACGGGCAAACATCCGCGTGGTTGACGGAGTGGAAGAGGACGGAGGACCTGTCCTTCCTGAACGAGGTGTCCGCAGTTCCACTCCAGCAGACCTTGCGCCACCTTCAACGTGCCTTCGCCGCCTACTGGGAAAGGCGGTGCGGGCATCCTCGATACAGCGAGCGATCGCTAGAGTCCCGGCTCTTGACAGCCGGGATGATGTCAACCCTTGCTTGCTCCCAGGGTCAGGCCCCGGACGAAGTGCCGCTGGAGCATGAAGAAGATCACCAGGGTCGGGATCGCGACCAGGACGCTGCCGGCCGAGACCAGGTTGTTGTCGGTGAAGAACTCGCCGCGCAGGTTGTTCAGCGAGCTGGTGACCGGGAACTTGTCGCCGGTCCGCATGAGCACGGTGGCCCAGAAGAACTCGTTGTAGATCCAGGTCACCTCGAGGGTGGCCAGCGCCGCCAGGGCCGGCCGGCACAGCGGCATGGTCACCTGCCAGTACTGCCGCCAGACGCTCGCCCCGTCGACCATCGCCGCCTCGTACAGGTCGCGCGGCAGCGCCTTCATGTAGTTGCTGAGCACGAACACGCAGAAGCCGCACTGGAATGCGACGTTGATCAGGATCAGGCCCCAGTAGCTGTCGTACAGCAGCTCCGAGTCGCTCATGAACGCGGGCAGCGGCACCTCGGTGAAGAGCCGGAACAGCGGGATGAGCAGGGCCTGTTGGGGCAGCAGGTTGGCCGCGGTGAAGAGGCCGAGCAGCACCAGGTTGAGCTTCCAGCTGAACCGGGCGATGACGAACGCCACGCAGGAGGCGAGGAAGAGCGTCAACAGCACCGCCGGGACCGTGATGTAGACCGAGTTGAGGAAGTGCTTGCCGAACTCGGCGGTCCGCCACGCGGTGAGGTAGTTGTCGAGGGTCCAGCCGCCGAACGAGACGTAGCCGTGCGTGGCGGTGTACTCGTACGAGCGCAGGGAGGTCAGCACCGCCCACAGGATCGGGAAGAGCCAGCCCACCGCGACCGCGATGAGGAAGCCGTGCAGCACGACCCGCTGCGGGGTGAGCCGGCGGCGCCGTTCGGGCGCCTCGTCGGTGGCCGGCACCCGGGTCACGGTCGCGGTGCTCATCGGTCCTCCCGCATGACGGTGGCCAGGTAGATGGTGATGAAGACCAGCGACACGACCAGCATGATGGTCGCCAGTGCGGAGCCGAAGCCGATCCGGCTGGCCTCGCCCACCACGTTCTGGGTGACCAGCGCGGAGAGCAGTTCCAGGCCGTTTCGGCCCTTGTTGACCACCCAGACCAGGTCGAACGCGCGCAGCGACTCGATCACCGTCACCACGAGGACGATGATGTTGATCGGGCGCATCACCGGGAACACGACCCGGAAGAAGCTCTTCGTCTCCGAGGCGCCGTCGACGGCCGCGGCCTCGCGCAGCGACGGGTCGACGCCCTTCAGCCCGGCCAGGTAGAGCAGCATGATGTAGCCGACGTGGCGCCAGCCGGAGGCGACCATGACCGCCCAGATGTTCACGCCGGGGTCGCCGTACCAGTCGACGTTCGAGCCGGTCACCGCGTTGAGCAGGCCCTGGTCGCGGGAGTAGATGAGCTGCCAGACGAAGCCGATCAGCGCCAGCGAGAGCACCACCGGCAGGTACAGCGCGGTCTGGTAGAAGCGGCTGCCGCGCAGTTCCTTGTCGAGCAGCACCGCCAGGAACATGCCGAACGGCGTGGCCACCACGAACAGCGCCGCGAGCCAGAGCAGGTTGTGCTGCACCGCGGGCACGAACGGCGGGTAGATGTTCACCACGTCGCTGTAGTTGCGTCCGCCGACGAAGTCGATGTCGGACAGCGGCCCGATGCCGTCCCAGTTGGTGGTGGAGAGCAGCACGGTGGCCAGCGCCGGCAGCCATACCAGGGCGGTGACGAGCAGCAGCGGGACGAGCACCATCAGCGTGATCACCACGCGGTCGGTGCGGGACAGGAGCCGTAGCCGGCGGCCGCGACCACCCGTGGTGGTGGTCGCGGCCGGTGGCGGTACGGCGCGATCCGCTTGGATCAGGGGCAGGTCGGACACGGAGTCCTCCCCCTCTCGCCGTCAGCTGGTGAAGATCGACTTCTTCTGGTTCTCGATGCTGTTCGTGAGCCCGTCGATGTCCTTCGGGTCCTTGATGAACTGCTGCAGGGCCGGGATGATCACCGTCGAGGCGAAGTCCGGCCGGGTGTCCCGGTCGAGGAACTGGGCGATCTCGGTGGCCGAGCCGACCAGTTCGGCCGCCTTCTTCTGCAGCGCGCTGTAGCCGCTGGTGTCCGCGCCGGTGTTGGCGACGAGGGTGCCCGGGTCGGTCTTCACGGAGATGTTCCCCGCCTCGACGCCGCCGATGAACTCCAGCAGCTTCTTGGCGTTGTCCTCGGACTTCGGCTTGCGCGCCATCATGTAGCCGTCGATCGGCGCGTCCAGGGCCTTGGCCCCGATCGCCGGGTCGATCTCGGGGAAGGTGAAGAAGTCGATGTCGTCCTGCTCGTCGGCGTTGAACTGCTGCGCGACGAAGAGGCCGAGCAGGTACATGCCGCTCTTCTTCTGCTGGAGCGACTGGGCGGCCTCCTGCCAGGTGCGGCCCAGGGCGTCCGGTTGGTGCAGCGGCAGCAGGCCGGCCCAGGTGTCGAAGACCTTCTTCACCTTGTCGGAGGTCCAGGCCTCCTTGCCGGCCATCAGGTCGACGTGGAACTGGTAGCCGTTGATCCGCAGGTTGAGGATGTCGAAGGTGCCCATCGCCGGCCAGCCGTCCTTGTCGGCGAAGGCGATCGGGTTGAGGCCGTCCTTCTTCATCTGCGCGCCGAGGGCGTTGAACTGGTCCAGGGTCGTCGGCACCTGGTAGCCGTGCTGCTGCCAGACGGACTTGCGGTAGAAGACCGCCCACGGGTAGTACGAGAACGGCACGAAGTACTGCTTGCCGTCGTCGCCGGTGGAGGCCTTCTTGAAGGCGTCGGAGAAGCCGGAGAGCTTGCCCCAGACGTCGGACACGTCGCCGGCCAGGCCGCGGGAGGCGAAGAACCGCATGCGGTAGCCGGCGAACCAGGTGAACACGTCGTCCGGCTTGCCCTGCAGGTAGTTGTTGATGTTCTCCTGGAACGTGTTGTGGTCGACGGTGTTGATCGCGACCTCGACGCCCGAGGCGGTCTTGAAGGCGCCGGACACCTTGGCGAGGACGTCCTTCGGCGTCGGGTCGGACGCGTTCGAGCCCAGCGAAACCGTCTTGCTTCCGGACCCGCCGGAGTCGGAGTCGCCGCAGCCGGCGAGTAGTCCCGTGCCGAGCAACGCGCCGGCGCCGGTCGCGCCGGCGAGCAGCGTCCGTCGGTTGAGGCCGGCGACGGAGGGCGGTACGAGTCTGGCGAGGTACTCGGCTTGGGTACGGGGACGGGACATGGTTCCTCCTGCGGATGAAGAGGTGCGCTACGCCCAAGGGCCGTCATGGGTGGGGGTGCGGCTCTCGTGATCGCACATCGGGATCCACCGTGAATCCACATTGGCAAACACGAACTGCCAGTGGCGCCTGAAACTACCCCTCAGGGCGGCCCTGTCAAGAGGGTGGATACGAGTAGATGTCCCAGTTGTGACGGGCCTGTTATCAGGTAAACGTTGGAAAGAGCGGAGATGTTGGAAACTGTTGACTTGGTCGATCGATGGGGGCACGCTCTCCTGCCATGCGGCGATGGCAGGGCGATCGGATTTCGTTCGGCGGCGACTACAACCCGGAGCAGTGGCCGGAAGAGACCTGGGTCGAGGACGTCGAGCTGATGCGTCGGGCCGGGGTCAACCTGGTCTCGGTGGGGATCTTCTCCTGGGCGCTGCTCGAGCCCCAGCCCGGGCGGTTCGAGTTCGGCTGGCTGGACCGGGTGCTCGACCTGCTGCACGGCGGCGGGATCGACGTCGACCTGGCCACCGCCACCGCCAGCCCGCCGCCGTGGCTGGCCCGGGCGCACCCGGAGACGCTGCCCCGCCGGGCCGACGGCGCGATCCTCTGGCCGGGCGGCCGCCAGGCGTACTGCCCCAGCTCGCCGATCTTCCGCGAGCGGTCGCTCGCCCTGGTCGAGGCGGTCGCCGGCCGGTACGCCGACCACCCGGCGGTGGTGATGTGGCACGTGTCCAACGAGTTGGGCTGCCACAACGCTCACTGCTACTGCGATGTCAGCGCCGAGGCGTTCCGGTCCTGGCTGCGCGACCGGTACGGCGACCTGGACGGGCTCAACGAGGCCTGGGGCACCGCCTTCTGGAGCCAGCGGTACGGCGACTGGGCCGAGATCAACCCGCCGCGCACCGCGCCGACCTTCGCCAACCCCACCCAGCAGCTGGACTTCCTGCGCTTCTCCTCCGACGAGCAGCGGGCTCAACTGCGCGCCGAGCGTGAGGTCCTCGACCGACTGGTCGCCCAGCCGGTCACCACGAACTTCATGATCGGCACGGGCGTCAAGTACCTCGACTACCACTCCTGGGCCGACGACGTGGACCTCGTCTCCAACGACCACTACCTGACCGCCGCCGATCCCCGGGCGCACGTCGGGCTGGCGCTGTCGGCCGACCACACCCGCGGCGTCGCGCGCGGTGAGCCGTGGCTGCTCATGGAGCACTCCACCAGCGCCGTCAACTGGCAGCCGCGCAACGTCGCGAAGGCCCCCGGCCAGCTGCGCCGCAACAGCCTGGCCCACGTCGCCCGCGGCGCCGACGGGGTGCTCTTCTTCCAGTGGCGGGCCTCGCGCGCCGGCGCGGAGAAGTTCCACTCCGCGCTGGTGCCGCACGCCGGCCCGGACACCAAGGTGTTCCGCGAGGTCTGCCGGCTCGGCGCCGACCTGGCCGCGCTGGCCGAGGTCCGGGGCAGCCGGGTGGACGCCGAGGTCGCCATCCTCTTCGACTACGAGGCGTGGTGGGGCGTCGAGCTTGACTCCCACCCCAGCGTCGACGTCACGTACCTGGATCGGCTGGGCGCGCTCTACGACTCGCTCTGGCGGGCCGGGATCACCGCCGACATCGTCCACCCGTCGACCGACCTCGACGGTTACCGGCTGGTGGTGGTGCCCACCCTCTACCTGGTCCGCGACGCCGACGCGGCGGCGCTGCGCCGGTTCGTCGAGGCCGGCGGCACCGCCCTCGTGACCTACTTCAGTGGCGTCGTCGACGAGCACGACCACGTCCGGCTCGGCGGCTATCCCGGGGCGTTCCGGGAGCTGCTCGGCGTACGGACCGAGGAGTTCTTCCCGCTGCGCGAGGGCGAACAGGTCCGGCTCGACGACGGCGCCACCGCCGACGTGTGGACCGAGTGGCTGCACGCCGAGGGCGCGGAGGTGCTCGCCGCGTACGCCGACGGGCCGTTGCCGGGCGTGGCCGCGGTGACCCGCAACCCGGTGGGGGAGGGCGCCGCCTGGTACGTCGGCACCCGGCTGGACCAGCCGGCCACCGATCGACTGGTGGCCCGGCTGGTGGCCGAGTCCGGGGTGCGCCCGGCCGCGGCCGCCCTTCCCGGGGTGGAGGTGGTCCGGCGCCGCGACGGCGAGCGGAGCTGGCTGTTCGTCCTCAACCACACCGACGACGAGGTGCGACTCCCGGCCGCCGGCGTGGAGCTGTTGACCGGCTCACGGTGTGACGATGAGCTGGTGGTGGCCGCCGGCGAGGTGGCGGTGGTCCGCGAGGACGCCGCGCCGGTACGGGCCTGACCCGGTGACCGCGGCGGATCGAAGGAGGTCGACCAGATGTTGGCCCAGCAGCGGCAGAGCGCCATCCTCGATCTGATCCGGCAGCGCGGCGGCGTCCGGGTGAGCCACCTGGTCAGCCGGTTCGGCGTGTCGGACATGACCATCCGGCGGGACCTGGAGGTGCTGGCCGAGCGCGGCCTGGTGGACAAGGTGCACGGCGGCGCGACGCTCGCCGGCCCCGGTTCGGCCGACGAGCCGGGGTTCGCCGCGAAGTCGATCCGGCAGCAGGCCGAGAAGCGGGCCATCGCGGAACGCGCGGCCGCGCTGGTCGAGCCGGGCATGGCCATCGCGCTCTCCGCCGGCACGACCACCGCCGCGCTGGCCCGGCTGCTCTCCGAGGTACGCGGCCTCACCGTGGTCACCAACTCGGTCCCGGTGGCCGACGCCCTCTACCAGGATCCCCGCGCCGACCAGACGGTGGTGCTGACCGGCGGCATCCGCACCCCGTCCGACGCGCTGACCGGTCCGGTCGCCGAGGCGGCGATCAGCTCGCTCAACGTCGACCTGTTGTTCCTCGGGGTGCACGGGATGAGCCCGCGCACCGGGTTCACCACCCCGAACCTGCTCGAGGCGGGGGTGAACCGCTGCCTCATCGGCTCCGCCCGCCGGCTGGTGGTGCTCGCCGACCACACCAAGTGGGAGACCATCGGCATCGCCACCATCGCCCCGCTGGAGGCGGCCGATCTGCTGGTGACCGACTCGGGGCTGCCGGCCGAGGCGCGTACCGCGGTCGGCGAGCAGGTCGGCGAGCTGGTCGTGGTCGACGCGCGGTAGACCCGCCGGCCCGCTTCACAGGGACCTCACAGGGCCGACGGATAGGGTGCGGTCGAGTCAACCTCCGGCTCCACGGTGGAGCCGTCGGCGGTCGCACGGGAGTTCCGATGGTCTTCAAGAAGATGATGAGCGCGTTCGGTGTGGGCGGCCCCAGCGTGGACACGGTGCTGACCAACCCGAACACGCGGCCCGGCCTGGCCCTCGACGGGCAGGTCAACCTGCTCGGCGGGGACGCGCCGGCGAACATCGAGCAGGTGGTGCTGAGCCTCGTCACCCGGGTCGAGATCGAGGGGCACGACACCGAGTACGCCGGCATCATGGAATTCCACCGCATGGTGGTCAGCGGTCCGTTGCAGCTCGCCCCGAAGCAGCAGCTGGCGATCCCGTTCCAGCTGCCGGTGCCGTGGGAGACGCCGATCACCGACGTCTACGGCCAGCGGCTGCGCGGGATGACGATGGGCCTGCGCACCGAGCTGGCGGTGGCCCGGGCGGTGGACAAGAGCGATCTGGACCAGGTGGCGGTGCACCCGCTGCCCGTGCACGAGCGGATCCTGGACGCGTTCCAGCGGCTCGGCTTCCGCTTCAAGCACGCCGACCTGGAGCGCGGCCGGATCCACGGCGTGCAGCAGACGCTGCCGTTCTACCAGGAGATCGAGTTCTTCGCCGCGCCGCAGTACGCGCAGACCGTCGGCGAGGTCGAGCTGACCTTCGTGACCAGCCAGCGCGGCGTCGACGTGGTGCTGGAGTGCGACAAGCGCGGCGGTTTCCTCAGCCCCGGGCACGACGCCTTCGGCCGCTACCAGGTGTCGCACGCCGACGCCGACCGGGTCGACTGGATGCAGGTGGTCGACGGCTGGCTGCGGGAGACCACCTCCCGCTACGGCACCCTGCGCGCCGGCTTCGGTCACGGCGGTCACGGGCACGGGCACGGCCGGGGCAGCGGCATCGGCGGCATGGTCGCGGCCGGGGCGCTCGGCGTGGCCGGCGGCATGCTCGCCGGCGAGCTGATCGAGGACGCCTTCGAGGGCGACCTCGGCGAGGACTTCGGCTTCGACGAGTGACGCGGCTCCGCCGCACGGTGGAGCCGCGGTGACCGGCTCCGCCGGTTCGGCGGGCCGGACACGACGGCGGCCTCCGGGAGTCCTCCCGGAGGCCGCCGGTCGTCCGACGCGTCAGCGCCGGCCCATACGCCGCTCGCTCAGCGAGCGCTTCGGCGAGCCGGCCTTCGACAGGCCTCGGCTGACCAGGTATGCGGCGGTCAGCGCGGCGATGATCCACCAGGACTGGACCGGGTTGTTGATGTTCAGCCCGTTGGTGGCCGCACCGCCCCAGAAGGCGGCGACCACGACGGCCGCGACCGCGACGGCGTAGATGTAGAACTCCGTCGTCAGGAACGCCTGCTTGGTCTCGGTGCCGGTCTGCGCCGGCATGGGCTCCCGGTGTCCGTCGCCCACCATCGGCATGGGACGGGTGGGAGTCTCCTGCATCGACTGCCGGTTCTGGATCTCGGCGGCCGGCCGGTTCATCGGCCTGGTGGATGCAGCCTGCGTGCTCATCTTGTCCTCCTCAGGATGCGATGAGTCGTACCTGCATTCCCTCGCCCCGCTACCGCTTCTCGGCCACGGCACGGTTTCGCTTCTGTGGCGGGGACGCCCGTCGACTACCCGACGCCCAAGAGAAGGTAACGCCACCCGGCGGCCGGAATCCGCGCTCCGGACGGCTGCCCGGCCCGGAAACGACGCCGCCGGTGGCGCCCTCCGCGAGGGCGCCACCGGCGGGGTACGCGTGGGTCAGCGCAGGCCGTTGCGGATGGCGACGCCGATCAGCAGGTCCGGGTCGTCGGTGATGATGCCGTCGACACCGAGGTCGATCACCCGCTGCATCACCCCGGCGTCGTCGACGGTGTACGGGATCACCTTCAGCCCGTACCGGCTCTGGAGGGTCCGGACGTCCGGTCCGTGGAAGTACGCCGGGTTCTCCCGCAGGTACCAGTCAGGCGAGGCGACCGTGCCCTGCGCCGGGTCGTGCACCTGCCAGTTGGCGGACACCGTGGCGGCACCGGCGGCCCGGGTCAGCTTGCCCAGGTCCTGGTACTTCCACCAGTCCAGCCCGGCGGTCCACGGGCTCTTCACCGAGCGGTCGCCGTACACCGCCTGGAGCGAGCACTCGTCGGCGAGGGTGGCGCACTCGGCCGGGCCGTACTGCCAGACCAGCGCGACCGTCTCGATCCGCTTGTTGAGCTCGCGGGCGTACGTGATGGTCCGCCAGTCGAAGGACTGGATGGTGGCCCGGCTGGTGAGGCCGGCCCGCTCGATCGCGGTGACGAGCTTGCGGGTGAAGCTGCGGTACGGCTCGGTGTCGTTGACGACCGGGCTGATCTTCGTCTCGATGTTCATCCGGACGTCGGTGCGGCCGCTCGCCTTCACCAGCGCGAAGACCTCGTCCAGGGTGGGGATCCGGGCGCCCGGGGCGGGCACCTGCGCCGGCAGCTCCGGCAGGGTCTTCGTGCCGCAGTCGATCGTCTTGATCTGCGCGAGGGTCAGGTCGCGCACCAGCTTGCCCACGTACGGGAACTCCGGGTCACCGGGGCGGGCCGGGGCGGTGTCGACGCAGTGCGAGCCGTTGATCGCCCGGTCGTGCAGCACGACCAGCTTGCCGTCCTGGGTCACGCCGGTGTCCAGCTCCAGGGTGGAGATGGCCTTGTTCTGCAGGGCGTTGGCGAACGCGGGCAGGGTGTTCTCCGGCCGGGTCGCCCGGCCGCCGCGGTGCGCCTGGATGTCGAACGGCGACGCGTGGCCCTTGGGCAGCCGGTAGCCCCGCTGCGCCAGCAGGTCACGCAGCCGGTCCGGGTAGTCGGTGATGATGCCGTCCACACCGTCGTCGATCAGCTTCGCCATGGTCGGCACGTCGTCCACCGTCCACGGGATCACCTTGATGCCGTAGCGGTGCGCGTGCGCGACCATCTCGCGGGTCACGTACGGCTTGTAGTCGGGGTCGGTGATTTTGCCGTTCTGCGGGAAGCCGTGCACCGGCGAGAACGCGTCGGCGCCGAAGCTGCGGATGGCCCGGATCGGGTCGCCGCCGAAGGTGTCGATGTCCAGCCCGCCCAGCCACGGCGACGCCCCCGGCTGTCCGGTCTGGAGGAAGTCGTAGTTGGTCAGGGCGACCAGCGGCAGGCGCGGCTCGACCTGGCGCATCCGCATCAGCGCGCCCCAGTCGAAGCTCTGGATCGTGACCTGCTTGAGCAGCCCGGCGGCGCGGACCTCGGCCGCGGTGACCTGCACGAACTGCTCCCGCGGCGCGGTCTCGGTCGGCGCGCCGGCCTCCACCTTGGTCTCCACGTTGAGCTTCACGTCGTCCGCCCGGTAGCGCTTGACCAGCGCGAAGACCTCGCGCAGCAGCGGCATCCGGGCCCCCGGCACGGCGAGCTGGCCGGGCTTGTCCGACAGCGTCTTCGACCCGCAGTCGAGGGTGCGCACCTGGGCCAGGGTGAGCGTGTTGATGTACTTCCCGACGTACGGGAACTCGGGGTCACCGGGCGTCACCGGGGCGGTGTCGGTGCACTTGGCGCCGCTGATCTTCCGGTCGTGGGTGACCACGGCCTGCTTGTCCTCGGTGATCTGCACGTCCAGTTCGAGCGTGCTCACCCCGAGTTGGAGTGCGTTGCCGAACGAGGCCAGGGTGTTCTCCACCCGCAGCCCGAGGCCGCCACGGTGGGCCTGGAGATCGAATGTCCGGTCCGGACGCGGCTTCGCCACTGCGGGCGCCGTGAGCCCGGTCGTCACGGTCGTCGCCGCCAGGGCCGCGACCGCGATTCGGCGTACTGTGCGCACGCTGTCACTCCTCCTCCGGCGGGCCAGTCCCGCCGGTCCGCCGGACAGCATGCGTAGTGGGTACGGCGGGGAGGCTGCCGGCGGGAGACGTACGGATGAACCGGGGCGGACGGTGTCTGCCCGGTCCGGAGCCGGCGGCCGGACGGCGGGTGTTTGGCGTGGCCGGGGGCGGGCACGCAGAGAGACCGACGTTTCTGCGAGGTGGTGTGACGTGCGTGAGGACGATCTGCGACAGGAAGCCGCCCGGCGGGCCGAGGACCGGATCGCCGGCGGGATCTACGGCAAGGGCGCGATCGACGAGGTGACGGTGCCGCAGACCGACGTGGAGCGGGTGATCCAGGAGGAGGACCCGGGTGACCCGGCGCACGTCCAGGTCGACCCGACCGTCCTCCGCGACGGCGGTCCCGTCGGCGGGCAGGGTGCGGTGACCACGACCGGCGGCACCGCCGGCCCGGCCAGCGCGCGCCGGGTGGCCCGCCAGCCCGAGCGGCACCGCGGCAAGGTGGCGCCGACCACGACCGGTGACGCCACCACCGGCGGTATGAGCACCCCGGCGGCCGGCAGCACCAGCGACCAGTCCAGCGCGGCCAGCCAGGTCGGCAACTTCACCACCGAGACCGATCCGTCCCGCTGACGGTGGAGGGCTTGGCACGGTGCCCGGCGGGGATCCGCCGGGCACCGTGCGGTCGTGCCTACTTGTCGCCGGCGGCCTCGCCACCGACGGCGTCCTCCTCGGCCGGCACCGCCGAGGAGGACGCCGACGAGGTGGACACCGTCGATGAGGTCGGCGCCGCCGGTGCCGGCGGCGCGGACTCGGTCCAGGAGAACTCGATCTCGACCGAGATCTCCGCGTCGCCGTCGCGCTCGATCTCCAGCTCGCACGTCACCTGGTCCGCGACCGCGACCGCACCCGCGGCCCCGTAGAAGATCTTTCCGTCCGACTCCAGCTGGTTGGCCAGCTGGCGCAGCCAGGCGGCCAGGTCGGCGCGTGACACGGCGCGGGCGTCCTCGTAGATGTCCATGCGGCCATGCTCGCACTCCACACTGGACAGTCGAGGGGTGGGCGGCTCCGGTCAGCCCGGGCCGCGGTGGTATGGATCTCGCGCGCCTACGCCATTCCTACGCCGACGTGGGGCGCAGGACGCCGAGGCGTTGGGTCGCGCGGGTAAGGGCGACGTAGAGGTCGCTGCGTCCGCGCGGCGACTCTGCCACGATCCGGTCCGGGTCGACCACCAGCACCGAGTCGAACTCCAGCCCCTTGGCCTGCGCCACCGTCAGCACGACCACCCGGCTCTCCAGCTCCGGGTGCTCGCCGACCGTGGCCTCCGGCAGCGCCCCGGTGAGCGCCACGCCGAGGTCGTCCACCAGCCCGGCCGGGACGATGACCCCGAGCCGGCCGTCGTCCAGGCTGGACGCCTCCCGCGTCGCGGCGTCGACCAGTTCCGCCGTCAGCCGGCCCGCGCCCACCGCGCGGTCCCACGGGGGACAGCCGCTCTCCCGTACGGAACGGGGCGGCCGCAGTGTCGGGTCGATCTCGGTGAGCAGGTCGGCGGCGACCGCCATGATCTCGGCCGGGGTGCGGTAGCTCACGGTCAGCTCGGTCAGCCGCCACCGGTCCGCCACGTACGGCTCCAGCGCCTCCCGCCAGGACGGCGTGCCGGCGAGCGCGCCGGTCTGCGCGACGTCCCCGACGATGGTCATCGAGCGGCTGGGGCAGCGGCGCATGAGCAGCCGCCAGGCCATCGGCGACAGCTCCTGTGCCTCGTCCACGATGACGTGGCCGAACGCCCAGCTCCGGTCGGCCGCCGCCCGCTGGGCGGTGGTCAGCCGGTCCGACTCCTCCTGCCGTTCCAGGAGCCGGTCGGCGTCGATCAGATCGGTGACGCCCAGGATCTCGCCGCCGTCGGCCTCGTCCTCGACGTCGATCGACCGGGAACCGCGGGCGATCTCCAGCACGCCCTCGGCGTACTCCCGTTGCAGGGTCCGGATTCGCTCGCGGCGGGCCGCCGCGGTGCGCTCGTCCTCGCCCAGCAGCTCGGCGGCCTCGTCCAGCAGGGGCACGTCGGCCGGCGTCCAGCCGCCCGGTTCGCGGTGCAACAGGGCCCGCTCGGCCGGCGTCAGCACGGCCGCCGCGGTCGCGATCCGGTCGGCGTCGGCGTACAGGTCGGCGAGCAGCCGCTGCGGGGTGAGCACCGGCCAGAGCTGGTCCAGCGCGGCCCGCAGCTCCGGCTCGTCGCGCAGTTCGCGGCGGATCTCGGCGAGGTCGGCCTCGTCGAGCAGGTTCTCCCCGCCGAGCGGGTCCGCGCCGATGCGCTCGGCCACCTGGTCGGCGAGCGCGTGCACGACCTCGATGTCGAACAGCGCGCGGGCCAGGTTGTGCGGCCGGCCCGACCGGCGGGCCCGGTCCCGGGCGGCCCGGACGATCTCGGGGTCGAGAGTGAGCACCTCCCGCTCGATCTCGATCTCCATCGGCTCGTCCGGCACCCACTGCCGGTCGCGCACCGCCGAGGCCAGCACGTCGACCATCACGGCCCGGCCCTTCAGCGCGGCGACCTCGGCCGGCTCGGTCCGGCGGGCTTGCACGCCGGGGAAGAGGTCGGCCTGGGTGCGCAGCAGCACGCCGGTCTCGGCGAGCGCCGGAAGCACCTGCGAGATGTAGCGCAGGAACGTCGCGTTCGGGCCGACCAGCAGCACGCCCCGGGTGGAGAGCTCCCGCCGGTGGGTGTAGAGCAGGTACGCGGCGCGGTGCAGCGCCACCGCCGTCTTGCCGGTGCCGGGGCCGCCCTGGACCACCAGCACTCCGGGCAGGTCGGCGCGGATGATCTGGTCCTGCTCGGCCTGGATGGTCTCGACGATGTCGCGCATGCGGCCGGTCCGGCCGGCGTTCAGCGCGGCGAGCAGCGACGCCTCGCCGGTCAGCTCCTCGTGGGCGGTGGGGGAGGCGGTGGCGATGTCCAGCACCTCGTCGTTGAGGCCGGTCACCTTCCGCTGCCGGGTCCGCAGGTGCCGGCGGCGCCGTACGCCCTGCGGGTTGGCGGCGGTGGCCAGGTAGAACGGGCGGGCCGCCGGCGCGCGCCAGTCCATCAGCAGCGGGTCGTAGTCGCCGGTGGTGTCGAAGATGCCGATCCGGCCGATGTAGTGCCGGGCCCCGTCGTCGCCGTCGAGCCGGCCGAAGCAGAGCCCGTTCTCCACCGCGGAGAACTGCTCGACCTGGTCGGCGTACATGCGCACCGAACTGTCCCGCTGGGAGCGGGCCTGCAGCGTCCCGCCGGTCGCCCGTAGCTCGTCGGTGAGCCGGCGGGCGGCCTGGTCACGCAGCCCGTCAAGCCGGTGGTAGAGCATGGAGACGTACTCCTGCTCGTGGCCGATCTCGTCGTCGTGCGGCAATTCGCCGGTAACTCCGGAGTGCCTTGACAAGCCGTCTCCCTAAGCATTAGAATTCGTCCTAGGAACGGCTTTCAGAGCCGTTCTTTTTTGTGCCTGAACGGTGAAAGATAGCGCGTCGGCGCGGGCCGGACCAAGCCCGGCGGGCGCGTCGCGGCGCGGCGGCGGGTCCGACTCGACGACGCCTTCCTCGCCGCGCAGGCCGGGCCGGTGTAGCCGCCGTCGTCTCGGAGCGCCGCCGCCGTCGTCTCGGCTGGTCCCCGCCGAACTGACCGACCCGCGCGCCGGGTCCGGTTGGCGCGGCGCCGCCGACGAGGTCGCGGCCGGCTGGTCTCAGGCGGTGCCGGCCGGCGCCGGCTCGGTCCGGGCCGGCTCGGCCGACTCCGTCCGCCCGCCGGTACGCTCCGCGCCGATACCGGCCACCACCACGAACACGACGCCCAGCAGTGGCGCGACGCCCGGCACTTGGCGCAGCGCGACCAGGCCCACGAGCACGGCGATCGCCGGCTCCAGGCTCATCAACGTGCCGAAGGCGGCGGTGGTCAGCCGGCGCAGGGCGAGCAACTCCAGGGCGAACGGGATCACCGGCAGCAGCACCGCCAGACCCAGGCCGGCGAGCAGCACCCCCCAACTGAGGTCGGTGATGACCGACGGGCCGACGACCACGGTGGCCACCAGGGCGGCCACCGGCATGGAGACGGCCAGACCGCGCAGCCCGGAGACCTCGTCGCCGACCCGCTGGGTGAGCAGGATGTACGCCGCCCAGCAGGCGCCGGCGGCCAGCGCGTACGCCACGCCCAGCGGGTCGGCCCCGCCCCGCCACGGCTCGGTGAGCAGCAGCACCCCGGCACCGGCGAGCACCGGCCAGAGCTTCGTGCCGCCCCGCCCCCGTGCCACCGCGACCCCGAGCGGGCCGAGGAACTCGAGCGCGCTGGCCGTGCCCAGCGGCAGCCGGGCCACGGCGGCCATGAACAGGATGGTGATCCCGGCGGTCACCACGCCCAGCGCCAGGCAGGCGGAGAGCGCGGAGCGGGTGAACGCGGAGGGGCGCGGGCGGACCAGGACCGCGAGCAGGACCCCCGCCCAGGCCAGCCGGAGCCAGGCGGCGCCCTCGGGACCGACCTCGTCGAAGAGGCCGACCGAGGCGGCCAACCCGAGCTGCACGAGCATCATCGAGGCCAGGGCCATGGCCGAACCGGCGCGGGTGGGAGTCACGGGCCCAGTAGACCCGCTACCAACCGTTCACGTCCACGTGCCGTTGCTGGACGGTTCGTTCGACGAGGGTGAACAATGCGGGGATGGACCTGCGGCGGCTCCGGTTGTTGCGCGAGTTGGCCCGGCTGGGCTCGATGCGGGAGGTCGCCGACGAGCTGGGAGTGACCACCTCCACGGTGTCCCAGCAGCTCGCCGTGCTGGCCCGCGAGGTCGGGGTCGAGCTGATCGAGCCGGCCGGGCGGCGGGTCCGGCTCACCCCCGCGGGACGGCGGCTCGCCCGACACGCGGTGACGATCCTCGCCGCCGTCGACGCCGCCCGGCTGGACCTCGACCCGCACGCCGAACCGGCCGGCACCGTCCGCGTCGCCGGCTTCGCCACCGCCGTACGCCGGTCGCTGCTGCCGGTCGCCGCCGACCTCGCGGTCCGCCACCCGGCGGTCCGGCTGCGCATCCACGAGCATGAGCCGGCCGAGGCGCACGCCCTGCTCACGGCGGACGAGGTGGACCTGGCGCTCACCTACGACTACCACCTCGCCCCGGCGCCCGCCGACCACACCGTCGAGGCCACCCCGCTCTGGTCCGCATCCTGGGGCCTGGGTGTGCCGGCCGGCGCCCCGCCGGTCACCGGTACGTCCCCCGAGGTCTTCCGCCGGTTCGCGGCCGACGACTGGATCGTCAACTCCCGCAACACCGCCGACGAGGTGGTGGTGCGCGCCGTGGCCGCGATGGCCGACTTCGTGCCCCGCGTCGAGCATCGGGCGGACAGCCTGGAACTCGTCCAGGACATGATCGTCGCCGGGCTGGGCGTGGGACTGCTGCCGGCCGACCAGCCGACCCTGCCGGGCGTCCGCCTGGTCCCGCTCAGCGGGCCGGAGGTGCGCCTGCGCTCGTACGCGGTCACCCGCCGGGGCCGGGCGGGCTGGTCGCCGCTGGCTCTCGTCCTCGACCTTCTCACGGCCCGCGCCGCCACCGGATGAGTGCCAGCCCGGGGTCGGCGATCAGGCAGAACGGTGCCGGACGGCGAACGGCGCTGCCGGCGAGGTACGCCGGCAGCGCCGCACGATTCCGGTGGATCGGCCGGCCGTGGTCAGCCGCGCGCCACCTCGTAGAGCCGCTCCGGGGTCACCGCGCCGGCCAGCACCCGGCCGTCGTCGGTGAGCAGAACGCTGAACAACTTGCCGGTCAGCAGCCGACCGCTGCCCCAGTCACCGCGGACCGCCGGAAGCGACCCCAGCGCTCCGGCGAACTCGCCGCCGGCCGGGCCGGTCGCCCCGGTGGCGCCCTTCGCGCCGTCCTTCGCGCCGGCGGCGTCGGTCCGGGCCACCAGCACGGTGGTCCAGCCGGTCCCGACCGTACGCAACTGCGGCTGCTCCGCCGTCGTCGGCTGGCGGGTCGGCCCGGCGGGTCGGTCGGCCGTCTCCTCCTTCACCGTCGCCCCGGGCGGCGGGTTGAAGGAGAACTGGTCGGCGTCCGGCCGGCTCAGGGTGACCTGGGTGAACGCCACCTCGAACGCCGGCTGGTCGCTGCCGGTGGCGAAGACCTCGAACCGCAGCGGCACGTGCTCGCGGGCGTCGATGGCGATCCGCAGCTGGTGCACCAGCGAGGCCTTGTCGCGCGGCTCCAGCACCAGCTCGTACGCGTCCCGCCCGGCGACCGTGGCGGCCCGGCCCACGCTGACCGCGGTGGTCGGGTCGATCGCCGCGAGCGCCTTGTCGGCGGCCTCCTGTGGCGTGACCGGCGCCGCCGCGTCGCTGTCGTGGGCGCCCGGCTTCCCGGCCGCGTCGGCGCCCAGCGTGTGGTGGGTGGCCGCGTTGCTCCGGCTGTCCCAGGTCCACACGTCGCGGCCGTTGCGGATCACGTCCTTCTCGCCGAGCGTGTCCAGCAGCGCGACCCGCTGCCGGTCCGGCCCGGAGTACCAGACCCGCAGGGTGTGCGTGCCGGTCACCAGGGCGGTCAGGTCGTTGCCGCCGCCGACCAGGCCGGCGATCGGCGGCAGGCCCAGGTCGGCCCGCTGCACGACGGTGCCGGACAGGCCCTCCAGCTGGGACGTCTGCAGGTCGACAAGGAGCTGGGCGGCCGTGCGCGGCGGCAGGCTCGGCTCGGCCTCGGCGGCGAACGTGCCGATCGCGGCCCCGCCACCGATCACGGTGGCGGCGGCGGCCACGGGCACCAGCCAGCGCAGGACGGGACGGGTGTTCAGGACGGACATGACGGCACCTCCTGGTGACATCCTGCCCGGTGTCGGCTGTGAGGGCGCTGAGGACGCCGGTATCGGGGTGAAAGCGGGTGGCACCCTTGACGCGTGCGGCTGCTGGTGGTGGAGGACGAGGCGCGGCTGGCGGCCGCGCTGCAGCGGGGCCTGCAGGCCGAGGGCTTCGCGGTGGACGTGGCGCCGACCGGCCCTGCCGGGCTGGACGCGGCGCGGGGCGGCGGCTACGACGCGATGGTCCTGGACGTGATGCTGCCTGGCCTCTCCGGCTACGAGGTGGTCCGTCGGCTGCGCGCCGAGGAGAACTGGCTGCCGGTGCTCATGCTCTCGGCGAAGGACGGCGAGTACGACCAGGCCGACGGGCTGGACTGCGGCGCCGACGACTACCTGACCAAACCCTTCTCGTACGTCGTGCTGCTGGCCCGGCTGCGCGCGCTGCTGCGCCGGGGCGCGCCCGAACGCCCGACGGTGCTGGCGGTGGGCGACCTGCGGCTCGACCCGGCCCGCCGGCGGGTGACCCGGGCCGACGCCGAGATCGCGCTGACCGCCCGCGAGTTCGCGCTGCTCGACTACCTGATGCGCCGCCCCGGCGAGGTCGTCTCCAAGACCGAGCTGCTGGACCACGTCTGGGACGCCAGCGTGGAGACCGCGCCGAACGCCGTCGAGGTGTACGTCGGCTACCTGCGCCGCAAGATCGGTCGGGAGCGCCTGGAGACGGTCCGCGGCGCCGGCTACCGGCTCGCCACATGAACCCGCGGTCGCGCCGACCGCTCGCGCTCGGGCTGCGCGGGCGGCTGATGGCGCTCGGCGTGCTCGGCCTCTCCGTCGGGCTGGCCCTCGGCGGGTTCATGCTGCTCGGCGTGCTCGGCTACGTGCTGCAGCGCAGCGTGGACAGCGAGGCCTTCCGCACCGCGGACGCGGTCGCCCTCCTCGCCGCCGAGGACGCGTTGCCCGACCCGCTGCCGGTCGCCGGCGGACAGGTCCGGGTGCAGGTGGTCGACGCCCAGGGCCGGATACGGGCGGCCTCGATCGACGCCGACCGGCTGGTGCCGATGGTCCGCCCCGAACGGCTGGACCCGGAGCAGCGGCAGCGACTGGTGGTGTCGGGGGAGCGGGTCGGGCTGTCCGGCCCGGTCCGGGTGGTGACGGTGCCCGCCGGCACCGCCGCCGACCCGCTCACCGTCCTGGTCGCCAAGTCGCTGACCGACGTCCGGCACAGCACGCACGTGGTCCGGACCATCCTTCTGGTCAGCTTCCCGCTGCTGGTGGCCGTGCTCGCCGTCGTCGCCTGGCGGGTGGTCGGCGCGACCCTGCGGCCGGTGGAGGCGCTGCGCCGTGGCGCCGAGGAGATCACCGGGCGCGCCGGGCCCGGCCGGCTGCCGGTGCCCGCCTCGCGGGACGAGGTGCACCGGCTCGCGGTCACCCTCAACGGGATGCTGGACCGGCTGGAGTCGGCGCGGCGGCGGCAGCGGGCGTTCGTCGCCGACGCCGCGCACGAGCTGCGCAGCCCGGTCACGAACATCCGTACGGAGCTGGAGGTGGCCCAGCGGCTCGGCGACCGGACGGACTGGGCGGCGGTGACCGAGAATCTGCTCGCCGACACCGATCGGTTGGGTCGGCTGGTCGACGACCTGCTGCTGCTGGCCCGGCTCGACGAGTCGGACGCCGCCCCGGCCGCAGCCGCGCCGGGCGGGCGCGCCGTCGGTCCGGTCGAGCTGGGCGACCTGCTCGCCACGGTGGCCGCCCGCTACCCGTCGCCGCCGGTGCGGGTGACGCCGCCCGACGAGCCGCTGTGGACCGTCGGGCATCCCGACGAGCTGCGCCGGATCCTGACCAACCTGGTGGACAACGCGGTCCGGCACGCGCGGAGCCGGGTGGTGCTCGCCGCCGAGCCGGAGGGCGCGTACCACCGGGTGACGGTGACCGACGACGGGCCGGGCATCCCGGCCGCGGACCGGGAACGGGTCTTCGACCGGTTCACCCGGCTGGACGACGCGCGCGCCCGGGACGCGGGCGGGGCCGGCCTCGGTCTGGCGATCGTCCGGGAGTTGGTGCGCCGCGCCGGCGGCACGGTCAGCCTCGCCGACGCCGATGCCGACGCGCCGGGGCTACGCGCGTCGCTGCGGCTGCCGGTGCTGCCCGCGACCGACGACGGCCGATGATCAGGCGAGCAGGAGGACACCCACCACGACGAGCGGCAGGCCGACGAAGAGGAAGATCCCGACCCCGGTGAGCACCCGGCCACCGCCGCCGGTCTCCCGCTCGGGAGGGAGCCCGAACGTCGACCGGGCATCGAGCATGCCGATCCGGCTCAGCGTCAGGTCGCCGGTGACCCCCAACAGCACCCCGACGAGGATCGAGGCGAGACCGAATCGGGAGGCGAAGCCGCCGCCGGCCACCGCGACCCACACCACCGCGGCGACCGCGATGACCACCAGCGCGATCACCAACAGCAGCACCGCCTCCCGCAGACCCCGGAGGACCGTCATCGTCAGCTCCCACTCGTCGCGTCGTCCGAGACATCCGTCTGCGTCAACGTAGCGACCGAGGGCCACCGGGTCGTGGTCGGTGCGGCCACCCACGCCGGCGCGGCCGGCAGCCGAGAACAGGCCGACAGTTGGTGCGGCGGAGGTTGGAGTCGCCCGCCCGCCGGGCCGGCTCGACGCCGCCGCCGGTCAGGCGTTGGACAGCTTGCGGCGGACCAGCGTCGTGACGAGCGCGATCAACGCGGCGGCGAGGACCTCGACGGCGATCTTGATGAGAATTTCGGCCATGTTCTTCCGCTTTCAGATTGGATTGTGTTGATTCCAGCGAAAGCTAGACGTGCCTGGCGAACGACAGGTGTACGAGCGGTCATCGTTGCCTGCCAGCCAGGCGTCGGTGTGGCCACGGTGGCGCGTCCGCACCCGGCTTCGGTCACGGCGTGATCCTTCCGGAGTAGCCAGGTTCGCCGCGTGCCGTTGGAAGGGGCGGGCCGGGTCCGCCTCGGCGATTGGCCGGTTCTGCCCGGCCGCGGCGTGGTACGAGTGCTCGGTGAGTCCTGATGGTCGCCGCCGGTCCGGTGTCAGCCGCGCGCTGCGTGACCGTGTGGTCGGCCGCGCGAAGACGAGCGGTGCGCGGATCCGCGGTCGCGGTGGTCGGGCCGGACGACTGCGGCTGAGTCAGCTGGAAGTCGCCCTGGTGATCGCGGTGCAGGCGGGGCTCGCCGCCGCTCTGGCCTGGGCGATCGGACACGACCTGCTGGGCAACCCGTCGCCGGTGTTCGCCCCGTCCGCCGCGGTGGGCACGATCGTCGCCGCGCTCGGCCAGCGTGCCCACCGCACCGTCGAGCTGCTGCTCGGAGTCGGGCTGGGCATCGCCACCACCGACTTCCTGCTGACCTTTCTGGGCACCGGGTTCTGGCAGACCGGATTCATCGTCGGCTGCGCCATCCTCGCCACGCTCGTGCTGTTCGGGCGCAGCGGCGCCGCCGTCGGCCAGGCCGGCGGCACGGCCGTACTCCTCGCGACCCTGGCCCCGGCGCAGAAGGACCTGGAGTGGCCCCGGATCGTCGACGCGATGGTCGGCGGTGTGGTGGGCCTCGTGGTGGTCGCGGTCCTGGTGCCGCTGAATCCGATGCGGATCCTCGACCGCGACGCGGCCCCGATCTTCCACTGCCTCGCCGGTCAGCTGAGGGAGGTGTCCGCGGCGCTGACCACGGGCGACCAGCAGCGGGCCGTTCGCGCGTTGGACACACTGCGCGGCATGGGACCCGACCTCGACCGGATGCACGAGGCACTGAGCGGCGCCCAGGAGGTCGTCAGCCTGGCGCCGGCCCGGTGGCTGCGCCGCCAGGACGTGGAACGCTTCGCACGCGCGACCACGCACGTGGAACGCGTCATCGAACACAGCCGGGGAGTCGCCCGCCGGTCGGCGATGGCGTTGCAGTACCACGAGCCGATTCCCCCCGACCTGCCCGCCAGCGTCGGCCGCCTGGCCGACGCGGTCGAACTGCTGCGCCGGGAGCATCGCGCCGGCCGCCCCACCGAACGGACCCGCCACGCGGTCCGCGAGGCGGTCTATCGGGCGGGCCGAGCCCGGGGCCAGGGGGTCGACCAGTTCGGAGACGCGGTGGTGACCCAACTGCGCACCGCCGCCAGCGATCTCCTCCGTGCCACCGGCTGCGACCCGACCCCGGCGAACGAGGAAATACGGACCGCCGAGCAGCAGGGTGAGGACTCGGTGCGCGCTGATGGGGCCGCGGACGAGTAGCGGCCCGAACCGCCCGCCTGGCGGTCTGTACCGGTCGTCAGCGGCGGCGGGTGCAGATCTCGTCGGCGGCGGCGACGATGTCGGTGGACCAGACGACGGCCACCGTGAAGCAGTAGTCGGTGGTGCGGTTCAGCCCGTAGACGATGAAGCTGGTCTCCCCGGGCGGCAGGTCGGCGAAGACGCTCTTGCCCTGGCCCGCGCGGCCGCCGGAGATGACCACCGGCCCCTCGCCGCCGGCCGGATACGTCCACTGCAGCACGACGTTGTCCCGGGTGTCGCGCAGGTTGACCCCGGTGGGTGGGGTGCCGGGCGAGGCCAGGGCCGGGCCGGGGGTGGGGCTCGCCGTGCCGGGCGGACCGCTGCTTGTCGTGCCGGCCGGGGCGGGCCCGGTGTTGGCCGCCGTGCTGGGAGGTGGCGCGGCGGGCGGTTCGTCGCCGCCGTCCACCCGGGCCACGCCGGCGATCACCGCCGCCGTGCCCAGCAGCACCACGACCACCCCGGCGACGACCAGCGGGAGCAACCGGCGGCCCGCGGGCGGGGACTCCGGCCGGTGCACGGGTACCGGCAGCAGCCGGGACGGCTGGTAGGGCTCGGTCGGCTCGTCGCCGCGGCGGACGCGGTGCACCCCGTCCGCCTCGTCGTCGCCGGCGAGCGCGGCCACCGCCGGCGGCACCGCGCCGCCCGCCGTGGACGTCGCGCCGTTGGCCGGCGTTGTCTCGTCGGAGGTCCGGTCCGGCGGCCACCACGCCTGCTCCGCGCCGGCCGCCTCGCCCGCCGGCCGCCCCGCCGGCTCGTCGGCGGGTCGCCACTCCTGGCTGGTCGCCGCCGGCTCGTCGGCGGGCCGCCAGTCCTGGCCGGCGGCCGTCGGCTCGTCGGTCGGCCTCCACTCCTGGCCGGTCGCCGTCGGCTCGTCGGCGGGCCGCCAGTCCTGTCCCGTGGCCGTCGGCTCGTCGGCGGGTCGCCACTCCTGGCCGGTCGCCGCCGGCTCGTCGGCCGGCTGGCGCGGCGTGGGTACGGCCGGGCTCTCCTGGTCCGGGTCGGCCGGGCGGTACACCGGCTGGTGGGCCGCGTCGGCAGGCCCGTCCGCGTGGGGCGGGGTGCGGGCCGCGGGCACGACCGGCGCGTCCCGGCTGGCCGGTGGATTGTCCGCGCAGACGTGGTCGGGGTTGGCGGCGGCCCGGGCCAGCGCCGCCACCTGCGCGGCCAGCGGGTCGTCGGCCGACAGGTGCTGCCGGGCCAGCTCCCGGGCCAGGGCCAGGTTGTCGTGCCCCTCGGCGAACTGCCCGCAGTCGCGCTGCATCGCGCCGAGTCGGGCGAGCATCTTGATGCCGCTGGGCTGCCCGTCGCCGTAGACCTCGCGGTGCAGTTCCCAGGCGTCCTGGAGGCGGTCACGGGCGACCTGGCACTGCCCGCGCGCGTACTCGACGGTGGCCAGGTCGGCGTGGGCGGCGAGCACCCGCAGCGACTCCGGCCCGTCCTGCGCGGTCAGCTCGATGATCACGTCCTGGTACAGCCGGGCGGCCCGGGAGTGGCTGCCGACCCGGTGCAGCACCGCGGCCAGGGTCGCGGCGGCGGCGACCGCACGCGGATCGGAACGACCGTGCAGCCGGGTGGCGGCGGCGTACGCGAAGGCGGCCCAGCCCCGGGCGGAGTGCGGTTCGCCGAGCGCGACCAGCACCCGTGCCTGGAGGCTCGCCGCCTCGGCCAGCTCGGCGTCGGCGTTCGCGGGGCGCGGGTCGGCGTCGGTCAGCGCGTCGGAGAGCAACCGCTGCGCGCCGGCCAGATCGCCGGCGGACACCAGGTGGTGCGCCTGATCAGTCAGTTCGCCGAAGCCGGAAGGCACGCCCCATCGTGCTCATCCGACGACGGTAAGTACAAGACCCGCGCCGGTGTGGATTGGTCAGGAACCGGTCAGGTGGTCGACCAGGGTGTCGCTGATCCGGCGCAGCTGGTCCACCTGGGCCGGCGTGAGCGCGTCGAACAGGTGCCGGCGTACCCCCTCGACGTGACCGGGCGCGGCGGCGGCGAGCGCCGCGAAGCCGTCGTCGGTGAGGTGCGCGACCTGGCCGCGCCGGTCGCTCGGGTGCTCCTCCCGGAGGACCCAGCCGTAGGACTCCAGCCGCGCGACGGCGTGCGAGAGCCGGCTCCGCGACGAGCTGGTCTCCTCGGCGAGCTCGCTCATCCTCAGTCGCCGCTCGGGCGCCTCGGAGAGCCGGACCAGGATCTCGTAGTACGCGTGCGGCATGCCGGCGTCGCGTTGCAGCTCGCGGTCGAGCGCGTCCATCAGCCCGCGCGAGGCGGTCAGGAACGCCCGCCAGGTCCGCTGCTCGTTCGGGTCCAGCCACCGCGTCATGACGCCCATCATAGTCGGTTTAGTTGAACGCTCAACTAAACCGGGCTACCGTTGCGGGCATGGGAATCCACCGGCTCAACCACGCGGTCCTCTACGTCAGTGACCTCGCCCGCAGCGTCGCCTTCTACCGCGACGTGCTGGGCTTCCGTCCGGTCGAGATGACCCCGGACGGCTTCCGCGGCGCCACCTTCCTCCAGGCGCCCGACTCCACGAACGACCACGACCTCGGCCTGTTCGAGATCGGCGCCGCCGCCGGCCGGTCCACCGCCGGCCGCGCCACCGTCGGGCTCTACCACCTCGCCTGGGAGGTCGACACCCTCGACGAGCTGGCGGCGACCGCCGAGCGGCTCGCCGAGGCCGGCGCGCTGGTCGGCAGCTCCGACCACGGCACCACGAAGAGCCTCTACGGGCAGGACCCGGACGGGCTGGAGTTCGAGGTGGTCTGGCTGATCCCGGCCGACCTGCTGGACGACGCGGCGCTGTCGGCACGCAAGCGGATCGGCCGCCTCGACCTCGACCGCGAGCGGCAGCGCTACGGCGGACAGACCCGCGGCGGGGTGGGCATCTCCATTCCGGCCTGAGCGGCCGTGCGGTAGAACGGCAGCATGCCGAGCGACCCGACCGCCGCCGTCACCCGCGAGCTGCTCGTCCGCCAGTTGGAGACCTGGCTGCCGGGAGCGCTGCACCGCTCCCGGCGGGCCACCGTCGCTCTGGCGTACGTGGGCGGCGACGCCGAATCCGCCGACGACGCGCTGCGGGTGGTCGCCGAGTACGCCGACCGGCTGCGCGGGCGGCGGCTCAGCGTGCTGGTGGTGGCCGAGGCGGTGGAGCTGCCGGCCCGGCTCGGCCCGATCGAGGCCGGCCTGCCGGCGGAGGTCGCCGTGCACGTGGTGCCGGGTGACCCGTCCCGGCTGCCGGTCGCGTTCAAGGCGGCCGGTGGGGCCGGCGCGCCGACCTTCTCCTTCGTGGACACCGCCGGCGCGGTGCCGGCGGTGAACGCCACTCCCACCGGGAGCGGTGACCCGGGGGTGCCGGACGCCGCCGGCGCGGATCCCGCGGTGCTGGCGGCGGTGGCCACCGGTCGCCCGGCCGAGGTGCTGCTGCGCCTCGGCGCCGGGACCGCCCGGGCGGCGCTCACCGCGGCCGGCTTCCCGCTGGTGACCGAGGTGGAGTTGGTGCCGACCGACGGCGAGTCGGCGACGGTGGCCTTCGGCACCGGCTCCGATCGCAGCCTGGAGGCGTTCAAGGAGGCGGTCTGGGCGGTCGACGAGTTCGCCGGCGTGCGCTACCGCGACCCGGCGGATCCGGCCGGGCGGCTGCTGGACATCGCGCTCGACCCCGAGCCCGGCCCGCTGCGCCGGGAACTGCTGGTGGAGCTGTCCCGCTCCGGTCCCCGTACGGTCACCGAGCTGCGCCGCTACACCCTCACCTCGACCGTCTACCGGTCGTCGGACGCGGTCCGGGCGCTCACCGGCCTGCTCACCGCGGGGTCGGTCACCCGCGACCCGGCGCACGGCCGGCTCGGCGGCGACGTGGTCATCGCCGCCGCGGGCTCTGCACCGCCTGCCTGACCAGCACCGACACGCCGGTGGCGAGCACTCCGACACTGAAGATCATCTGCGCGCAGACGAACGCCCGGGCGATCTGCCCCTCGGCGCTGACATCGCCGTAGCCGATGGTGGTGAGAGTGGCCAGTGCGAAGTAGAGCGCGTCGACGCGGGTCTCCACGCCGCCGAACTGTCCGGGCCAGGTCCGCGCGATCTTGTAGTCGGCCAGCGCGAAGGTCAGCAACCCCGCGACAAGAGTGATCGTCAGCCGGAGCAGGGCCAGCGCCTGAGGATGTCCGGTCGGGGCGGCGGTGAGCTGCCGGCGGACCTGACGGGTCACCAGCCAGAGCACGGCGAGCAGTGTGAGCAGGGTGAGCGCGGCGCGGGTCGCCACCAGCGCGTGGTTCGCGTGCGGTTCGACCGGGATCACGAAGTACGCCAGCAGGAGCAGCGCGGCGCCGAGCGTCGCGCGTCGGCGTTCCCGCCGCCAGGGCCGTTCCGTGGTCATGGGGCGATTGTCGTGGCCCCCACCCCGGCCCCTGACCCGTTCCAGGAACCGGACACACAACGATCATGCAGTTGTGGTGGGGGACGAATGCCGCCGGTACGGAGAGATCCGGCACCACAACTGCATGATCGACGTGGGGGCGGGGGTGGGTCAGGAGCGGGACTTGTCCTGCTTCCAGGACAGCGGGCCCGGCAGGTCGACCCGGTGCGCCCTCGCCCGGGAGTTCCACGACCAGCGGCCGATCTTGATGCTCCACGACGAGAAGCCGTTCTCGGTGAAGTTGAGGATCAGCGGGCCGATCTTCTTGCGCTTGCGAAACATCAGGCCCATGGCGGGCTCCCTTCGTCACCGTTCCCTGCCGTACTGGGGTCGAACATTCCCGGTACGCCGATTCGCGAAACTCCGCGCGGATCCAGGCTGGACAGTGGCGGGTGAGCCGACGGGACGGCCGCCGGACCGGAGGAAGGAGGGGGTCACCGCAGGGAGCGCGACGGCTCCGGGCGGGCGTGGGCCGCCTCGACCGGCGGCCGAGGGCGGACGACCTGGCCGGGCGGCGGGTCCTCGCGGGCGGCCCGGAACGCGCCCGGACTCATGCCCACCTCGCGGGTGAAGAACCGGCCGAAGTTGGTCGGCTCGGAGAAGCCCAGCCGCCGGCCGATCCGGGCGATCGGCTCGTCGGTGGCCGCCAGCAACCGGCTGGCCTGCAACGCCACCCGCTCGTCGATCACCTGCTTGGCGCTGCGCCCGGTGACCGCCAGGCAGGCGCGGGTCAGCGTACGCACCGAGCACCCGAGGCGGTCGGCGTAGTCCTCGACCCGGCGGGTGTGCTGGTAGTCGCGCTCGACCTCCCGGCACAGTCGGCGGAAGGTGTCCTCCTCCGGCCGCGGGGCCGGCTGCGCCTCACCGGTCAGGGCGACCCGTAGCAGCAGCACGGCGAGCTGGTGGCGGAGCAGGCCACGGGCGCCGGGCACCCCCCGGTGCCGTACGCAGTCCACCGCGAGCTGGCTCACCTCGCTGATGACCGCGTCCTCGTCCTCGCCGGCGAGCTGCCGCCACGCCGGTACGGCGTCCGGGTCGACCTCCAGGCCGCGCAGCGCGCCGGCGTCCCAGCGCACCACCGTCGCGTCCAGCTGCGGGCAGGGGCAGCGCAGCACCTGCCCGGCGTGCACCCGCAGCAGGGTGCCGGGCCGGCAGGGCAGGAGCTGGAAGTCGAGTTCGGCGTCGCCGTGCCCGCCGGTGGTCAGCACCAGCAGGTCCCGCTCCAGGAGCACGGGGCGGCGCCAGCCCGGGTCGCGGGCGAGGTCGGCCAGCGCGAGCGTGTCGATCTCGACGGGAAACGGAGACGCGGCGTTGACCGGTGGCTGGGGGAGCTGACCGGAAGGGACCATCGCAGCCGACGGTAGCCGGAGCCGCAGGTCACCGCATCCCGACTGGCAGTCAGTTGGTCGACAGGCGCCGCCGCGCCACCTTGCGGCCCGTCCGGGTCGTCGGTCCGCTCTTGTCCCGATCCGGGCGGCCGGGCTACGTTACCGGGCGGTAGTGCCGTCCGGGTGCGGCACGACCGGCGGCCGCGTCGCCGGCCGGCCGCGGCCGGGCCACCGCCGACTCGCGATGGGATGGACATGACGGATCTGTTCTCGGTCGAAGGCAAGACGGTCCTGGTCACCGGCGGTTCGCGGGGGATCGGGCTGATGATCGCCCAGGGCTTCGTCCGCGCCGGCGCGCACGTGATCATCTCGTCCCGCAAGGCGGACGTCTGCGCGGCGGTGGCCGAGAAGCTGTCGGTCGAGGGCCGCTGCGACGCGATCCCGGCGGACCTGAGCGGCGACGCCGGCGCCGAGGGGCTCGCCGCCGCCGTCCGGGAGCGGGTGGACCGGCTCGACGTGCTGGTCAACAACGCGGGTGCGACCTGGGGAGCGCCGCTGGAGGCGTACCCGGAGAGCGCGTTCGACAAGCTCTGGGCGGTGAACGTCAAGGCGGTGTTCCGGCTGACCACCGCGCTGCTGCCCGAGCTGCGCGCCGCCGCCGGCGCCGACAACCCGGCCCGCGTGATCAACATCGGGTCCATCGACGGCATCCGGGTGCCGTGGATGGAGGTGTACGCCTACTCGGCGACCAAGGCCGCCGTGCACATGCTCACCCGCAGCCTGGCCCACCAACTGGCCGGCGAGCGGATCACGGTCAACGCGATCGCGCCCGGGCCGTTCGAGAGCAAGATGATGGCGTTCGCGTTGGACGACCCCGCGTCCCGGGCGGCCATCGAGAAGCAGGTGCCGCTGGGTCGGATCGGGCGGCCGGAGGACATGGCCGGCACGGCGATCTACCTCGCGTCGCGGGCCGGGGCGTACCTCACCGGGGCGGTCATTCCGGTCGACGGGGGCATCACCACGCACGGCTGACGCGTGGCCGCCCCGGGGGCGGGCGGCTGTGCGTACGCCAAGGTGTGCCGGAGCCGCGCGGACTCGGCAGATCCGCGCGGCCCCAGGTGGCCGGAAAGGCCGGTGTTACCCGGTGTGACGGTTTTAGCGGCCGGCGAGCAGCCGGTTCACCGCGGTGTCGACGTCCAGGTGCTCGGCCTCGCGGCCGCGCGGGACGACGACGTAGGTGCGCCGCAGGAAGCGCACCAGGACGCTCCGCGGCACCTCGAAGAGAGCGTTGCCGTCGGGTGACGACAGCGCGAGCGCGACGAAGTCGCCGCGCGGCGTGGCCCACGGCCACACCCGGACGTCGCCGATGCCGGCCGGCTCGTCGAGGCCGGTGACCAGCAGTTCGCGGGCGAAGGACCAGCTGACTGCTTCGCCTCCGGCCGATTCGGCGTGGAACAGGACATGGACCGCGTACGGGTCAGCAGGGTCGTAGCGCAAGCTGGCACGCACCGGCAAGGCGGTGGCGTCAGGCGCGACGAGCCTTAGCGACGTCTCGACCTCTACGGTCGTCGGTCGGATGACACTCATGGACGTTCTCCCCCCGGCACCGCTGCGGAACGCGCGTGTCCCGCTTTTCCCATACTCAGGCGCTACTCGTGGCTACGCTCCGCCATACGCTGACTTCACCCAGTGGTGGGAGGGGGGTCGGAAAGGCCGCCTGAATGTGAAAATTCATGTAGGATTTCCGGTTCTGCCCAGTGCGTCGTCCCGCCCGGCATCGGGTGGTTCAGTCGTCGACTTACTCCGGTAACGTCCAGTCGTCGGAAGGGGTGACGGTCCCGAGCGACACTGGGGGGTGAAATGGTCACGAAACGATCCTCAGTGGATCCGATAGTGGCGGCCAGCTCGCCGAACGTCGCGGTCCGAGCAGCCGAAAAGCGGGGGTACGCGGTGCCGATGGATCAAGACGACCGGCCCGGCGGCCGGGCATCCGGAGATGGGCCACCCGAGCCCGGCCCGGGTGGTATCGCCCTGGCCGAACGGCGGCGGTGGGCCCGTTGGCAGCAGCGCGTCTCCACCACTCTCGACCTGATCCGCGCCAACCCCACCGGCCGGATCGCCCTCAAGATCTTCATCTCCATCGCGGGCGCGCTCGTCGTCACCCTCGGCATCGCCCTCATCCCGCTGCCCGGCCCCGGTTGGTTGCTGGTGATCGCCGGCCTCGGGATCTGGGCGGTCGAGTACCACTGGGCGCGACGGCTCCTCGGCTTCACCCGCCGGCACGTCCACAACTGGACGCAGTGGGTGAAGGACCAGTCACTCGGCGTGCGATTCGTGCTCGGCGCCGTCGGCCTCGTCTTCGTCGCCGTCGTGGTCTGGCTCTCGCTCAAGTACAGCCTCGGCATCGACCTCGTCGCCCGGGTCATGCACTACCTCGCGACGCACTGACCCCAGATTCGCGGACGGGGGAGCCGATCAGGTACAGTCATCCGCGCTGAGGGCGATTAGCTCAGCGGGAGAGCGCTTCGTTCACACCGAAGAGGTCACTGGTTCGATCCCAGTATCGCCCACGCAGGTCAAAGGCCATTCCCATTCAAGGGGGGTGGCCTTTTTGCTGCCTGTACAGCAGCTAAGTACAGCAACCGCGGTCGTTGTGTGTGTGGCGCTGCCGAGAGGGTGGTGAACGTGACGGACGTGCTGAGAGTCCAGGACCTTCGCCAGGTGTGCGGAATGCTGCTGGATGCAGTGGAGGAGCGGTTCGGCGCGGAGATCGATCTGTCGGGCGTCGGTATCGACCTCTACTGGAACGTCGACGTGAGGACCGCCTTCGAGCTGAGGGACGACCCTGCACCGGGTATCGACGTCGGGCAGAGCAGCGATGACATCGCGGAGCTGCGTTCGTTCCTGGGTCGCCCGGCGGGCGACGTGCCGGTGCTCTGGCATGACCTGCAACACCTTGCCGGTGTTCTGCGGTTGCTGGCCTATCTCGACATGCCAGTTTCCGGAGCCGAAGAGAGCTGAGCCAGCGCACCGTGACCGGTGCCCGTCTCGGAGGTCACGAGGTGCTGGGGCAGTGGCCGAGAGAATCGCCGCGCTTGAGGGCTTCCTGCGTCGCCTTGGACGAGACCTGGGTGTAGATCTCCATGGTTATCGAGAAGCGGGCATGCCGGAGGATCTGCATGACGACTCTCGGATGGACGTCGAGGTCGGCTAGGAGCGTGGCACAGGTGCGCCTGGCGTCGTGGACGGTGATCGGCCTGACCCTCGCCTTCTCGCAGCGGGTCTGCCAGGAGCGTTGGAAGTTGCGTGGCTCGATGGGCGTGCCATAGCGGGTGGTGAATACGAGGCCGGCTTCGTGCCAGGCGTTGCCGGCGGCTGCTCGTGCCTCGTCCCGCTGTGCCTTCCTGATTCCTAGTGCCGTGGCGCAGATGTCGGGCAGGGGGAGGGTCGCGTCGGACGCCTGGGTCTTGGTGTCGCGGTGCAGGAGCTGGCCGCGGACGCGCTGCAGTTGGCGGCCGATGGTCAGCTCTCCGGCGTCGAGGTCGACGTCCTCCCATGTCAGTCCCAGCGCCTCGCCCTTGCGTAGGCCGGTGACGAGGACCAGGGCGTAGGAGGCGTAGAGCGGGTCCTCGTCGGCGCGGGCGGATTCGAGGAACTTGCGGGCCTCGTCGCTCGACCACGACTTGCCGCGACGGCGGCGGACGGTGGCGAGGGTGACCGGCACGGCCGGGTTCTTCGCGATGAGGTCTTCGCCTTGGGCGTGGGTGAGAGCGGCCCGCAGCGCCGCCCGGATGTCGCTGACAGTCCGCGTCGACGGGACCGCCTGGCAGCACCGGCCGAAGGCGCAGCAGCGCCGCTTTTCCTTGGGCCGAGCCGCGTCCTTGCCCTGGGCGCAGCACTGGCAGGTCCGGGCCACCTGGTTGATCCAGGTCTGCACGTCCCGCGACTGGAGCCGGTCGAGCCGCTTGGCCCCGAGGCCGGGGGCGATGTAGCGGCGGACGATCGTCTCGTAGGTCGCATAGGTCAACGGTGCCCGGTTCGGCTCGATGATCTCTGACAGCCACCGCGTGAGGAAGCTGCCGACTGTCGGCACGCTGGTCGCCACCGGTCCCTGCTTCGCCTGCTGGTGCAGCTTGATCCACTTGTCGTGGACGGCCTCTCGCGTCTTGCCGTAGACGTACTTGCGGGTGCGCTTTCCGTCGAGCTTGGTGACCCAGACGTAGGCGGCGAAGCCGTTGCGGTACGGAAGATGGAGCCTTCGCCGTTGGCGCGGGAGCGGGCGGACATCAGGCGGCCTCCTGGCGTTCGACCTGTTCGCGGATGTAGTCGTCGACCCACTCGGGGAGGATGCGCCGGTACTTACCGTCCTTGATGGAGCGCAGCTCACCGGTGGCGATCTTCATCTTGACTTTCGAGATGCCGAAGCCGAGCAGGACGGCGACCTCGGCGGGGGAGTACCAGCGCGGGGTGAGGTCATGGCTCATGTGGCGGCCCCGGCGAGCCAGGCTTCATGGGCGAGTTCTTCCCGGCCGATGCGTCTGCTCTCCCGGCGCTGTCTGGCGGCGGTGTTGGCGAGGAGAGCGTCACCGTCGGTGAGCCAGCCGGCCCCGACGTAGGTGAGGGCGCCGACGATGATGGTGCCGACGGTGTCGTCGTCTTCGGTACGGCGGTAGGTGGCGCGGGTGTCGCGCAGGAGGCCGAAGGTGACGGAGTAGCGGCGGGCCTTGGTGAGGAAGTGGCCGCCGAAGCCGAGCATGTGCGCCCAGCGACGCAACCCGGCGTAGGGGTTCGGTTCGCCGTCAAGGTGGCCTTGACGGTCTGCGGTCGTTGCGGCGCCCGTGGCCCTGGCGTTGTGGGTGGGGCGGCCGAGCCGCCAGCAGGCGTCGATGAGGCGAGCGAGATGGTCGCCTTCCGGGTCGGCGTAGTCGCCGATCTGGGCGGCGGTGAGCCGGGTGGAGCAGTGGCCGGTGACCTCGGTCGACTTGGTGGCGTACTTAGCCAGGTAGGCGGCCACCTTGCCGTCCGTCAGCTCGCCGCTGGCGCTGTTGACTCGCCGGACGTCGACCTGCTCGCCCCAGGCGACCGCCCAGCCTTCGGGCCGGTCGGGGTGCGGTGGCGTGGTGACGGTGATCTGGCGGGCGGCGGCGTGGACGGCTGCCTCCAGGTCGTCCATGGTGATGCCGGCCGGCGGCGGCACGATCGCTTCCGGGCCGTCGGGGTCGACGCCGTCCAAGCGCAGCGGGACGTGGAAGTGGACCGCTGCTCGGCGCTGCATCTCGGCGACCTTGCCGTGCGACACCCGCACCGGCGGGACCCAGCGGATCTTGCCGGAAGCAGTGACCACCCGGACGAAGGGGATGCCGTGCCGGCGGCAGAGGGTGGCGAGGTGACGTTCAATGGCCTGCTTGGTGCGCCGCCACAGCTCGCCGGCGAAGTAGTTCCAGACGACCTGGTGGGCGTGGTTGTAGCAGTCCAGGCACAACGGCTGACCGAGCCGCAGGTCATCGGCGTCGTGGCGGGCGAAGCACACTGCGGGCTGCCCGTGCGGGCAGGTGCCGGCGGTGCCCCGGGCGCGGCAGGGGGCGGGACGACAGTCACAGCGCTCGCGGGCGGCGCAGGTGTGATGGGGGACGTGCCGGTGGTGGACCGCGCCGAAGGACGGTGCGGTGAAGGTGGCGAAGACGACCGAGTGCTGTCCGACGGAGGCGGGTACGCCCTTGCCGCCGGTCAGGCCGCAGCGCACGACCTGGTAGGCGTCGCCCTGGTAGACCCAGGCGCAGTCGGGGCACTGGGCTTCGCGGCGGTTGCCGCACGCCTTGTAGAGCGTCCGATCGGGCAGTTCGTCGGTGTGCTGCTCGCTCAGAATCCGGCCGCTGTGGGGGTCGACGGCGGTCAGGGTGCCGGTCAGGCGGATCGGGCGGGCACAGCCGCCGGCGGGACGGGTGTGCTCCAGCCAGCCGGAGAACTCCGGCGTGGCAGCGCGAAAGAGGACGTTGGCGTCACGGCCGGCGGCGAGGCCAGGCCGGGACAGGTCGAGGGCGATGGACAGGACTCTCTCCTTACGGGGTGGCAGGGACGGGAGACGAAGCACCACCAGCCGTGGACGTCTGTCCGCTGGTGGTGTTCGTCGGGTCTCCTGGCACCGCCGAAAGGGTGGCTGCCGCCGGAGGGCGGAATCGTGGTGGTACCACTCACCGCCGATGGGGTCATGTCCTTTCGCGCCCGTCGACTCGGTGATTGGGGCCGGCACGGGCGGAAAGCCTGGGATATCAGCTTCCGGTTGCCGCAGGCTGCCCCACCCGTCGAGGTAAGCGAATCCGGGCCATCGTGGACGGCAGGAAAGGCCGTGCTGGGCCGCTCAGCGGATTCAAGAGACCGGCACAGCGGCCGGTGCGATCGAGAGCCGGCGGGACGTGGCTCGCATCAGCGGCAGGAAGGCCGCTCGGCATCTCCGACGTCGAGTTCAGCGATCCGGCGGGAGGGCCGCACTGGCGTCCTCGACGAGCACCAGAGTAGCACCGGGTACTGGCAATTCTCCGGTCGTTCTCAGGCCCCGTCTCGCACCGGCATCAGCAGGTCGATCCTGTCGTGACGGCGGTAGTACTCGATGCTCGGTCGAGTGTGGTCTCGCTCGCCCGAGCGCTGCAACGCTTCGAACGTTGGCGTGAGCAGAGCATATGCCGCCGGTTGCGGACCACGCACCGTTGCGCATAGGTACCGGCCTCCTGGAACGATGCCCGATTCCAGGCCGAGTAGGGCAGCGTCGTCACCGGCTCGGAGCTGCACGCAGCAGCGGTAGGTACCGGAGTCGTCGAACACGCCGAGGAACCTCCGCCCCCGCAGCGACCCGAGCATCGTCTCCAGACGATCCCAGGCAGGCCCGATTTCGTCGGACCCATCTTTGGCCGCCACAAACATGACTGGCGTCTCGATCCGATCGACCCGCCTGACCGGTGTTCCCATCCTCGGCCCCTTCGACATGTTGTCCGCGTGGCGTAGAAGCTACTGAATACGTACGACAACCGGTGTCCCGGGAAGCGGACTCCTGAGACCGGACAGCCGGCTGCCGGCCTGGGTGGGAGGACTTTCCTTACGTCTATCAAGGCGGCCCGAAACGGGCCGCACGCGCCGCCGATTGGGCGTCGCGCTGCGCAGCGGGCAAGCCCAAAGCTGCGCAGCACGCCCAGTGCCCATCGGCTGGCGCGGAGAGCGGGAACCCGGGGCCGCCGCAGACGATGGCGATCCGATGGGTGGAGGTTCCTGGTCCGGCAGCCGGCCGGGTGCGGCGGCCGTCGCTACCTCCGCGCCGTAGGGGGGTCGCCGCCGGCCGTGGTGGGGATGCGGCGCGGAGGATGCGGGGCCGCCCCTCCGACCTCAAGGGTGCTTCGCATCGCTGCGCGACGGCCCTTCGGGCCGCCCTTGACCCCGGAGCCTCTGCGACCCCTCAGGCCGGCGTTGCCGGCAGGCGGGGGCCTGCCCGTGATGCTCGCGCCACCTCCCCACCACGGCCTCGTCGCGGCACGCCACGTTTCGCGAGGCCAGCTCCGCCCGCATCGCCTGCTGAAGCGCGTTGCCGCCCTGGCCTCGCCGCCGCAGCCGGCCGGGCTGTCAAGGTCCGATCGACAGGGCGGCGGCGGGTGGTTCGTTCGCACCCAGAAGATCGACGGCGAAAGGGAAATCTAAGACGTTGGTGTCGTGGTTTGATCGGGGACGTACGGATCAGCTCACCTCGGCGATCGGTATGGCGGCGTGGAATCGATCGTCGATGCGAGGCGGGATTGGGTGCGGGCCGGCGCTGTCGGGGGCAGCGTGGCGATGATGTCGGCGAGTGACACGCTGGCGAGGGTGCGCCGCCACGCATCGTGTGCCTCGGCCATCTTCTGGGCGAGGATGCAAGTGTTCTGGCACTCGTCGGCGGGGAGCGCTCCCCGTCCTCGTTGGCGGATCTCGCGGCATTCATACGGCGGGGACGTGCCGTCGACCGCCTCCACGATCCGCAGCAGTGTGATCTCGGATGCCGGTTGCGCGAGCCGGAACCCGCCGTGTGGACCTGTCGTCGCGATCAGCACGCCGGCCTTGACGAGCGTCTGTAGCTGCTTGGCGAGATAGGCCGCCGGAAGATCGTAGTACAGCGCGAGTTGTGCCGCCGATGCGGTGGCGTTCGGGTCGAGCTGCGCCAGCGTTGCGGCGCAGTGCAACAGCCATTCGGTGCTTACAGGCAACTTCACAACGTCAGCATATCGCGGATATTGTGGATCTGCTTAGTCCGAGATATGGTCGGCTCGGTTGCTAGGGAGAGGAAGATCGTCATGCGGATCGCAGTCGCCGGGGCGACCGGGAACATCGGCGCGCTCACCGTCGCCGCACTCGAACGGGGTGGGCAAGACGTCGTACGCATCAGCCGCTCGCTGGGCGTGGACCTGTCAACCGGCGGCGGGCTCGACCGCGCCCTCGACGGCGTCGACGCGGTCATCGACGCCACCAGCGCGCCGGCTACCGGTCACGCGGAAACGGTGGCGTACTTCGGCACCGCCACCCGAAACCTGCTCGCCGCCGGGGAGCGGGCCGGCGTCCGGCATCACGTTCTGCTCTCGATCGTGGGGGTCGATCGCGTCGAGGGCACCGCACACTACGCGGGCAAGCGCGAGCAGGAGCGGCTCGTGGCCGCCGGTCCACTGCCGTGGACGATCGTCCCGGCCACGGAGTTTCACGATTTCGCCGCGATGGTCGCCAGTTGGACCGAGAGGGACGGCGTCGCCACGATCGCGCCGCTGCTCGTGCAGCCGATCGCGCCGCAGGACGTCGCCGACGTCCTCGCCGAGATAGCGGTGGGCGAGCCGCAAGGCCGCTACGCCGACGTTGCCGGCCCGGAGCCGCAGGACCTCGTCGACATGGCGCGACGCACCAACGATGCGCGCGGCCACACGGTGAAGCTCGTACCGACGTGGTCAGGCATCTTTGACTCTTCGATGGCCGGCACCGTGCGCCTGCCCGGCGAAGGGGCCCGCATCACGCCAACCACCTTCGACGAATGGCTCGCGGGACAGCGACAGGGCCACACACCCAACGGAGCACTCGCGGAACCCCGGCCAGCGTCGAACTGATCGGGCACGTTCCGAGCCTGAGCCTGACCACATCGGGCACCCGGCCAGGTTCTACCGGCTTAACCTGCCGTCAGCTGGTCCGCTCAGGAACCAGGCGTCTACCGCTGCCATCTCGGACACCGACGGCCGTCTGCGGGTGACATCCATTGCTGACATCAACCGTCATGGCCGTGTGTGGACCTGTCTGCACGCATGACAGGTGCCGAGCGGACACCGCGGACCTACGCGGACGCGGCACCCGTTGCCGTCCACGCCTTACAAGCGAGTGGTCACGGCGGGCGGGTGCCGGCTTTGGGCGGATCGACGAGGCCCAGGCCGTCACACAAGGCCGTCGGAGGCCGATCATGAGCGGCCAAACGACCACTGGTGACGACGTCTGCCCAGGCAACAAGGCGTGGTCGGCCCGATCACCCAGGCTTTTCAGAGGTGATTTGCCAGATCATTCGCCGCCCGACCGTTGGGTACCTCAGTGGTCGGAGTTAGGCCGTCATGCGGAGCGGCGTCGGACGCAGCCTGGGTCGGTCTTTCCTCCGGTTCCCGCCGCCGCTTGTTGCTCGGCTGGAACGTCGCACCGAGGCCGCCGATGATGACAGCAGCGGCGTATGCGGCTACCAGCACAAATACCGCCCATAACCACCATTGTTCCGGTGGCCACATCCAGTACAGGACGGGCAGGGCGGGTAGCCCGAACCCTGCGACGAAGAACAGCATCCCCCAGTCTCGGCGGCGCTGAACTTCCTTCTGCTCGTGCTCGATCAGCGCGGCGACCTGAGAGCGTATGTGGAGGCGGAGCCAGGTCGCCTCCTCAGACTGAGGTTCAGCGTCTTGGAGTGACCGAGCCAACTCGATGTTGCTGATGATCGATGCTCGGATCCTGGCCTCTCGCCGGTTCTGCATCCTCGATATGGCAAGTGGGCCCACAGCGGCGAGGATCGGTGCAGCGATGCTCGCGGCAATCTCGAAGTTGCTCGGCAAGCCGGACCTTCCTCTCGTACTCGTCGAGGATGGGACGTCGATGACGCGAATGCCATGCTAGCGAGCCTTACTAACGGGACCGAGTCGACCGGCCCGCCGAGCCGGGTCCTGACGTGGGACAGGGCAGCATGAGACGGTGCCACCCGCAAAACGGGTGGCTTCGACAGCAACGGTGACAGCAACCAGCCGGGATGGAGACGGCCGCCGGCTACCCGGGCATGGACAGCCGCCTGAGGTCGCGGATGCGGACGGACCCCGCCGGACGACGTGCCCAGAACTTACAAGCGAGGGGTCACAGTCCTGTTGGGCTGGCTCTCGGAGGGTCTACTCGGCGACGAAGACGCCTACGCCGGGCAGTGTCTCGGTCATGCCCTTGATCCGTAGCACCTGCATTGCGCGGTCGATTACCGGCTCAGTAACGCCGTAGTGCTCGATCAACTCGCGCCGGCTGGGCAGCTTGGAGCCGGGCGGGAACTCGCCGGACTTGATGCGTTCGGCGAGGTCGTCGGCGATCTGCTCGTAGCGGTAACGCGGTGGCACGGTGTTCCCCTCGGTTGGCAACACGAGTAGACCACCTACCTCAGCCCTTGACTACCCAACGGTACCTGTGGGAAGTTGCCGAGGAGGTCGATTCCCCCGGTTGGCGCTGTGGGCCGTCCTCGCCGGCGTGGATGTCCGGCGCATCCCCCGCGATCGGGCATCCACGCCTCCGCACACCTGCGGCACGAGGAGGCGGCAGTGCTCCCTTCCCATTTCTCCGCCCGGCGGTCCGTGGCCCCGGTGGGCTGTGGCTAGCCGATGAAGCGGGTCTCGTATGACGAGTACGTCCTGGCGGCAGCGCTCACCCTCGCCCGTCGCCATCGGCCCGTGTGGTCATGGCGGCGCTGGCGACATGTCTGCCGTTGCGGTGCGACCCTGCCGTGCCGAAGCCGTCACCGCATCCCGATCAACCGCGGCCACTGGCCCAGCCAGGACGCCCCGCGATGACCACTCACCACCCGATCAAGCCGGCCTGGACGTGCGGCGGTTGCGCGGGGGAGTGGCCCTGCCAGACCCGACGGCGGGAGCTGCGAGCCGAGTACGACCGCGCCCCGGTGTCGTTGGCGCTCTACCTGGCCGCCCAACTCGTCGACGCCGCCCAGGACCTGGCCCACGTCCCCGCCGGCCACCTGCACCACCGATTCCTCGGCTGGATCCGATGAGCATCCTGCGACCCGGGGACGAGAAGTTCCACTACAGCGACGGCTCCCACAGATGGATCCCGCCGGACCCGGACTACGACCAGGAGGTCTGGGACGAGCAGGTCCGCCAGCACAAGCACGGCCACCTGAGGAACGAGCGAGCGAAGGTCCGCATCCAGCGCCTCGTCTAATGCCAGCAGTACAGCAGCGAAGTACAGCAGCCGTGCCAGCCGAACCGAGCTGAGAAGCGCGTGAATAGGGCGTCTGACCTCCTATCAAGGCCGATCCGGCCCGCTCGCCGAGAGTTCACACCGAAGAGGTCACTGGTTCGATCCCAGTATCGCCCACCGTCTGTATCCACAGGTCAGAAGCTCGTTACCGGAGTATCCGGTAACGAGCTCTTTCGCGTATGGCCCTTACCTTGGGAGCAGTTCGGGAGCAGCGGACGGATGCCGACCCACCAACTTTCGGTGGGTCTCATCCAGCTCGCCTGGGTCGGCGCCGCCGTGGCGCCCCGACGTTGGATTGCGCGGCCCCGGTTGGCCTGCCGCACCAACTCTCGAACCCGGCTTTTGGCGATGACGGACCGGGTTGCCCGACTGGCGACTACTTTGGACTCCGACGGTATGGCGGTCCTGTTTCCGGGATCGGCCGGTCACGCTCGAGGCCCTGTGGCGTTGCATCACCCCGCGCTGGTCTGCGCTTGTCCATCCACACCCCCGCAGTGGAAGCTCGACCAGCTGACGTGACGCGTTCGCTCTGGAGAGGTGATCCGATGTCTCAGGCGGCGGGCTACGATCCGGATGATCTCCTTCATCCCGCCCGCGTGATCTCGGTGCTGTGCGGGCTGACGCGGGTGGTCGCTCGTCTCGCGCTGCCGCCCGACGACCAGCGGGAGTACCTGCGCAGGGCCGGCGTCGGCGGCTCGGCGGACGAGTTGGCGCTCCAACTCGAAGCGGTGGTCGCTCTCCTGGAACCGTTGGAGGAGGCCGAGCTGGTCGATCCGGCGCAGGCCGCGTTGGCCCGCCGCATCGACCAGATGCTCGACCTGATGAGCGGCGCGGACAAGGCCTACCTGTGGGAACCGAAGGCATTTTCGACGGCCCCGGAGTGGGTCGAGGTGCGTGCCCTCGCCAAGGAGTTCCTGTTCCTGCCCGATCCGTTCGGCGGGACGTAGCGGACGATCGGTGGTCCGGGGCGGGAGTTCGCTCGCCCCGGACCACTCGTCGTCGAGCGGCGATCATCTTCCTACTCGAGGACGCGCCGGTACGCGCCGTCGCGGGAGCGGGAGCGGGAGCCGGATTCGAACCGGCGGCCTCTGGGTTATGAGCCCAGAGCGCTTCCACAACTGCGCCATCCCGCAAGTGGACCGGATGCGGCAGAAACCGAACCGCATTCACGCTGTTCGGGGGCCTGCGATGGTCGTCACCGCCGTACGTCGGCGGGTCTGACGTTTCAACGGTCGGCCGGTGGTGGAGGGTGCCGATTGTGGTGTGGGCCGATTGGATGGGGTGGATCCAGTGTCGCGGTGCGGTCAGTGCGAGTTCGGCCCCGGGATGCGGACCCCGGCGGCGCGGAGCTTGGCTTCGAACAGGGCGAACAGTCGGGCTGCGGCCGGGGTTGGTTCTTCGCCATGGTGGGCGATCATCGCGTACCGCGCCGCGGGGTCGGTACGGCCCTGCATTGCGGTCACAGTCTTCAGCAGAACGGGGTCGGCGAGGTAGTGGGCGGCCGCGTCGGCGGCGAGTTCGGCGATGCGCGGGTCGTCCGGTTCCCAGGTGGCGGCTTCGGCGATGCGTCTGGTCAAGGCGGCGAGCCGGGTGTCTTCGAGGGCGTGTTCGAACTGGTCGAGGTAGTCATCGAAGCCTTCGGGGACCAGCGCCCGCGCCAGCACCCAGCCTTCTCTGGTGGCCGCGACCTCGTCCTCGGAGTAGCCGAGGTGGGGCATCCGCTCCAGTAGCGTCACGGCGCGGCCCGGCAACAGTGCCCGGTCGCCGTCAGCGAGCTGGCGCAGTGTGCCGCGCCGCGCGATCAGCTCCTCGATTCGTTCGTCGAGCTGGCGCTCGACCTGGGCGATTGCGGCGGTGAACCGTGTGGTGTCGGCGTCGAGGAGGGGCCTGATTTCGGCCAGCGGCACTCCGGCGGCGGCCAGTGTTCTGACCTGCACCAGGCGCAGCAGCTCATCCGATCCGTATCGCCGGTAGCCCGAGCGGTCACGCTCGGGCTCCTTGACCAGGCCGAGCTTGTGGTAGTGCCGCACCGTCTTCACCGTGATGCCCACGAATGCGGCTGCCTGCCCGATCGTGATGCCGTTCTTCATGTGATCATCCTGCCTCGTGTTCGAGCGGGCGATCACGTTCGCCGCTGCCGAGCGTGTGGACCGGCCACGCCGGGCTCGTCGAGCTCGGCGTGGCCTCGGTTCGCGTTTCTCGCCGCACGACCGCAAGCGGCCGCCTGCGGCGCTGGCCCTAGGCTTCCTGCCCGCCGCAGAACACCTCGTTGAGCAACCGCAGCTGGGCGCCCTGGAATGCGGCCGCGACGGTCAGGTTCGCATCGTCGACGCAGTTCAGTGCGCCGGTCAGCGTCTTGGATCCGTCGGGCGTGCTGTACATCAGCGCCGCGTGGCCCACGGAGGCGCCGTTGTGGGAGATGACGGTGTCGCCGTCGCTAGTGGTCAGCACGAACACTCCCAGGCCGTAGTCCATGTTCGGGATGCCGGTCGCGACCGGCGTGAACATCTCCGCCCTCAGCTCGGCGGGCAGGAGCCTGCCGCCGGCGAGAGCGGAGATGAATATGTGCAGGTCCTGGGTGGTCGAGATCATGTCACCGCCAGCCGAGACCCAGGAGGGATTCTGGCGGGTGACGTCGACCGTTTTCTGCTCGCCGTCCTCCACGTGCCGGTAGTAGGCGCGGGCGTGCGGCTCGGCGATCTCCGCGTCGTTGGGCACCACCGTGTGCGACATGCCGAGCGGTCCGAGGATCAGCCGCTGCATCTCCTCGTTGACCGTGCGGCCGGTGACCTTTTCGATCAGCAGCCGGGCCAGCACGTAGTTGGTGTTGGAGTAACTCCAGCCCGTCCCCGGCTCGAACCGCGCCGGCTTCGACAGCGCGATCTCCACCAGCTCCTGCGGCCGGTACGCCGCAAACCGGTTGCCGAGCCACTCGTTGCCCTTGGGGCCGTACGGCATGGGCACGCCCAGCACGATCGACCCGTCTTCGTAGATCTCGCCGGTGAAGTTGAACAGACCGCTGGTCTGCTGCAGCAGCATCCGCACCGTGATCCGCCCGTCGATCCCGAACTCGGGCAGATAGTCCACCACCGGGACGTCCAACCCGATCCGGCCTTCGGCCACCAGCTGCAGCACCATCGTCGCGGTGAAGGTCTTGGTGTTGCTGCCGATCCGGATGTGCCCGTCGACCGGCGGCTTCGCCGATCCGCCCAACTCGGCCGCCCCGGCACTGCCGACCCATGCGCCCCGCTCGTCGTTCACCCGAACCGACAACCCGATGATGCCGGGATCGATGATCTCCTCGATCGTCTTCTGCAGCTCGGGACGGTCAACGACAGCGGGGACCGCCTCGATGTCGCCGGTGGAGCCAGCGTCGAGGGCGGCGGTGATCTTGCGGGCCGTCTCGGCCGCGGTGACGCCGGGCTTCACGCCCTGGGCGGTCTCAACGGCGAGCAGGACGGTGCGACGGAAGTCATCGACCACTGTCGGCGACCGCTCGCCGAGGAGCTCCACGGCCGCAGTCAGGGCCGGCAGCACCCGGTCCGCGAGCTCCGCGACAGTCTTGCCCGTCAGGTCGATGTCCTTGGTCTTCGCGGTGAGCACGTACCCGATAGGGCCGGTCGCCGACGTCAGAGCGACGACGGCGCTCGGGGTGACCTGTTGCGGCGAGCCAGTGGCGGCGGCGATCAGCGACACCGCACCGTACGCAGCGGTGCGCAGGGTCTTCTTGTCCTGGTCGGGAAAGTCGATGGACATGATGGTTCGCTCCCTCAGAGCTTCGTTCGCTCTCGGCGACCTGCCGATACCAGAACGTTCCACCCCGACCTAAGGTCAAGGTCAACCGTGACCGACAGCACATGTCTCGGAGATCGTCGGCGAGTTGACGGCCGATCGGCGTGATGCGGACGACGCGACTGGCCGTCCGCCACAGCTTGACGATCGCCGGATACTGCCCACCCCAGGCGATGGCGAACTCGTCGAACCGGGTTGCCGCGGCGGCTTCGGTGGCGGCGGTGTAGACCGGTCGCAAGCTCTTGGACATGGCGTCCCAGTCACGGCGGGAGGCGTATCGGAAGGTGTTGCGGATCAGGTGGAGGAAGCATGCCTGGACGACGGCTTGCGGCCAGGCTGTGGTGATCGCGTCGGGGAGGCCCTTCAACCCGTCGCAGACGGCGATGCACACGTCCTCGACGCCCGGGGTCTTGATCTCGGTGAACACCTGCAGCCAGAAGTTGGCGCCTTCGGCGCCGTCGCCGGCCCAGAGGCCGAGGATGTCCCGCTCACGGTTGACCGTGACGCCGACGACGACGTAGACGGGTCGGTTGACGACCTGCCCGTCGTGCGCGCTCCGGTCAGGAGCGACAGCACCACATAGGCAGGTAGCCGGGTTCTCTCGGCGGCGTCGAGAACCGCCTTCGCCGGGGCGAGAGTGAGGGACTTGGGGGTAGGCAGCCTCCTGTCCCAGGTTCGGCGGCCATGCATATGATCATGATCGCTGTCCGTCAGGCAGCCGGGTCTATCTGCGGGGGCGACGATGACGGCAGGAAACGGAACCCGTCGGCAGGCGGGGCTGACCGCGCTGTATCTCGGGGTCTTCGCGGCCCTCTGGTTCAGCGTGCCGAAGGCGGAGCCGCCGCTGCACATGTTGCTGGTCATCCTCAGTGTGGCAGCCCTGCTGACCGCGGTCTTCGGCGCGGTCGTCGCCAGTCGCGGTGCCCGCAAGGCCGATGCGACGCCGCGAGACCGGGCCGCCGACCGGCGCTACCTGCTCATCGTCGGCGTGGAGTTCGCGCTGGCCGGGCTCGGGGCCTGGCTGCTCGCGCTTGCGGGTTGGTCGGCGTTCATTCCGGTTCTCGTCAGCGCGGTCGTCGGCCTGCATTTCCTACCGTTGGCGCCGGTGCTGCGCGATCCGCTGCTGCGACCGCTCGGCCTTGCGGTGTGCCTCGTCGCGCTGGTCGGCTTGTTCGTCGGGCTCGGCTCGTCCGCGCTGGTGGGGCAGGTCGTCGGCGCGGGTGTCGGCTTGCTGCTGCTCGGCTACGCGGTCATGGCGCTACTCCGAACGCGGGTGTCGCCCCGCTGACCGGTCGGGGGCCGTAGGCCACGGCCTGCGAGAACTGGACCAGTGCCTGTCTCTGCCCGTCCACGTCAGATGCCGAACGCCTCGACCTCGATCCTCGAAGATCACGATTGGGCTCCGATCGGGAGTCGGGTCCGACCGGGCCGTTGACGGTACGGTGCATCTCCCGTTCGCTGTGCGCGGGCAGGACGCTCGGATCG